>CAZAGU010000072.1:6230-15756 GCA_964484805.1 uncultured bacterium
GCACTGCTTACAGCACAACACACAGAGCACAGCTACAGCACTGGAAACATCGCACAGCTAACGGCACAACACACAATGCACAGCTACAGCACTGGAAACATCGCACAGCTTACAGCACAACACACAATGCACAGCTACAGCACCTGGAAACATGATGAGCAACTGAGGCAGTTACCACTGCGAAATCGCACAGGTAATCAAGATATATATAGACCTTGAGGGATAAAAAAAAGGGCATTGATAATGATCGCGCACTGGAAACGCCCATAACAATACCCCTTGAGGTGTGATGGTGATGGCGGGTTTGGTTGACAAGTATTAACCCCAGAGCGACCGGGTACCGCGAAGGGGTTAGCCAAGGAGCAACCCGCAGATGAAATTGGTTACATAAATCAAGCCCGCATCACTTAGTAATTTACAAAGATCCACTTACTATGTCAACCACCCTTAGGTAACTTAAGGGTTTCAGATAAATATCCCTATGTTTTTAGCTGACTCCGCAAATACGGCAACTTGCATCAAACCAATCGGAAGCAAACCCGCAGCTCCGAGTTGTGTTTTGTAGGGGATGGATTAACAGCGTCGGATTTCCGGCGCTGTTTTCGTTTTTGGAAGTATCGTGTGCGTTTTTATGCGGGATTACCAATATCTGTCTTGTCAGACCTTTAAAACATTGTTAGTTTAGTTATGGTCTGTTGAATTTTTAGTTCTTGGATAAAGGAAGCAAGCGAAAATGAACACTTCAACAGTCACATTTTTCACCATGCAAACCAACGACTTGAATTAAACGCCTGAAGCTTGAAGGATACAATATGCCAAGACTTTACCATGTTATTTTAACGATTGTAATATCGTCTTTTCTGTTCACCTCAATAAACGCCGAAACAATCAACGTTCCTCAGGATTACGAAACCATTCAGGAGGCAATCGACAACGCGAGTAATGGTGATTCCATTCGCGTCGCCGCTGGCGAATATGTCGAAAATATCGTCCTTGATGGTCTGACGGTTCTTCTTGTCGGCAATCCTGAGAACCCTGCGGCAGTTACCATTAACGGCGAGAATAATCACACCAGCACAGTAACCTTCACGGGAAACATTCGTTCTAGCACCCACCTGAACGGTTTCACCATCACTGGTGGGCTCGACATTCAACGGCTCGGCGGTGGCGTTCACTGCGACGAGTCCAGCCCATCCCTGCGAAATCTTATCGTAGAAGGAAACACTGGCGGTAGTGGCGGTGGAATTCAGGTGGTTGACGGCAATCCGCCGATGGACAACATCCTCATTCAGAATAATGAATCGCGCTCTTATGGTGGTGGCATCACTCTTATGGGCAGCGCCAGCCCGGTGATGACAAACATTACCATAGCCAACAATCACTCCATAAATCGCGGCGGTGGTCTGGCTTCATTTTCGCGCGGCAGACCCGAGCTTGAAGATTCTGAATTGCATGAGAATAGTGCCGATATTAACGGTGGTGGAATTTTTTCATCGGGTGTGATGTTCCTGCGAAATGTCGATATCTACAACAATGATTGCAGACTTATCGGGGGCGGAATCTATGCCAATGGCAACTTGTCGTTTATTGGTGGCAGTCTCACTGGTAATCAGGCTGAATCTGCCGGTGGCGCTTATCTGGACGGTGTCCAACCCTCACTGGAACGATTGCTGATTGCCAACAACCAAGCTGAAGAATTTGGCGGCGGGTTATATCTTTCGGGCGCGGCTAATGGCAGATGCTCGGCGACAATCGTCCACACTACCTTTGCCGGAAACATCGCCGGTGAAGCTGGCGGGGGAATTTATTGCACAGACAACGGCAACCCGACGCTCCGCGACTGCATACTCTGGAATGCCGATGCGGCGGAAATCAGCTTCGATGGCGAAGAGGACGAAAACGCAGTGAACATCTCTTACAGCGATGTTGAAGGCGGCGAGGATGGCATCGAAGTGAACAGAAACGGCGATGTCAACTGGGGCGCTGGGAACATTGACGATGACCCGCTGTTTGTTGATGCTGAAGCTGGCGATTATCACCTTAGCTGGGCTGACTACCCGGAAGACAACGAGACCAAATCGCCCTGCATTGACGCTGGCAATCCTAATCTTGATCCCGATCCCGACGAGAGCCGGGCGGATATGGGAGTGTACTGGTTCGAGCAGGCGCACCCGACAATTGAAGTTACCCCGTTAGTCTTCGCCTTTGGCTCAATTGCGTTCGACGAAGAACGCGAGCTGTCGCTGTCAATCCGCAATGTCGGCGAGAGCGTGTTAATCGGGTCAATCAGCCTTGAACAGGAGGGTGATGTCTTTTGGTTCGATGAGGAGTATAATGATTTCCGAATAGAACCCGGCGAAGGCATTCAGGTGCCTGTGTTTTTCCGGGCTGGAAATGAGCCGAACTACTCCGGCATTTTGTCTGTCTTTTCCAATGATCCTGATTTTCCCACCATCGAAGCACAATTATCAGGCGGACGGTTGAACCAGGGACCTCAAGTTGGTCATCGCATTCATGACTTTTCCATCCTTGAAGATGCCGAACCCGCGGTGATCGCCAATCTGAATGATGTATTTTTTGATAATGACGGCGATTCGCTGACATTTTCGGTCAACTCGGATGAGTTGGCGGTGTCCATAGAAGAAAACGGCGACTTCACACTCAGCCCACCGCCGGATTACAATGACGAGCGCAATCTGGTGCAAATCACAGCCGCTGACAACTGGGAGGGAATGATTCCACTGGAGGAAGTTGTGATGAGATTCTATGTTGAAGTCCTGCCGATGAACGATGCGCCGGAGGCATTTCATCTTCGCGCTCCATCGGCGAACGAATTTCTTGATCGCTGGGATGTGCTGTTTCAGTGGGATACCGCGGTGCAGAACGAGTGGGAAGTGGATGAAGTAACCTACACGCTGGAACTGATGCGAAATGATTCTGCGGTGACGATTGACAGCATTGCTGAGAATGAACAGTTTGTTCAGCTTGGCGCGGTTCTGGATGCGCTTGGGCGTGATGAGGACGGGGAGTTTACTGAGCTTATCTGGCATGTTCTGGCGGTGGATGACAGCACGATGACACCCAGCAACCGGGAATTCAGCGTGTTCGTGCCCAACCAGACTTCAGCGCCAGCAATAGAGGATGTGCCTACAGAATTTTCACTGAGCGGTGTCTATCCGAATCCGTTTAACAGCACGACGACGATTGGCTACACTATACCTGCGGCCTCTATGATCCATCTGGCAGTGTTTGACATGTCCGGGCGCAAAGTGGCTCGGTTGGCGGATGGGGTGTTCAACGCGGGCAGATATACCGTGTCATGGCACGCCGAAGGCATGCCGACGGGAGTGTATGTCGTAGCACTGGATGCAGGCGGCGTGGTGTTCAGTGAGAGGGTTGCGCTGGTGAGGTAGGGAGATGGAAGTTTGAATTGTTCTTGGATCTAAATTGCAATGAGGATTAAAATGCGTTACATATTTTTGTCAATTTTACTTATCGCGAGTAGCATATTTGCCAACACCATCAATGTGCCTGATGACTTTGAAACTATTCAGGCTGGCATTGATGCGTCTGAAGATGGTGACACGGTGCTGGTGCAACCCGGACGCTACGTCGAAAACATCGACTTTAATGGGCATAACATCGTGGTGGGATCGCTCTATCTGACAACCGGGGATACCAGCTATGTGGAAAGGACGGTGATTGATGGTAATGGCGCTAATACTGTTGTGCAAATTGCAAGTGGAGAAGATGACCAAACTGAGATTGTTGGCTTTACGGTCAGTGGAGGAGGAGAACAATGGCTTGGCGGAGGTTTATTTATTCGCAATGCAAATCCCAGACTTAATCGATTGATTATTCAAGACAATGCTGTTGGAACAGGGCATGGAGGTGGCATATATGTAGATCGGGATTCACATCTCGCCATTGATAGTTGTATCTTTATGAATAATCAAGCTGGTTATGGAGCTGGCATTTATGCAAAAGATGGTTGTGTAGTTACAATATCTAATTCCCTTTTCACAGAGAATCATGCAAATAGCGCGGGTGCTGGAGTCTATTGCATATCTCGTGGCACGATTGTAGAGCTTACAGATGTTGTAATTCAAGGCAATTCTACAACTAGTGCAGGGGGCACTGCTATAACTGCTGTTGCCTATTCAACAGTAATTGGGAATAGAGTTCATGCGTGCAATAATAGCACGGAAAGAGGGGAGGGCGGAGCTGTTCTCGGAAATAATTATGCTCCAATTCTAATATTCTATGACTCGGAATTTACAAACAACACAGCATCAGGAAATGGCGGTGCATTTTGCATTTCATATAGGGCTGAATTAACTCTTGAAAGATCAATTATTGCCAATAACGTCACTAGTGGTTATGCAGGTGGTGGGATATACGCCTGGGAAGATTGCTCTGTAAATATAGTAAATACAACGATTATAGGAAATAGATCAAGAGATGTTGGCGGATCATTATATATGGGGCGCCGTATTAGGTGCCAGATTGATAGAAGCACAATTGCTGAAAACCATACTGATGAAAATGACAATTCTGTCTATTTGAAAGATGCGAGCGTGCTTGCAATTAATAATTCAATTCTGAGACGCAATGCCGGTTCAGAAATCACAGCGCCTCGAACGGGTGATGTCAATCAGGTATCTTTATCCTATTCCGATCTTGCCAATGGCATTGATGGCATCGACGACAACCACAACATCGACATCACTTGGGGCGACAGCAACATTGATGCCGATCCATTGTTCGCAGATTCCGAAAACGGCGACTATCACCTTACCGAAGACTCACCCTGCATTGACGCAGGCGACCCCAACTCCCACCCTGATCCCGATGGCACAAGAGCAGATATGGGAGCCTTCTACTTTGAGCAGGATGTGCCTCGTCCTGTTATTTACATCGAACCCGACGGACTTAATTTTGGAATTATCGGTGTCGGTGATGAGGCATTTGACACACTAACCGTCTTTAATTTTGGCGGCGAGCCGTTATTGGTCGAAGAAATCTCTATCAGGGAGCAAGAGGCATTTCTGATTGAATCTGGCGGCGAGCCTTTCGAGCTTCAACCCGGCGAGAATCACACCATTGTTGTACGGTTCTTAGCTTTTGAAGTGATGGATTACGTTGATATCCTGAGCATCAACTGCAACGACCCAGCGCGCGAGATTGTGGAAATTCCTCTCACTTGCTCAGCAATTCTAATGATCCCACATTTGGCGATTGATCCAGCGGAGCTTGATTTTGGCTATGTCGCTGAAGGCGACTATGCCGAGCGCTGCATTGTGCTAAGCAATACTGGCAACAGACTGTTGAACATTCTGTCCTTAGCGATTGACCCATGGCAGTCGCCATTTCGCATTGTTCAAGGTGGCGAGGTCTTGACCATTGAACCAGACAGTATCAGAACAGTTACGATACGTTTTTCCCCAACATCCATTGAATCCTATGATGCCTTTTTTCTGATTGAGTCCGACGATCCCGACCGGGAATTTATTGAGGTTGACTTGTTGGGATCAGCACGATCTATACGAGACGGTTTAGGGACACCACCGTCGAAATTGTGTATTTTGTCAATGACCCCCAACCCATTCAACGCTGTCACGCGGTTGACTTACGGCTTGCCATCGGCGGGGAAGATAAACCTGTCCATCTACGACATTGCTGGACGCGAAATCGCCACGCTGTTTAGCGGTGAGCAAGCGGCTGGGATTTACTCCGTAAGCTGGAACGCGGAGGGCGTACCGACGGGAGTGTACTTCTGCTGGCTGACCACACCAACGCAAAGCTTCAGCCAGAAGGTGGTTTTGGTGAGGTAGGAAATTCTAGTTTAATATATCTTAAAAGGGATTCTCATGAAACAATTAACAGTTATCATTTTGGTGATGCTTCTTGCATCAAGCGCGGTCTTTGCTCAAGACTCACTTAACGTCCTTAAGGTTGGTAGTTGCAACATTCCGGCATACAAAATTGCTCAGGATGACGACTACCTCTACACCATAGGACGTGGAATACTGGGCGTTTTCGACGTGAACGATCCGATTGATCCACAAGAAATCTGCCGATTTGAAACTCTGCCCGGCACTGAGGATATTGCGGTATTTGGTGACTATGTTTACCTAGCAAATATAGACTCAGGCGTGGTAATCATTGACGTGTCAGACCCGGAAAATCCCACTGATGTCGGGCGTGTTGCCGAAGGGCTGTCCGTCTGGGGATTAGATATCCAAGACGATATTCTCTACATAGCGGCACTTGAGCTTGAAATTGGCTTACAAGCCTTCGATCTAATGGAACCTGCGACTCCCCGGTTCTTGGGATCTATGGACCCTGTCCCCGCCGCGTTTCACGTATATGTCCATGGCAATCACGCCTTTGTTCCGACGCTATTTGATGGAATTCGGATTGTTGATGTGTCGGATCCTTCAGATATGACACTGATTGGGGGGATTGATATTTTTCCCAGTAGTTTCAGTGTGACATTTGTAAATGACATTGCCTATATCGCCGCGCTTGTCCCCGAGGAGGAAGGGATGGGCATGGTTTGTGCTGTTGACATTTCTAACCCGAACGATCCGGAAGAGCTAGGACGCCTAGGGATGCCAGCGGGAGCCGTTCACATTATCTCAAGAGACGATAATGCATACGTCGTCTGCGAAAATTCTGGGTTGCGAATCCTCGATGTAAGTTCACATTTTGAGATGGAGGAAGTTGGGTTTTACGACACGCCCGGCATGGCGGAACACGTCGCACTTGGCGCTGACGATGTGATATACGTGGCAGACATGAATGAACTCGGTATTTATCAATATATACCGCCGGAAAGCGTCAATGGCGAGGTTACTGTGCCACTGGAGTTCAGGATTGTCAGTGCATTTCCCAACCCCTTCAACAACACAACGACCATCGGTTACTCGCTGCCCGCGGCGGGAGTGGTGTCGCTGGCGGTGTATGATCTATCCGGGCGAGAAGTGGTAAACCTGGCGGAGGGCATGATGCCCGCGGGAACGCATGAAGCAGTGTGGACTGCCGATGGCATGGCGAGCGGCGTGTATGTGGTGAAGCTGGAAGCTGGAGGCGTTTCGGCGCGGGAGAAGGTTGTGTTGGTGAGGTAAAGGGGAGAATTCGTAGCAGATGAAACGGATTAAACGGATTGAGGAATAGGACAATTGGGTTCCTGTCACAGTCAGGAAAACATAAGGTAAATTAGGTAGCTGTGGAAAACACATTTTAACCATTTTAACTTATGTAATCTGCCTGAATTCCGCAAGCTAAGAAATTGGCACAGGCTGAACCGAAATATCTTTTCCTTCAATAGTTATTTCCTTGGCAAACAGCTTGCCGGGGGAATTATCGGAGGCCAGCATGTATTTCGTTCCCCAGCGGTTCTGCCACTCCCCAATCACATGTTTATGCCCGAAAAGAATAACGTCAACTCTTTTATATATCACTTGGGCGAGGGAAGCGGCATCTTTCAATTCCATGAAAGGATCGTTCATCAAGAATGGGTGGTGGTGAAAGAACAGTAGCTTAACCATTTGAGTGTTGATTGACGAGGTGAGGATTGAATTCAGAGCCTTCAGTTGTGATTCTCCAATTTCACCACAAGCAAAGTCAAAGAGACTTTCTGTTTCCAGATTGGAATCTAACGCAATCAGCATAACCTCGGTATCATTTTCCTTGATTGGATTGACGACAGGGGTTGAGTCGCCTTTGAAAGTTCCACCTTGATTTAAAGGTATTGAAAGGAATTCGTCAAAACGCAGAGCTCGTTCATGGCTGTAAAAACTACCGATTGCGCCGAAATCATGATTCCCGGGGAGCCGTACAGGCCTCACTTGATTCGATTCGAGTGAGGCTTTTTCGCGTTTTGGAGTAACTTTTTCATTCTCTCGAACAACCTCAATATTCGTCTTTTTAGCCATCGGTGGTTTCAGCTTTGTGCCGCTTGTCAGCTTCGGAATCCGCAGAATCACTCGAGCTGTAGCATGATCAACAATATCGATACGTTCAACGAAGTGAAGAACCAGCATTCGTCGTTTCTCAAATGGAATATCCTTGACTTCTTTATCGAAATTCCGAGCCAGTTTCTTGATGAAAATCATGTCATTTTCAAAAGCCTCAACGACTTGGAAATCCATTTCTTTATTTTTCAATGCCTTTACCAGTAAGGCTTTCTGGGCTTGAAGCTCGTCGATCTTTGATTTGCAGACATCAGGACTCATGCCTGCGCCAATCGCATTATAGAAGTTATCGATGCTTTCTTCAATTTCTTTGATCTTGCCCGCGGATTGTTTGTCTGCCTCATCCAATTCACACTGTAAACCCGACAAGCGAGTTTTTACTTTTTCCTCGATCTCTCTAAGTCTTGAAGGTCGTGCAATTTCATTCTTAATTACTTTAAGAACAGCGCCTTCAAGATAATCTTGATCAATGTAAAATGATTTGCATTTGCCGTCGGTTTGATTTACGTGTCCAGAGCAAACATAGCGATTCAAAAAGTAATGCGATTGTTCGCTATTGTCTTTAATGACCCTTTTTCGTCTGACGCCAATATATGCTTTACCGCAGACATCACAACGAATTATCTTGGCTAACAGCCATTGGCTCTTATGGGCATTGGAGGCGAAACGATTCCCAATTTTATCTTGTCCGAGCTTTTTACGTTTCATAAAAAGCTCCTTTGATATGATTGGATCGTGATTATTCTCAACGATAATCCACTCTTCCTCAGGCTTCAATGTCCTTGTTTTTGAATGTGTTCGGTTCCAGACTCCAGCTCCATAATAGATATGATTATTAAGAATATATCCGATACGTTGTTGTCCCCAGGTTTTCCCATTCCTATAAAGGACGCCATCCTCCTTCAGCCGATTTGCAATAGCCTTAGCGCCTAATCCATGATTGACAGCCAGATCAAAGATCATACGTACCGTTGCGACTTCCACCGGATCGCCAAGAGCCAGTTTCTTGTGCGTTCTATCCCCTCGCCCTTCAACCTCGATTTTCTTGAATCCGTAGGGAGTTACACCGCCGTTAAAGTATCCTCTCTGAACATTCTCGATCATTCCCTTGCGTGTTTCCATCGCCAGATTCATAGAATAGAATTGATTGATAACTTCGATAATGCCTTCGAAGAGAAAGCCTGAAGGCGTGTCTGGGTCGAAGTTCTCTGTTATTGACTTGACAACAACTCCATGCTTTTTTAGCAGGGATTTGAAAATAATGGACTCTTCCCGGTTGCGGGAAAACCTGTCAAGCTTATGAACCAGGATCACTGATATATCAGTGTCTTTAGCCATGCCAACCATTTTCATGAATCCAGGACGTCTGTCGGCTGATGCGTATGCAGACACCCCTTCGTCCTTGAATATTTCAACAAGCATCATGTCATCGCCTGCATCGACGTGTTGCCGTATAGCCTTTACCTGCGCAGGTATTGACAGATCCTTGACTACCTGCTCATCCGATGAAACCCGCGCGTATCCCACAACTTTAATCATTTGAAATC
>CAZAGU010000073.1:0-15712 GCA_964484805.1 uncultured bacterium
ACCTCTCGGCAAACGGCAAGACCTCGCGCGTGAAAGTGACGCTGATGAAGTAAGGGAAAACTCCTTCAGAAAAAACCAAGCAACCCCCGGCGCAGATGCTGGGGGTTGTTTTGATTTAGTAAGTGTTTCTCCATTCACTAAACCGAAGGGCGAGTCCTGATCCGGGCTAATTTAACTGATGAGGAGACAAGCGTGAAGACAAGCAGGTTCGTTGCGATAACCCTGTTATTGTTTGGTGTAGCCGCCTTCGCTCAAGATGCCCAGAACGTCCCGCCTGACAAAATGGGAGACGGTACGGTGTTAAGCTGGTGGAATCCCCATGTTGATTCGGTGACTGTTCTTCTGAACGATTTTCAGGAATTCAGCCTTGTCCCGCTTAACCGGAATTCAGACTCGCTCAAGTATGAGTGGTTGGACAGTGTGTCGCTGGGCTGGAATAAAGAGCAGATGGAAATGATCTTCTTTGAATTGGGGGATTACAACCTTACGGCTATAGCCTGGGATGAATCTAAGTCAGACACGATCAGATGGGTGGTGTCGGTGATACAACCAGACTCAGTGACCAGCGCCGAGGACGAGGATTCAACGGGGGCGAAGCTTTTCCATAATTACCCAAATCCGTTTGGCGGCGGTGACCATTGTCAGTATAGTCTGAACACAGAGGGTTGGATTTCCATAAAGATGTACAGTATTAAAAGAATTAAGGTAGAGAAGATTTTCGAAGGTTCCAGCGCCGCCGGAATGCATTCAATAATGATAGATTGTTCAGCCAAATCGGCTGGAGTTTACGATCTGGTGTTGCGTTGCGGTCATACCGTTGAACGGCGGAAATTCATGCTGATAAAGTAATTCTAATCCTACGCCAGATTAGTTCCTCCTCGCAGGGTTGGCAACGTTTTGGTGCATAAACGAGCTTCATGAATGAGAAGTGATTCTCGAACTTTTATGAGGTTGCTTCGTCGCTTCGTTGCCTCGCAATGACGGAGAGGGGTTTCACCCCGGAATGCAGTCGCTTCCGGGATACCGATCCAACGTTCGCATGAAGATGTAGGGAGGTTTTAAGCCTAGAGGTTGTTTTATGGTTAGAAATTTGTATTTTATGAATTAAAGCAATCTGCTGGTTGTCAAAGTGGAAAGGAAAAGTAGTGATGGCTAAAGAAAAGAAAGTCAACGAAAAGTGGGAAAAGACTCGACTGATGGGCAAGACGCGGTTCATTTGGCGAGTTGGAGTGCTCACTGTGGGGCTGTTGATGTTCGTGATAATGGGCATCATCTTCCCGCTAATATCCCATGAGACACTTCTGCCACTTAAACTGCTGAAATCACTTGTCCTTTATGGCTTCGGCGGTTGGTTGTGGGCTTGGACCATGTGGTTTATCCTTGAAAAACAACGATGATCGAAAGCAGAGAAGATGAAGCACTCAAACAGAAAACCGCGCGTGTTCTATGCGATAAAATCCACATTAAACATAGCATTCCTGTTTATTCTCGTTTCAGCGGTGAATGCCAGCGTTCCGGTTGAACTTCGCCACAGCCGAATAATGAATATCTCCAAAATATACAGCATTTCGTTCGACCAAGGTGAAAACTGGCAGGAAGTCGCCATTCCGTGCCAAAGCCACATTCTCGGCGCATACTTCTTCAATCCTGACAGTGGCTTTGTTTTTGGCGCAAGTGGAGCCTGTTATTACACAGATGACCACGGCTTGTCGATGCTGGAGCGTTCGGCGTTTGTCGATAATAATCTCCACGGTGGAGCGTTCCGCGATGCTGAAACGGGGTTGGTCTGCGGCTCCGACGGCATCATCTTGAAGACAACCAACGGCGGCGAGAACTGGCGGATCGTCAATGAACTGTTGGGCATCACGCTTTTTGGCATCGCTTTTGTTGACTCATCAAGCCTGATCTGCGTCGGGCAGGAGGGAGTAATTCTCCGGTCTGAGGATAATGGCGATAACTGGTCGCGCGCTGAGATGAACCAAACAACAACAAACGCCAATCTTTTTTATATTGACAAAAGCGACCGGGCGAGTTTGCTGATTGCAGGCGGAGCTGGGATGGTTTTAGAAAGCGAAGATATTGGAAAAAGCTGGCGGAAGACTGATATATCCTTTGAGCCTGTCAAAAACAGGTCAAATGAAAATACAGAACACAAGGAATCCTTAAGCAAAAGATTTCTCGCGGAAATTCAAGCGGCTCTGGGCACTCCTTACGCGGGGTTTTGCCTTGGTGAAGGCGAGTCTGGGCTGTTTGACCGCGATCCGCGTTGTGATTTCAGCCGGGTTGACTGCGTTACGCTGGTCGAGCAATCGCTGGCATTGGCGCTAGCCGACAGGCACAGCATGGTTCTGGACAATCTGGATCATATACGATACAAGGGCGGGCGAGTGGGTTTTCTCAGCAGGAATCATTTTTTTGCCGCCGAATGGATTCAGTCTAACTCGTGGATACTTGAGGACGTTACGTGCAATTTGGGTGGTGAAGCGGTCGAGCATCTGACGCGAACGGTGGATCGTCAGAAATTTCTGAAATTGGTTGCGCCTGATGTCAGTTTTCCAAATTATAAGAATCTGGAAAATTTCACCATTTCTTATATACCAAGCTCAGCCGTGGCTTCAGCTCTGGCTAAGATGGACAAGTTGCTCATAGTCTCATTTATTGGAAAAGAGCCGAACTGGCTTTTTTCCGCGCATGTTGGGGTAATAAATAGCAATAGCAAAGGCAAAATAATGCTATATCATGCCAGTTCTGATAAAAAAATGGTTGTTGAAGATGATTTTCTCAATTACATACAGCAACATCAACGTATTATTGGTATCAAAGTTTTGCAACTAAGTGATTAGTTTCACACTAGGATAACCGTAGAAAAAACATTTTTTCATTAGTTGCATTAGAAATCGTTTGACAATCCACGCAGGATTGTTTTTATTCATTAGTGCCTGTTTAATAAAAAAAAGACGCGTGCCGGTTTAATAAAAAAAACGAGTGCCTGTGCTAAGTTCTACCATACTCAAAACTATAGTGCTAATGAATACCATTGGCGCTTCCCAAGTAAACAATGATGTAACATGGGAAAACGTCAAATTCATGGCGGCGTATCTCTGGGAGAAAGTCGTCACCCGTTTCTGGTTGCGCTACGAAGAAGCTTTGGTATTTTGGGATAAATATGGTGGTTGGGAATGGGCTGTGCCTTTCGTAATAATTTATATTATCATTTTAATCCGCCGCAGAAAGCTCGCACCAGACATGGAAGTTCTAGTCGCCAAAGGAAAAGTGAAGCCTCTCATTCGAGCATTGAAGTTCAGGCGAGATGTCGCTGTTACAACTTACGACACTGAAGAGATCAATCAGGATACTCAAGCTGTCAGGATTCGCTGTGAAGCGGCAGTGGCATTGGGGAATCTCAGGCAAGAAAGAGCGCTCAATCCATTGGTGGAAGCCATGCGGGATCACGATAAATATGTTCGGTCCAACGTCGTTCGAGCACTGTCAAACTACAATGTTAAAGAAGCCAAAGCCGTAGTCTGGCATGCTTCACGCAAAGACCCGGATGAATTTGTCCGCTTTGTGGCTCAAGATATTGTTGACGAGAAGGGTTGGCACCCAAAGAAAGTGAACAAGAATCAATCTTGAAATCGGTGGCAAGGGATAAATACTCTACTTGCCATGGTATTTACCACAGAACTATTTGACGAACTGCATTAAAGATAAATATTTTGCCAAAATTCGCTTTAACTGTTCAATTGCCTTGATTTACTGCATCTGACACGTGAAAAAACAGCAAGCGAATTTATTCTTCTGCTTTAAACCTGCACAAATCTTGACTTTGCATTCCTCTGGATTTATATTTCAAAGCTATGCCACAAAAACGAGAAACATACGTGAGCGACGGCGAAAAAGTGCGAGTTAGATTCGCACCCAGCCCCACTGGAGATCTCCATGTCGGCGGCGTTCGCACCGCGCTTTTTAACTGGCTGTATGCACGTCATACAGGCGGGACATTTTTGCTCAGGATTGAAGACACTGACCTCAAGCGATCTACTCCTGAAGCGATTCAGGTTATTCTTGATGGAATGAAATGGCTGGGGATGGAGTCCGACGAGGAAATCGTTTACCAGAGCCAGCGAATCGAACGACATCAGCAGGCGGCATCGAAAATGCTGGAAGCTGGGGCGGCTTACCGATGTTTCTGCGATCCTGCCACTCTGGCAGAACGCCGCGAGAAGGAACGCCAATCCGGTCAAACCGTTGCCAAGGATAGATGTTGCGCGAATCTGTCTCCTGAAGAGATTCAGGCGAAGATTGACGCGGGCGAGAGCTACGCTGTTCGGCTTCTGATTCCAGACGAGACGATTACAGTTGACGATGGCGTTCATGGTGAAGTGAATGTCAATGGCTCTGAGATCGAGGATTTCATTTTGCTCAGGTCAAATGGCACGCCAACATACATGCTGGCGGTCGTTGTTGACGATGCTGACATGAGAGTCACCCATGTTATTCGCGGTGATGACCATCTGTCGAACACGCCCAAGCAGATTCTGCTCTATAGAGCGCTGGGCTTGACACCGCCGAAATTCGCTCATGTGCCGACGATTTTAGGATCGGACAAGAAAAAGCTGTCGAAACGGCATGGCGCAACGTCAATCACGGAATATCGTGATATAGGCTATCTACCAGAAACGATGGTCAACTATCTCGGGCTTCTCGGCTGGTCAACCAGCGATGACCGCGAAGTGATAAGCCGTGATGAACTGATCGAGATGTTCGATATTCCCGGTATTAACAAGAGTAGCGCCGTCTTTGACGACAAAAAGCTGAATTGGCTGAATGGTCAGTACATTGGTAAGC
The DNA here is from genome assembly GCA_964484805.1 of uncultured bacterium. Lineage (GTDB taxonomy): Bacteria > Electryoneota > AABM5-125-24 > Hatepunaeales > Hatepunaeaceae > CAZAGU01. The sequence continues at coordinate 4,849 of CAZAGU010000073.1, forward strand.
TTGACTATGATGACGTTAGAGACCAACTGGTGAATCTCGCCAGCGAAGCCGTCGCCGAGAAAATTCTTAATCGCGCACCGGAAGAAGCTGACATTCACGCTGCATGGAATCTGTTCTGCAACCGCATTCACCTTCTGCCTGAGCTTTTTGTCTGGGGTGATTATATCTTCCAGGCACCTAAAGATTTTGATGCCAAAGGCGTTCGCAAGCAGTTTAAGGCGGATGGCGCGGTTGAAATGCTGAGCGAAGTGGCAGATGCTTTCAACAAATTGACAGAATTTAAAGCAGATACGGTTGAAAACTCCATTCGCGAGCTTGCTGAAGCTAAGAAGATCAATGGCGGAAAACTCATTCATCCTGTTCGGCTGGCGGTGTCTGGCACAACCGGAGGTCCCGGTTTGTTTGAATTATTGGTGGCTCTGGGAAGAGATACTGTCGTGGCTAGGATTCAAACCGCCGTGAAAATGATTCAGTCTGACTCAGTTCCTCTGAAAAGTAAGTGATCTGATTTCACTGTCAGATGAAATAGTTTCGGGAATAAGATCCGAAACGTCAACCATAGAAATGTTGTTTTGATAAATAAACGAGGTAAAAAATGAAGCAAACATACCAACCTTCGAACCGCAAAAGACGGAACAAGCATGGCTTTCGTGATCGCATGGAAGATCGCAATGGTCGCAAAATATTGGCACGCCGTCGCTTGAAAGGTCGGAAGCGTTTGACTGTTTCAGATGAAATGCGTCGCCACGGCTAATGGCTGTTAAAATCTCGCGTCTTAAGGGAAACAAGATATTCAAGCAAGTCTATCGGTCACGCTACCGTGGTCAAAGGGCTTGTCTTAAGTTTTTTTTTTAACCGGAAGTAATCCGCTGGAGTTGGGAATCACAACTCCACGCTGGAGCGGTATTGCTGTGCAGAGAAATCGGGTGAAGCGGATTATACGCGAAACGTATCAGCAACATTCAGATCGGTTTCCTGAGCATGGCTATTTGCTTTTTCTGATTAAAAGATGTGGCGACAGAGAAGCCATCGAGGCGGAGATATTTGATTTAGCGGCTAAAGCTGTGGAAATAATGAATCGAGAGCTGGGGCGTTGAAAGAAATGATCATCGTGCGCCCATTTATACTGTTGATCCGACTTTACCAGAAGTTGATAAGTCCATTGATCGGCGGAAATTGCAGGTTCTATCCAACCTGTTCGGAGTACTCTGTGCAAGCATTACAAAAGCATGGTTTATTCAAGGGCAGTTGGTTGTCAGCGAAAAGAATTGTTCGTTGTGGTCCCTGGAATCCCGGCGGATTTGATTACGTACCATGATAGCGCGACGGGAACGGCATGGATAAAAGAACAATTCTTGCGTTTATTCTCATTGCGGTGGTGATTATCTTTTGGGATGATTATCTTCGCTTGATGGGCATTGCGCCAAAAGAATCAGAGACAAAAACGGAATTTGTTCAAACTGAGGATTCCGGCACAAAGACCAAAGGTACCGAAGAGGGCTTACAACAAAGGCAAACGCCTGTAAATGCAGAGATAAGAGCAAATCCTGGTGATGGCGCGGCACCATCATCATCTGAGAATGCTTTCGTTGAATCAACAGTTGATGCCGATTGGATGAGGCGCAACGTAGTCATTGAAACTGATTTCTACCGCGCGCGCCTGACCAATAACGGCGCTGGTCTCGTTTCGTTTATTCTGAAGAAAAATAATAGCTACCTGACGGAAGAAGTACAGATGATTCCCGATGGGGCTTTGCCACGCCCTGCTTTCCGCTTCTGGACTTACGCGGGTCCTTATGACACAGATCAGCTCAAGTTCAAGCTGTTGCTTGACGAAAACACCAAGAGAATTAAGCTTTCACCCGGACAAGAACGCAAGCTTGAGTTTGTCGCAACTGTCGCTGGCGAAGGGCAGCTTTCCGTCATTTATACCTTTACAGGCGATGGTTACAGCTTCTTCTATGAGACTCAGACTAAAAATCTTGATAACTATTGGGTCCGTCCAGAAGTTGAGGCATACTGGCGAGGCGGGCTTGCTTACACCGAGCCAGACACCGCACAGGATCAGTATTACTCCAAAGGATACGTTTATTACGGCGGCAATGTTCTTGAGAAAATCAAGATTAACACCAAGAAAAATGTATCTGAAGGACCGACGAACGGCGAAACACATTGGGCTGCTGTTCGGACTAAATACTTCATTGCGGCATTAGTCCCAGAGAATTCCCTGGCGACTGGCGCTTGGATGGAAAGTGTTGTTGATTCTAACTATCGCGGCAAGCATTTCAGAAATCGGCTTGGTGTTGGCATAAAAATGCCCTTTATTCAAGGCGCGCCAGTTACCCCCATCAGGGTTTATATGGGGCCGCTTGATGATGGCATTTTATCGTCCATTGACCCGACCTTGAAGCGTGCCATGACACTTGGCGTTGGCGTGGGCTTCTTTGATACTATAATTAGCCCGATAGCCAAATTCTTGCTCTGGGCGCTCAAGGCACTGCACGGGATAATCCCGAATTATGGTATCTGCATAATTATTTTCTCTATCCTCATCAAAGTCGTCATCTGGCCTTTGACAAGGAAAAGCTATCAATCCATGTCTGCAATGCAACGGATTCAGCCGAGGCTGCAAGAGCTAAAAGCCAAGCATCAGGGCGATCCACAGAAGTTGCAAACAGAGACCATGAAGCTTTACAAAGAGGAGAAAGTCAATCCTGCCGGCGGATGTCTGCCGGTGTTATTACAGATGCCTCTGTTGTATGCACTGTTCATTGTCTTCCGGTCAACAATTGAAATCCGTCGCGCGCCGTTCATTTTCTGGATCAAAGACCTGTCCATGCCGGACACGATCATAAATTTACCGTTTACGCTACCGCTGTATGGCGATCAGGTCGCGCTTCTGCCACTGGTGATGGGCGTTACGTCATTCTTCCAGTCTAAGATGACCATGTCGAATGACCCAAACCAGAAGATGATGCTGTATTTTATGCCCATCTTCCTGACGCTGATTTTCAATTCGTTCCCGTCCGGTTTGACATTGTACTATACGCTGTTTAACGTCTGGACGATTGTCCAGCAGAAGATGACACCGCCACCAACTGCGGCTGTCAATTACGATGCGAAATCCCTGCCGAAGAAATGAAAGCCTCAGCCATAAGCGAATATGTGCGAGGCGACACAATCGCGGCAGAATCAACGCCGCCGGGCAGAGGTGGGATTTCAGTCATTCGGTTGTCAGGCGAACAGGCATTGTCAATCGCTAAAAAAGTATTTTCAAACAAACTGCCCTCTGGAGGGCAGTTTGCTTTTGGGAAAATTCATCGACTTGAAAATCCTAATCATGTGATTGACCATGGCGTTGTTTTAGTTTACGAAAAGCCGCATTCGTACACCGGCGAAGATACTGTTGAATTTTCACTTCATGGAAGTCCGGTTGTTGTGGCTGAAGTGCTCAATGAGCTGTTTCAAGCTGGGGCAAGGCAGGCTGGGCCTGGCGAATTCACACTTCGCGCCTATTTGAACAGTAAGATAGATTTGACACAAGCTGAAGCTGTGGCGGACTTAATCGAAGCCCGTAGCGGCACGGCGGCAGAGGCGGCAGTACTTCAGCTCGGAGGCAGGCTGAAAAGTGCGGCAGACGCATTATCTGACCGCTTAATGAACGTATTGATGTTATCGGAAATCGAGCTTGACTTTTCAGAAGATGAAACAGTACTTATAGGCAGTGAACAAAAGATCATTATCATAGATGAGATACTTGAAAGCCTTGCAGAACTGTCTGATGGTTATGCGAAGTCGAAAAACATCCGCGAAGGCATTGATGTAACGATTATAGGCGCGCCGAATGTTGGCAAGAGCAGCTTGCTGAATGCGTTACTGGGAAAGTCACGAGCGATTGTTCACGACACTCCCGGCACAACGCGAGACATTGTTGAAGGGGCTTGTGTCATCGGCGGAGTTCAGTTTCGCTTCAACGACACAGCAGGCTTGCGGGCTGGAGCAGGGCAGATTGAGGACGAGGGAATTGTTCGCGCGAAAGCATCTGCATCTGAGGCGGATCTTGTGTTACTTGTCAGGTCAATAGATATGCCGGATGAAATCGAAATATCGGTGGAACGTAAGAGCATTTATATTGACGTGCTAAACAAGATAGACCTTTCGGAGCATTCAGAAGTAAAATGCGACATTGGAGTATCTGCAAAGACAGGGTATAACATTGACAAACTGAAAGAGCTGCTGGTTGCGAAAATTGGTAACGATAATATCACAAGCGCAAGTGTCATCAATCGCGAGCGCCATTTGGTCGCAGTGCGTGAAGCGCAGGAAGCTGTGGCGTGCGCAAGGCAATTGCTAATCGATGAAGACTTTTCTGAGTTGATTGCCGAAGAACTACGGATTGCTCTGGAAGCAATGGACAGGATTACGGGCAAGAGACAATCCGAAGGTTTGCTCGACAAGATATTTGCTGGGTTCTGCATTGGTAAATAGCGGATGTTCCACGTGGAACAATACATTTCTGGCGGTATGCAAGTTTCCCTTTTCTGGCAACGCCTAATTACATTTTGTTCGTATTATATTATGTAGGTCAATAATTACATGGCTTCGAAATAGATTTAAAAGGAGGCGCTATGGAGTTGCAGATTAATAAGGAATTGATTCAGCTATTTTCAGAGTGCGATGTATTCAAACAACTGGATGAAAACGATCTAGCTGAACTTGCGACCATGATGGAATCTCAGAAGTATGCTACCGGTGAAGACCTTTTCAAAGAAGGCGATCCCGGTGGAAAAATGTATATCATCGCCAATGGCGCTGTTGAGGTTCAGAAGCTTCGTTCGCATGGTTCGGACAGAGTTGTTATTGCTCGTTTTGAACGAGGTGGCGTGATTGGTGAAATGTCACTGGTTGATGGCATGACTCGCTCGGCAACGGTTAATGTCGTTCAACCAACCAAAGTGTTCACATTGTCGAAGGAATCCTTCGACGAAATGATTCTGAACCGTAAAGACCTGGCAAACAAAGTGTTGCTTGGTATGTCTATGTTGCTTTCCCTGAGGTTGCGAAATACTTCAGGTTGGTTTGCCGACGTTTTTTAAAGGTGTTAAACTACAGAATGGATTGTCAGGTTCTTGTTGTTGGTGGTGGTCATGCCGGTTGCGAAGCCGCCGCCGCCGCCTGCCGTGTTGGCGCTGAAACAATGCTCCTATCCGGCGATCTTAATGCTCTCGGACGCATGTCATGCAATCCAGCGATGGGCGGTATTGCCAAAGGACATCTGGTGCGTGAAATTGATGCCCTTGGTGGCGTGATTGGCGAAGTTTCCGACCGAACAGCCATACAATACCGCGTATTGAACCGCTCAAAAGGATTCGCAGTATGGTCTCCTCGTGCTCAATGCGACCGGAATCTATATTCCGTTGAAATGCACAAAACCATGGCAGAATACCCAAATCTTGAGCTTAAAGAGGGAATTGCCAGCAGTTTTCGGGTTCAATCTGACGGTTCTTTTATCGTTTTGCTCGAATCTGGTGAAGAAATTCACACCACGACGTTAATATTGTCTTGTGGAACATTCCTCAATGGCTTGCTACACTTCGGTGACCATGCCATCGAAGGCGGTAGAATCGACGAGCCACCAGTTAAAGGGTTAACCGAATGCCTTGTTGATCTGGGTTTTCTGGCGGGACGACTTAAAACAGGCACGCCACCCCGCATTGATGGGAAATCCATAGATTACTCCAAGGTTGATCGACAGGACAGCGACACCGAGCCAATTTTCTTCTCGCACAACACAACAGAGCCATATCTGCCGCTTAAGCCTTGCTGGATTACATATACCAATGAAGCAGTCCACGATGTCATTAAGAGCGGGTTAGACCGGTCGCCGCTATATAGTGGGAAGATCAAGGGCACGGGGCCGCGCTATTGTCCGTCTATTGAAGACAAAGTGGTGCGTTTTCCCGATAAACTCAGGCACACCGTATTTCTTGAGCCAGAAGGCTTGGACACAGACTTGTATTATCCGAACGGATTGGCGACCAGCTTGCCGATTGACATTCAGGAATCAGCATTCAGGCTTATACCGGGCTTGGAAAATGCTGTCATTTCTGAATCTGGATACGCGATTGAGTACGATTTTTTCCCGCCTCACCAACTGAAACGGACGCTTGAGACCAAGCTCGTGCCGAATTTGTACTTCTCAGGCCAGATCAATGGCACTTCAGGCTATGAAGAAGCGGCGGCACAAGGGCTTGTGGCTGGTTGCAACGCCGCGCATAAAGCGCTTGGCGACGAGATCATTTTTACACTTGAGCGAGATGAAGCGTACATTGGCGTGCTCATTGACGATTTGATCACACACGGAACCGATGAACCCTACAGAATGTTTACATCACGGGCAGAGTTCAGGCTTAAACTCCGCCTTGACAACGCTGATGACAGACTTGCCGAGATTGGGAATATGGTAGGGCTAGTTGATGATGCCCGCACAGCGCAGGTCATCGCAGAAGAGCTCACGCTTCTGGATGTGATACGTCAGTTGAACACAACCAAGACAATTGCGCCGAACACAGGCGAAGTCGTGCATGTTTCCGATATGTTGCGCCGTCCCGGTGTTTCGCTGAACGATATGATGAGCAGCCTGAGTGAAGATTTGCGAGCTAAAATCACTGGAATGCCACGAAGCGAGGCGTTCATCCGTCATATTGAGGCGGTTATAAAGTATGAAGGCTACTTGAAACGCCAGGATTACCGCGCTGCAGATTTACGACGCAATCGAAGCCGAAATATCCCAGCGGACTTTCCTTTTGAGACCATCAAAGGATTGTCCGGCGAAGGTCGAGAAAAGCTAGTGCGTATTCGCCCGCAAGACCTCGGGGAAGCGGCAAATATTCCCGGCATGACTCCGGCAGACCTGGCAATTATCCTCGTTCACCTCAAAAGGTTCACCGAAATTGACAAGCTTCAACATTAACGACAAAGTTATAAACAGAATGTTGATAACATGTTGACAAACAGAAGAGAAAGATCGTAAGCGTATGTCTATTAGAGACTTACAGGATGTTTTTAATGTTGATGAAAATGTTAATAAGTCGTTGACGTTATTCCATGCGCACATGCTAAATGGCTGTAAAAAGCTGAACTTGGTATCGCGTAGGGATGTTAATAGAACCTTAACGGAATTAATCAAAGATTCGCTACAAGTTTTGAACTGGAGTGATTGCAGACTGGCTTCGCCTGTGCTGGATATTGGCACGGGTGGCGGTTTTCCCGGAATGCCCTTGAAGCTTGTTAAACCAGAGCTTAATCTTTATCTGCTCGATGCGAACCGCCGCAAATGCAACTTTCTGGAAATTACTCGCCAAAATTTTCAGATGGAGAACGTTCATATCATTAACCAGCGAGTTGAGGATTTAATCGCCACCGGAGACTACCAACACTTCTTCAGCACGATCATCAGCCGCGCGACAGCCACCACCGATACTCTTCTTATCTGGGCAAAGGAATTACTTCAGACGGGTGGCGAGTTGATTCTGTGGAAAGGTTCAGCTTTAGAGGATGAACTTAGTAAGGCAGATTTAGATGGCTGGTCGCCAGTCGAACAATTTGATTTTGGCAAGGAAGTGCGGCTGGTGAAAATTGTTAAGTTATAGGGAGAACTTGTTCATCGAACTCTCTTTGTGACGTAGATCACATATATTGATATTCTAATAAAGTGGATTGATTTTTATTACATCAAGATTTTCCTTGAAAGCTGTTTCCTTCTAATGGTTTATTTTATTATATTAAATTTGATTTTACCGAATTTGCTACGCCGTGATGCACGGTGTTCATACAGAGTAAACTTAACTGAGCTGCTACTATGAGATGCCCCGATTGTAAAGGTTCTGTGTCGATTTCGAATATCGTTCGCGACAAGGTATGTCCCGCCTGTGGCGCCAACCTTCGTCGAATGCCTACCAAAGAGCAAATCCGCGAGTCTCTTATCACTTTTGCTGAGGATAAGGGCTACATATTTTGGTCGATGGTCTATGTGGTCATCGTCTGGGTATTTGGTATTTTTGGCCAGATATTTTGCTCCGGCACTTTATACGACTATATTTCTGACCATGGATTTCGCTTCCTGTTTCTGGCAGTTATGGCTGGGTCTATCATTGATTATTATGCTAAAGCCAATGTTGAAGTTACATCGGTGCGTAATAAGTTCATTTTTAGGCCACCGATTTTTCTAAGACGCTTCCGTTTCTGGACAAATGTGTTTCTGGTTCTGGCAATTGGGCTCTCCATCTTTATTGAAATGACCTGGCCCGGTTACATAAACATACTACCTGTCATCACCTTTATCTCAACCTTTATGTTGTGCCTGATCTGGGCGATAATGGGCATATTTGTTACAGAAGATGATGTAAAAGACAAGCGTATCGCCTACTTCCTTGGAGAAATGCGCGTTAAAAAGGTCAGATATTACAATCGCGCTTCAGGATTCTTCATTGGTGGCATGTTTATCGCTGGTTTCACCTTTTACAAACTTATCCACGTTTCCGGCTTATGGTGGTATATTTCCAACTCAAGGTTCGTTTACAATACCGTTACCTTCTGGAAAATGTACTTCTCATGGATACACAAGTTCATTGACTGATATTTCTTCAGCGATTTTCCAGTAAATAAACGCAGGCTACTCAATAGTATTGAGCAACCTGCGTTTATTGAAGTAACTTTCTTCCCTGGGTAAGGTGAGGAATTTTACTTTTCCTCTTTCTTTTCTTCATCGGAACCGAGCTTGTTCAGAAAGCTTAAAAACTTCTCGTCGCTTGGATCCAGCTCATCGTCGAACTCGTCCAGATCATCATCCTCGAAACCCAAATCTTCAGGTTCCCATTGGGACAATTCGACCTTCACTTTGCCGATGGCATTCTTGTCATCTTTTTTCAAAACGCTGATGACCGTTTCGCCAGTGTCTAACTTTTCGAGACCAACACCGACACTGAGTTCAACGTTGTCGATTTCGAGATCATCAATCAGGAATTCATCGAGAGCGTCGTTGATTTCAGCAGTGGCGATTTCTCTTCGCAGAAGATGTAAAAATTCACTTAAACGCATTTCATTTCCTTTTCTGAAATTAAGTAAAATTGTTGTTTCTAAATTTAATGGTGTCTTGTCTTTGGCGAAATGCGAGGTGGTCTGAGGTCGTCAGGTATTCCACGCTAAAACACTCCGTCAACATCCTGCTTCTTAAGCCGGAAACGATGCACAAGTTTCTCCTTGAGCGCTTCCTTTGGATCTTCTGTCAGGTTTATTACAACTTCTTTTAGAACCTTAGGACCAGGAAGCAAATCACCATCTGAAGCAATATACGTTAAAGTGCAGTAATTTTCCACTATAAAAGAGATCCTCGTCAACAAAGTTGCATTTACAAATCCATCTGCGAAAGATGACAGAATCAGATTCAGAAATGGTATCTTCCTGACACCCTCGGTGGCAGATTTTGAGATCAACTCATCAACGGCATACTCAACAGCTTCCGACCCGCCAACCGCAATGGATGTATAAACTTTCGCGGCTATTTTCAGCAAATCCGCTGTCGCATACCTGCCGTTGTAAAGCGTGAATATGTCCTTTATCATGTTCACGTTTGCAGACAGGATGAATATCGCATCGAGAAAGCCATTCTGTGAAATCGCTGTGCTGAGGAATACCTGATTGACGTATTTCTTACGGATGGTAAAACACTGCGCCTTAAAAACGGTCGTGGCTTGATTGTAGGCGAAATCCGGGTCTGCATCGGCGGGAATAGCATTGTCCGTGTTCAGAAGGAAAGGATTGGACTTGTAACGTTCAACTCTCAGGGCGATTACAGCGTCCTCGCCGGCTTTTGTGCGCGAGGGTGGTTATTACAAGCGGAAGGGTCATCAACTTCACGACAGGCACCACAACGAAGTACAACAACGCTCCAACCACCGCAGCGATGAAACCGTAGCCAAAATAGGGATGGACATCCCGCAAGTCGGTGTATAACGCCAGCGCTTCCTTGCCGATGAAGTACAGCCCGACCAGAGCGATGAAGAAAAGTATGCGCTTAATGTAGGGCATGGCTCACATTCAAATGATATTTAAGATGTTCATACATCAATGCCAAGCACTAACACAGGAATATCAATGTCAGACGAGCTCCCGCGCTGCTGAAGATCCCAGACAATCTGCTCAAAATATGATACACCAGTTGACATCTCTTGCGCAAAAGATTTTACTGGTACAATTTCGATGCCAGCTTGAATTATTTCCAAATTATGAAAGATTGTCATTTTTGCACAAACATTGTACACCATAAATGCATATTTTCCGAATTGAACCTCGATTCCTAAAGTTTCCTTAACGAAGTCCATTTCCCTGTATGGCGAATTACTGCCGGTTTTATGGGTTGGTGTGTAACCATCGGTGTAATACTCATCAGAATATGTGCAAATCTCTTTATGAGGTGCCCTGTCTTTCTTATTCATTTCCTTCTTAAATGATTTGTTTAATCTGGTTGGCGAAAACAATATTTTCCCACCATAGTTTGTTCTTTGCTTACCTTTGTTTTGAATTCCATTGCATCAACACTTTGAATAATACTTAAAATTTCATTAAAAAGATTTGCATAATGTTGCGAAATGTATTCGCTTCCATAGTTAAACGAGTATTTGCCTACGATTCTCATTGCTAATTCCTTTGTATTTTGTTTTTCCACTCTAGTGGTATTTGAGCAACTTTTTCGGTTCCTTTTGGTTGAAATATAGGTTTACCAATTGGTCTTACCTTTAGTGAGCCTGTTAAGTAGTGCCAGACCGAAAAGTCTCAAGTTGTGCATACTGCGTCTTTGCAACTG
>CAZAGU010000074.1:0-15683 GCA_964484805.1 uncultured bacterium
AAAAATTTATTGCCTTCACCTGCCAATGAAACATTCCAATCAACGTCCACTGTCGGTTCATCAGGAAATTCTTTGGGCAGTTTATCCTCATCCATGTTGGTCTGGATATTAAACGCCGTATAAAAGTATGTAATGAGTTCTAAAGGAGAGTTTTCCATGGTTCATCCAAGGTTATGAACTTCTCTGAAGGTGTTGTCGCCAAAGAAAGCATTCTGGCTTGTTAATCACACACAATCAGCTTGTTGTTTATGTTTTTTATCAGATTTAGAATTTGCTTCCGCCTGCTCTTTTTCCTTTGGAGCAAACTTAATGGGCAACACTTCCAGCTCCAGAGCCTGCGCCAAAGACACCATTGTTTTGACCGTCATGTTGGTGCCGTGGTTCAGCAGTTTCCAGACGAACGGCTGGCTTCGTCCGATTCGTTTGGCGAGGTCGCGCTGTGATAGCCCAAGCTCTTCCATGCGGATGTAGAGTATCTCATTGACATCAATCATGAGACCAGTGGCGATGTACTCAGGATCATCCTTGATTCTATCGTAATGATCCTGATCCCATTTACTTCTCTTAATCATCTTACTACCTGTGTTTAAATATAGGTTTTCAGGTTTACAGAATCTGCTCAAAGTACATGCGCACTAAGTTTTCTGCACGATTTATCTGGTGGGATTGCTCTTTCCTGCTTCCCTTTTTCATGCCATGAGTCAGGATTATCAGACTGTTTCGGGCAGAATTTATAAAACAGAACAAGCGAATATTTCGCACCTTTATTTCACAGATTTCAACAGTAGCTTCATCAATGCGCAATGTTCTGACAATTTCGTATTGTGTCTTGTTGCGAGGGACACCGTTGTTTGCGATGTTGTCAAGCCTTCTGAATATAGCGGTAAATGACAACTCGTGACTCTTGGCTAAATCATCAAGAAATTCTTTAGCTTCGCAACACATCCCCTTTGCAAGCACTGAAATTGTGTAAAATAATCCGTTCTTAAGTTCCTGTATCTCCCACATGCCGATTACCTATAAGTTATCACTTGGGCTGGAATAAATCAACAGAAGCTCAGGCAATTTCTTCAATTTTGGAAAATTCAGCTACTCTTGCTTGTGACTCGCCTCTTCAATACAGCCAGAGCCTTCTTCGATGATAGCTTCCGGCGCAGGCTCGCGCTGTTTCAACACCATCAGGTAAAAAGCGCCTATGGTCAAGCCCGTCCACATCATTGCGGGCACTAAGCCAATCACGAAAACCAGCAATCCCGCCAAAGAAATGGGAATGAACAGCAAGTACATCAAGAATATCCTGCCTGCGTAGCCGCGCGTCAATTCCCAAGATGCTTCAATTGCCTGAATTGCACTCATCTTGCGGTCAACCACCAGAAACTCTACGAATGCGAGCTTGCAGGAAAAAATCACTCCCGGAACGATAAAAAAGATTGTGCCAACGCCAATAATCAAGCTTTTCAATAAAACCGCCAGCATGACGTGCCCGTAATTTGTAAAGCTGTCAAATAAATTTGGCACTGAAACCGAATCGCCACGAACGACTTTCATGTAAAAATTCGCCAACCCGAAGGACAACGGCCCAGTGACCAGAATTGATAAAATTAAACCGAAAGCCATCGAGTATAAATTTTCACCAAATGAGTCACCAGATCCAAACAGGAGCTGTATGCCTTGAATGGCAAGATTGACAACAAAGAATATTAGTATTGTCAGTAGAATGACCGGGAAGCGGCTCCACAGTTTGTCCCATCCTGCCTGAAAAGCACCTCCAATTCGCGGCGAGCCGTTGCTATAGCGTGGCTCAGTTCCACCCGCTGGGATAGTGGTTTTGAAATTGTTATCCATTAGAAAAATCCTCCAAATTGTGTAAAGTTTTGCCCTGACTTAGGGTTTAATTCATTTCTTTTCTGGAAAAACGGTTAAAAAGCCAAATAAAAATCGCGCTACCAATCAAACCATCGGCAAAGCCCCAAAGCGCGCCAATAATGCTACCTGGCAAACTAACAGAATAGCCATGATAAACTTTGCCTATGACAGTCTTCTCTTGAGTCTCCCCATCGAAGAAAATAATCCACCACGTGAGCAGAAAAATGAAAGCACCCCAGATTACGCCAGATGCAACGGCAATTCGTTTAATGTTTAGTCGCATTCGGGTGACTCGGCAGTTTTATCTGGTGACAGCATCGCAACGATTTTCGAAACGCTTTTCAGCGCTTTTGCTTCAGATTCACGGGCTTTGTGAAGTAATTCGATTCCACGCTCCACTTTGCTCTCGTCCTTGAGTTCATCACTAGGTGGAAAAGGAAATACCTTGCCAAGTTCTTCTAATTGGATTTTAACATCATTGTAGTGCTTTTCAGCCTCAGCAAGCAACGGAACAACGTCACCCTGTAACCGTGTTTGCGTTTCTTTTAGAAACTCCACAGCATAAGTGCGGCATTCCGTCCAGACGGCGGTGTTATACGCCATGCCCCAGTCATCGGCAGTCTTCTCCTTGATTGATTTTACCCACAAGTCAAATCCATCCACACCGGCTTTGTAGTTTTCAAAGCACATCGCCGCTGGAGTAGATGAGAAATCAAGGGCAAATTTCAGAGCGTCATGGACGATCTTTTCGTCGTCAACAGGCGTGACAAGAATCGGGAATTCAAACTCAAGAATGCCAATTTCCGACTTACCGACATCCTGCCAAGGCTTGGGTGTTACCAGCTTTTCTTTGCTGGAAACAGCACCGGTGAAATAGTAGCCAATTTCATCGTAGCCATTGATGAGATGATATTCTGGAATATCCAGCTCCCAGGCGATCACGGGACGGTCATCGTCAATGGATTCAACTGTCAGATCATGAGCCTGTTTCTGTTTCTCAGGAAAATCACTCATTGATTTGTGACCAACCACATGATAGCTACGGATGCCAACATTTTCGATAAGTTCGTGGTATCTTTCCTTCCGCCAAGCTGTTGGGCCGCTGGGGCAGATGACATCGTGAATATTCAGGATGAACGCATGACCTGAGCCACCATAGAGCCAGGCATCAGAAATGTCAGACTTCAAATGCTTCAGGCATCCCATCATACAACCGAGATGCGAGACCCATTTGGGAGTCCAGACCATACTATCTATTTTTTTCATGAAAATTCCTTTTGGTTCATTATAAAGTGTTTTCGGCATTCTCGACTGTCGAGCACGTATGGCAAACCTAATGCTGTCATACCTGCGAAGGCAGGTATCCATCGCATTCATCCCTGGTTCTGTATTCACAACAGATGAAACGGATCAAACAGATTATGGGAAAAGGCACTTTTTATCTGTGAAATCGGTGAAATCTGCGGATAAAATTCTTTCTCTCAAAGCGATGGATGCCAGCCTTCGCTGAAATGACATAAGGAAGAATAACCTGTTTATCGTTTCTCTGGATCCCCGCTTTCGCGAGGATGACAGCGTATTGGTGCGTTTGGTGCGCTCGACAATTGCAAATATGATTCTCGAACTCTCATGAGATTGCTTCGTCGCTTCGCTTTCGCAATGACGGAGATTTTCCCCCGGAATGCAGTCGCTTACGGGCTACGGCTCCCGTCCTATATTGTCGTTTCTGCGAAGTTCATCATTGCGCCGGATTATTCCGCGTTGCTCTTGAAGAATTCAGCGTAATCTGTGATAAACTGAGCGAAATTCATCGCTGGTCGCTGGGTTAAGGCTTCCACAGTATCGGTGGTTCTTGATGCCAGCCCATCACGGAAATATTGATACAGCGAAATGACATCGTCAACCATCCACGGAGGCCAGCCGCCTTCGGTCATGGTCTTGCGGGTCTGATCGAGCGGCATATCCACATACTTAATGGTCATTTCCAGTTTTTCAGACATAATTTCCGCGGCTTGATTGTAGGTCAGCGGCTCGGGGCCGGTCAGCTCATACACCATGCCTTCATGTCCTTTAGACATCAGGCAAACAGCGGCAACCGCCGCAACATCGCGAGCGTCAATCAAGGGAATTCTGCCATTGCCCATGGGTGCAAGGAAAACGCCTTCACGCTTGATGAATGACCTGTAGCTGAAGAAATTCTGCATCAATGAGTGAGGGCGAAGGTGAGTGTAGGCTATGCCGGATGATTCGAGATATTGCTCGGCGGCGAAATGCCAGCGACCTGTGGAAAACGCAGATTTGCTGTCCGCACCGATCACCGATAGTTTCACGATATGTTCAATGCCAGCGTTTTTGGCTTCTTCGATGAAGCTTTGCTCAAAATCCACCAGTCTTTGATCACCCGGAGTCACCAGAAAAACTTTATCCACGTCATCGAGCGCTTTGGCGAGCGATTCGCGGTTTTCGTAGTCTGCGGCAACGAGTTCACAGTCAGAATCTTTAAATACTTCATGCAATCTGCTTGTGTCACGCATCATCAGACGGAGCTTAACTTCTGCATCTTTCAACATATAGGCAAGATTGCTGCCAACCTTGCCCGTTGCACCCGTAATCAACAACATGTTTGGTAGTCCCAGTTAAAATGAATTCAGCGCCTCTTCACGCGTGTCAAAAAGGTCGAAAATTTTGTGCATTCGAACGAGTTCAAACAACATCCGAACCTGCTGCGACACGGCGCAGAGTCGAAGTTTTCCACCAGCGCCGTTTAACTGACGCAAGCAGGACAACAGTGTTCCCAAGCCTGAGCTATCGACAAAGCGAAGTTCAGACATATCAAACACGACCTGTTTGCTCTGGTCGAGCACTGGGGAAATAATCTGGCGAAATTCCTTGGCGTTGCTGGCATCAAGGGAATCACCTGGGATTGTTACAACTGTAACCTGTCCGACTATTTCTATGTTCGGCTCCATGGGCTTCTCCTGTTTTTCCCTGGTTCCGGTGTATTTTTCTAATAAAATGTAATGTCGATTTAAGGCATCTTTGCCATATTCGATTTTATCAACCGCCTGCTCGACAATGTACAACCCGAAGCCGTTTTCTCTTGAACCGTCGAAACAGGGGATTTCCTCTTCATTCGGACGGTAGGGTTCACCGACGTGCGTAAACCTGATTGTGATTCGGTCGGCATAGCGATCGGCAGTAACGGTGACAAATTCGTCAGGATTCTGGTTGTAGGCATGACGAATTATGTTTGTGGCAATCTCGTGTGAAGCAATGACGAGCTGGTAGCGGTCTTTCTCTTCCAGATTCACCAGAGGATTCTGGCGTGAAAACACAGAAACAAAGGTGCGAATGCGTTCGATTTCGCTAAAATTGCTGGCGACAACAAGTTGAGCGTGAACTAGAGGACGATCTGGATTCATCGGATCGGTAGCAAACTGACGCACGTTTCCGTTCTGGATGTTATCCGCACTACTCGGCATTAAACTCTCTTGCTTCAAAAACTTACACTTGAACCTAATATAAGCACGTTTGGAAAATAAGACAATTAGCAAACAAAGACAAGATGTAGATTAGAATTTTATTATTTGCATCAATACGTTTGTGTGTGGAATTCTGAAGCCTTCGTGAGGATAGAGAATATTTTCTCGACAGATTTGACAGATTACTCAGATTAAGGTAAAAGCTGTCTCAATGCGATGGATACCTGCCTTCGCAGGTATGACATAAGGAAGAATGACCTGATTAACGCTCTCTTTATCCCCGATCAAGTCGGGGATGAGGAGAAAAAACAAGGCATTACAGCGGATGTTGTCCGCTGTTCTTTAATCCACCACAGATGAAACAAAGGAAACGGATTAATTGTTCCCACGCAGGAGCATGGGAACAAGGTGGACTATTGGAAGCTATTCGTTCCCACGCTCCTGCGTGGGAATGCTGGGTAGCATGTCCGGCTTGACCGGACATGTTTCTCCTAATTGACCACAGCGGACAACGTCTGCTGTCATACCTGCGAAGGCAGGTATCCACCGCTTTGAGAGAAAGAGATTTTATCCGCAGATTATACTGATTACTCAGATAATTATGTTCTTGTCCCCTAATCTGTTCAATCCGTTCAATCTATTGTGAATACAGGAAAAAAACAGACAAACTCTCAATCTGGGTACCGGCTTTCGCCGGTACGACGTGGTGTAGGTGCGTTTGGTGCGCTCAACATACGCAAGAGTCATTCTCGAACCTTGATGAGATTGCTTCATCGGGCTGAAACCCTTCTCATGATGACGGATATGATTTTACCCCGCTAAGACTCCCGTGAAGGCAGGGTTCCAGCTTTTGTCAACGTCATTTTCACAAAAAAACAAACCCCCGTTTCCGGGGGTTTTGCTTTGGAGGTAATCGGTTTTCACAGTGTCACTTCATGCACATCCTTGGCTAAATCATTTATTTTGAACAGGGGCAGCGCCCACTAGGTTGTTCATTCATTCAATCGTATTTAAGCGACGACAAGCCTTTGATGTGCTGTCCATCTTTTCTGCTGTGTTGTAAAATCGGTACAGGTCATGTTCTGCTCCAGATTGTTGTTATCGTTCGGCATCTCTGACTGCAATCGCTAAAAATCGACGTTTTGATAATTTATTCAGCTATTTGCAATGTAGAGACCCTGGATGATTTTATCGGACGACTTCGTCCCTTTTGAAAACCTTCCTTTGATCATCTTTCTCTCCATTGCTTGTTGTTGTTCTTTTTCGGAATTCTGCAATCTGTGGCTGTAATGTCATTCGTCAGATCAGCATTCTCAGATTGCTGTTTGCGCTGGAACTATCGGTTCTGCGCGATGTAAAGACCACTGATTACTTTAGTTGAACTAGTGGCGCTCTTTGTAAATCTTCCCTTAATCATCTTTCTATCTCCGCGTTTCGTTGACAGTGTTTCTGTCATTCAAAGTTTTAGACTGTGCTAAAGGCGGCAGGGTTACATGATGCTGAAATTATTTTTATTTTTTCTTCGCCTGTAACCGTTCGCCCTTCAGTTCTATATATAGCAAATGCCTTGCCAGTTTTTACCTATAGCATTATCAAGCACTTACAAATGTTATGCTCTGAAAGACTTATCAAAAACGAAACATATACTGTCCGATAATGGACAATAAGTTTGTTTGACTGAAAATTGGGATGAAAGCGACATGCGTTTAGCGAGCAAAGAAAATTGTAATGGAAGTGTTTGTGTTTCGTTTCTTATGTTTTAAATTATGAACTACTGATAATTTTCGACACGATAGGAAACACTATGAAAAAGTTTATACTTTTCCTGCTGATGATCTCAGCGTCTTTTACATTCGTAAGTTGCACAGACAACCCCGTCAGACCAAGCGAAGAAGCCATAGCCGCCGATGTTCAAGCGGCGGCGCTTGCCCTCGATCATCTCGCCGCGGCAGCGAGATTTTATCGCTATTCCTACTCTGAGAACCCCAGAAGCATCAGTGCCTTGCGTGTGTTCATGTCAGATCGTTACCCTGGACTATGGTTAGACATCGCAAGCGGCGAGCCGAACCAACGGGGTGTTGACGAACTATGGACGTTCAGCCTCGGCATCGTCGATGAACGGATGGAGACTATTCAATGCGAATCGACACCTCAGAACCCGCTTGGCAGGGGAGAAATGATTACTTTGAATATGCGCACGGGCGATTATCACGGCGAGGCGATGGATTATGTTTCCCCCGAGTTCTATCAAAACTTGATCTGGCGATTCTATGATTTCAGACGCTGGGAAATTCCCTGCCTGGGTGAGACTCAGGAAGATCGCGTAGCTTATGGGAAGACAATGCGGCATGTGAACATGGCGGCGGTGGCATTGAAGGAATTTAATGATGCCTATTCCATGTACTGGCAGGACTACAGCGAAGCGCCCGTAAGTGCCGACGAGCTGATTGAGCTGGAGTATGTCTGGCTTGATGAACCCGTCATGTATTATTGGAATTTCAGTCTGTTTGTAGAAAATGAGCGTCACATAGGCTTCATGGCAAGACCTTCCGAAGCGTCAAATCTCGCGGATAACATGATTTTAACCGTGGATCGGGTAGGTAGTCAGTATATATCAAATTTCGATGGTCCTGCGGCAGAGATGCTGAACCCATGGCTGATGAGCTTGCTCTACGGTCGATTAGAATGATATTGCGGTAAACTTGACGGGCAAATTCGATTATGAGTCTGCCTAATAATGACGAACCCTTTAGACTCACGTCGCTCCGGCGAAAGCCGGAGTCCAGTTAGAGAGTTTATAGTCCAGCAAAAACAAGGCATTAACATTTTTCTCTGGATACCGACTTTCGTCGGTATGACGTGCGTGAGGTGTTTTAACGCATGTGGAGCAATTATAAGACAGACTCTTAAGCTTGAATGCCTATTTCAGCAGGTTGACAGGAATGACGGCATTGTGAGCTTCGCTCTGGAATTGAAGAAAATATAAACCTGAAGGATAGGTCTGGAAACTTACCGGAATGTTGTTTTCGCCAGCGCTGAACTGACTGTTGATGACCACGCCAAGTCTCTGCCCGGCGATGTTGTACAGGCTCAGTTGTCCTCGCTGCGATTGATCCAAGCTGACTTTGACAATGGTAGCTGAGTTGGTAGGATTCGGGTAGCTTGACAGATTGAAAAGAAATGGCTGAGATGTTTCTTCACCCACTGCATATATTTTATTGCCCGATATAACCGTCAACTGGTCAATCAGCCAGCCATCTTCTTCAACGGCGTTGTCGGAATGAACCTCAAGCCGGATCAGCAATGCGCCGGGAACAATATTATCCAAACTGACATAAGTGGTATCCCAACCTTGTGGGAATTGACTGAAAGAGGCAACCGTTACCCAGTCACGCTCAATACTGTCCCAGACCCTCAGCAATCCTTCATCAACCCCAGGTTCAAAATATGGCTGGTGTATGAGTTGGATCACTGTTCCTGAGAGCGGGTTGTGATAAACCTCCGGCTCAAGTAGAATCCAAGCGGTTGCACCACTGGAATATTCCCCGTCTGGGCTTTCGGTTAGAGCCAACCTGCCATCCCGCTCGACTATGCTCCAGTTCTGACCAGCGCCACCCCTTTGCCATTCTTCTAACATCGAGAAATCTTTTTCATAAGATATTTCGCTCTCGACCAAGTCAAAATCCCAGTTGCGGCTTTCTCTGATGTCAATTTCAGTGACCAGAGGAAGATAATCTTCGGCAAGAATTTCGATTTGATAACGACCAACCGGAATTGATAAATGATCGCCCATTTCTGGAAGCATAATTTCAACAAGTTGTCCGTTGTCCGGGTTAAGATTCAACTTTGCCAGAACCGGTTCGCCAGATTCCAAATCACGCGCCCGGAAGACGATCTGAACGCGCTCCAGCGGTGTTAAAGCTACTTCGATGACGAGATTTTCACGGGAGATAATTTCAAGACTATCTAAAACCAACGATTCGTAGCCTTCACAGCTTACACTTCCCGTGTATGGAGCTGAAGGCAACACCCAATCGAATCGCCCTTGTCTGGATGTAAGGCGAGGTTCAAGAAGCGGACGACTGATCTGATCAATCACGACCTCAGCCCTCAGAGGATCGCCGGTGTTGGCATTAGTTGCCAGAATTGTCAGAGTGCCAAAATTCGCCAGTGTCTCAGCGCCCCTCGCGAGATCCATGAGATAGAACGCCGCCGGCATGTTGTCTGAGATTACTTGATATAGATCGGTGGAGTCCGGCTGAATGCGGTTGCTAAGCTCGACCATATATTGAATCGTTCCAGTCGCCTGATAGAACCAATCTGTAGTCTGCCCGTTGCGTTGCATGGCATGAACACCATCGTAAATGCCTTCGCCATCAAATCTGGGCGTTCGATCAACAATTTCATCGAGAAGTCCGTCAATTATGGCGCCATCGGGTGGGCTTTTCCCATCCCAGTTCCAAGAGGCAATTACAGTTTCAGAATTATTTCCCGAACGTGAGCTATGATAGACGAAGGAGAATAGAAATCGACGGTCAAGGGCTAAGTCTCGCAATGCCTGCGATTCAGACTCGGAAAATGGTGCCGCGCCTCGGTAGTAATTATAAACACCAGCGACATCGCCACGATAATATAAGCTATCGCCGCGATTCCAATGTAGCCCGAAGTTGCGGTTTAAATCCACTCCAGACGAATCCCAGCCCCAGCCGGGACGATAGCGAAACTCACCATCGCCATTATTGTCGCGGCAATTTTTCCGAAAAGTAACGTCAAGCCCGGAATAGACAACATCAAGTCCTTCAGGGTTGGTGGTTGGAATGAAGTAGAGATCAAGCTGTTCCAGCCGCTCGCGGTTTTCATTATTATCCAGCCCTGTCAGTAAAGTGCGCATGATTTCCAGCGTCAGCTCAACGCCAGCGAGCTCTTCCGCATGCACCTGCCCGACGTACAACAATGCTGGTTCAGCTTCAAGCTGATCGGGATTGTCGGTGAGGCGTGCCATCCAGATCGGCGAGCCATACTGCGTACCACAACCAATTGAATCAACCTTGACCCAATCTGGATATTCTTCCTGAAAATTAATCAAGGTCTGATATATTTCATCGGAATTATGGTAGCAGGAATCTAACGCTGGCAGGGTTGAAGTCAATGAGAATAAAGAGAGTGCTGTCAGGAGGAAAATTTGTAGTATTCTGGGCTGTGTTTTCATGGCGGGCATCGCAAACCGCTCCCCACAAAAGATGAGGAGCGGTTTACAATTAATATCCCTACTTCAGTAGTTGGACTTTGGTTTCAAGCTGAACCTGATTGGCTTTCAACTGAATGACGTACGAACCTGCGGCGAGACCGCTGGCATCGAACACCACCAGGTGCCTGCCGGCATCCCAGTTATCTGAGGCAATTTCTTTGACCATACGGCCGTTAATGTCGAAGACTGTCAAACTGACGTGACCGTCAACAGGTGACACAAACGTGATGATCGACTTGTCATTGAACGGGTTAGGATAGACGCTTTCAAGCGCAAATCCTCTGGGGTTGTTCGGGCGTTCGGTTTCGGGAACATCAAAGGCATAGTCGTCCATGTGCTGAACGTATATGTTTGACAGTTCTTCCTTACCGGTGGCTCGTTTGTCTTCCCAGACCAGCGCTATGCCGGTGTTGCCGTTTCCGCGCGTTGTGGCGAGCAATGGTGCATTCTGCTTATGAGTTGCATTGCAGACCATATCGCCATTGTGCCTATTGCTGGGATAGCGTTGACCATCTTCATTCAAATGGATGGAGTACACATCAGACCAGACACCAGTGCGATAGTCTTCCCATGTAAGCCAGACACCATTATGGTCATCAGAGACGATCTGAGGAGCGACTTGATCGCCAACAGCACTACATACCACCAACGCGTGACGAGAGTCGAAATAGTAAACTGGGAAGGATTGTTTCTCTGGATCAACATTGGGTGACAACTTCTGGAGGTAAACGTCTTTCTGGCGTGGTGGACCACCCCATCGGTTATCTTCCCATGTCACCCAGATCGAACCATCGGTGCTGATTGCCGCTTTGGGAGCTAATTGGTGCTGATTTTCATCAATGAAAACTTCAACACCACCGTCAAGCCAGCGGAATGTGCCATCGGGTTCAACGAACTGGGCAAAAATGTCATCCTGAGTTTGAGCATTGGCTTGGTCATCGCGACCGTCCACCCAAGTTACAAAGAAGCCTTCATCATGCTTCAAAAGAACGGCTTTGTGTTGTTTGTAAAACTCCTGAGCCAGTTCGATTGGAGCGCCATCACCCCATTGGGGTTCACCATCGGCATTGACACGCTGCATGTACAGACCGTCATCCAACTCCCAGTCGGAAACGATCAAGACGACAACCGCGCCGCCTTCACCGTCTTCGACGATTGCTTCAACTAGCTCATCTGTGGCATTGCCTGTCAGCAGAAGGCCATTATCGCCCCAAGCCTTCTGGCCGTTGCGATCAATGCGTTGCATGTAAATGTCAAAATAGTCGTTGTCCGTCGGAGCTTTCCAAGCGACGATCACGCCACCATCGTCATCCGAACATATATAAGGTGTGTTCTGGTCAAATGGGAAATCAGCGCATCTAATGCCGTTAGGTCCCCAGATTCTCCGTCCTTCTTGATCCACCTTCTGGACATAAATTGAATGATTCTGATTCTGGCGATGATCTTCCCAAGCCACGACAACGCTGTTATCGGCGGCGATGACTGAGCGAGGAGAAATTCCTCCACCGACGATGTCACTTGAAATCAAAGGAATACCGTCTTGGGCTAATTCGATATCGCAATTATCAACATTATCAGTGCAGTATTGAACGAAGGGAACAGTACCGCGAGCAGCAAACCGACCATCAAGCCACACAACTGCAAATGTGTTGTCGCCATTAATTAGTGGCAGAATTTGATGATTCGTTGCGTTCATGCTCAGTCCTGCGACAAGTGGAATGCCATTCAAATCCCAGATTGGCCTGCCATCAAGAGCAGCAACTCGCTGAGCATAAAGATGGGGGCTGCCATCACGTTGGTCTCCCCAGGCAATCACAGCGCCACCGTCTGTGGTGGTTCTGATCAGAGGCGCTTTCATTTCGCCGTCAACTCGGCACACGGGGATTCCGTTCTCAGTCCACATAGCGTCGCCGTTTACATTCAGGCGTTGAATCCAGATATCAACTTCAGGATACGCGCCGTCGCGTTCGTCTTCCCACGCGAAATAGGCACCGCCTTCACCATCAGGATAGACGCGGGAGCGTTGCTGCTGACGATCTGCTATGGCGACAGGTTTGCCCTGATCAGGCTGCCATGTTTTAACCATTTCATTTTGGCCATTGATGCGCATGGCATAAAGATCATACTCGTTGCCGTTTGCACGCTTGTCTTCCCATAGAACAATGGCGGTGCCGGGTTCGGAAAGGACGATGCGGTTGTTAATTTGTTCTTCTTGGGCGGTACAGAGTGGAATGCCATCTTCGGCGGCTCCCCACATCAGTTCGCCGTCGGAATCAACACGTTGCGCAAAGATATCTTTGTTTGTTTCTTGGCGGTTACGGTCGTCAACCCAAGAGAAGAAAGCGCCGCCCTGACCGTCAGGACAAAGCTTGGGCGAGTCCTGATTGGAAACATTGTTGCAGATAACAATGCCCTGTTCTTCGCCCCAAAGGAGGTCACCGTCTGGCGTGACACGTTGTGCCCAGATGTCAAAATCTCCAACTTGGCGACCATCTTTCCAGCCGATAATCATACCGCCAGCGCCGTCAACATCAGCCGTATGGCTTGATTGAGCACCTGGTTCAGCGACAATAGCCAGACCGTTTTCAGGCCAATCGGGGTCAGGTGTGCCATCATTGAGAATGCGCATGGCGTAAAGATCACCAACATCACCACCACGCAGGTCTTTCCAAGCGATAATACAACCACCCTGACCATCATGAACGATTCTCACGCTTTCCTGGTAACCTTCAGCAGTGCAGACAGGCACGCCACGCTCGTCGCCATCACCCCAAAGACGGTTGCCATCGGCATCAATCTTCTGGCAGTAAATATTGCCAAGTGAGTCGCCGAAGACATTGCCTTGGTCGTCTGTCCATTTGTCAAAGTCTTCCCAGGCATAGAACCAGCCGCCATCTGGATCTGGCCAGACGCCGGGGTCTTCCTGCCTGCCGGGCGCATCTGAGATTTTGATGCCGTTGTTAGCGAATTTCAGATTGCCGTTTGTGCCGACGACCTGAGCGAAAACGCCACGGTCTCCAAAACGGGTGTCCGACCATACAAATGATACTTCTCCGGCATTAACGCCAGCATCACGCGCTTCACCAGCGCGGAACCATTCGATATGCCAGCCTTGTCGAATAGCAACGCCATTCCTCGGTAGCCATTCGCGACCAGTTGCAAGCACTACCGTTGACAGGCATAGCACAATGGCGATTAATCCAAAAAGCCATTTAAATTTCATAATTCCCCTTTCCTCTCGTGATTAGGCTTCAGCCACTTGATCCGACAAAACGCCGAATAGGAACTTGAAACTGAACAAGCCCTCGAGTTGTTGTATATTCTACTTCTTATACTCTCTGAAACGAATAACCTTACAAGTTAAACATGCTGAATGCTTTTAACAATAATAAACGCATAACGTCAAGCGGAATTCTTCAATTCCTCTTTTATCAGAGGTATTGAGAATGCCGAATACTTCAACGTTTTCTTATTACATGGAATGTTTGGCAACAGCGAAATGTTCCCGAACAATGGGAGGTTAGAGAAATTTGTGTGTGATTGCCAAGTGAATGCAATCCATGATGATATTTCACACACAAATCCTCTTTCAAAGGATTGATGATTCTGAGTGAAAACTGAGGGTGACGCTGCCAACATGTTGTGATCCAAAGTAACTGTGCTCTTGTTGGTTTCAGGAGTTCGTATTTACAATCATCTACTTACTAAGTATTACGAATGAGTTAGCCCAGACATTTGCTGAATTTAAAATCGCTGAAAAGGGAAACTTACGCAATTTTATTCTTCTCTTCCTCGAGTTCTTTAATTTTATCGCGCAGTTTGGCTGCGTCCTCAAAAGCTTCGTTCTCAACTGCTGAAGTTAGTTCTTTGTACAAACTACTGAGTTTTTGTTCGATTTCACCCTGCTCGACCATTTCAACCGGCACATCGCCACCCGTGAAACTGGCTTCGTTCATCACATTCTCTGCCACAAATATTGGCGATTCCGTGCGCACTGCCATTGCAATTGCATCTGAAGGACGGGCATCAATAAAACATATACTGCCATCTTTGAGCTCAAGCTCTACTTCGGCGAAGAACGTGTGCTCGCGTAGTTGAGTTACTGTAACATTCTGGATCTTGGTAGAGGCGGCGTTTATTAACTGATGACAAAAATCATAAGTCAACGGACGCGCGGGTTTCACGCCTTGAAGTAGTAAATTGATGTTGTGGGCTTCGTACACCCCAATGAAAATTGGCAACATCCTTTGCCCACTCTGCTCCCGAAGGATCACCACATATCCTTGATATGGAACACACCCAGATATGCCGGTAACCTCTACAGGTAACCTTTTCATAGGAATCCTCAGCTTCAGTTTGCCGAAATAGAGTTCAACTTTGGAGAAAAAAAATTCGATGGATAGCCCTTCAGTGCATCATGCATGGATGAATACACGAAGAAGATGTTAAACCGCATTCCTACGGTATTCGCCATTAAGTAGGATTCGGCCGCTTTACCATCCTCAACAACTCCTCATCTATAATATAATAAAAATGATAAGCACAAATCAAGAGAATTATCTTCGTCAAAGCATTCTTCAGTTCTATCAAGGAAAATAACACCGATTCTCTGAGGCAAGATCAATATTTCTTGTATCAGCTAACAAGCAAATCTTCCAAGATTGCTTCGCGTCGTTTACATCAAGGCTGAACTTCCATGGGAAACTCTAATTGAGGTGTTTCGATTGCCTAGTATCTCCGAAACAACCCAACAACTCGCGCCACAACCTGAAAACCGGGAGTATTCCGAGCGATGTGAATTGGCTGGAAGTCTTCATTAGCCGGAACAAGCTGAATACCTTCACGATCAGGGTAGTAGTACTTAACGGTGGCTTCGTCCTCGATGAGAGCAATGATAATTGAGCCTTTATCAAACGGCAAATCGGGGCGCGCCATCACGATGTCGCCGTCACGGATGCCAGCGTCCTTCATGGATTCACCCTTTACCCGCAAGGCAAAGCCATCGCCAGTGGGAAAGAGCGTGCGATCCACCAGCAGTTCACCCTCGATGTTTTGTTCGGCGAAAAGTGGCAACCCAGCCGCGACTC
>CAZAGU010000075.1:0-1333 GCA_964484805.1 uncultured bacterium
AGCCGTGTGCTTCATTCCAACGAGCATCCACACCCTCAGGGGCGTTGAAGTTGCCATCTGAAGAACCAGTAACACCGTAGTCAAGAATATCAAGAGTTGGGGTGTAGTAGGCATAAAGATATACACCAACATCAGGAATATCACCACGTGCTCCGTCGCCAAACATTACAACCTGTGTCTCATAGTCGTATGAATAATGCTTGTCTGCCGAACCTGATCCAGCAAAGTTGTCAATTTTCGTCCACAGGGTAGAATCGGTGGCTGCAACTGAGGTCTTTGAATAGATCGTATAGGTGTCTTCCATAGCGCGAACTGCGGACACAAACGTCATGTTTGCTGTGGCAGCGGTTACTGCGCCGTAGTAATCTTGATGTGTGTCGTCATCTGCAAAGTAGTCAGTGGAAACACCGTTTATACCAGCGTAGCCATTGTCAGCGCCTTTGACGACTTTAATGCGGTCGTTGCCTGTGTCAGCGATGAAGATGTAATCGCTGTTGACAGGCGTTACAGTGACATTAAAGAGGAACGAATCATCTACATCGAAATTCATAGTTTCATCGGTGACAAACTGGACTCTAACGCCAGGAATAACATCAATGTTAACTATCTCAGCATCTCCAGTCGCTACTGTCTGTTCGTAGTAAGCAATGACATTCCCCGTTGACAGATCAGTAAATTCCAAAACAACTCCCAGCATATCGGAGGAATCAAGTGAAGCCTGAACAGTGGTTACTTCAACTCCGTAGGAATGACCGCTATAAAGGGCGTTGTTGGTCACCGTTGCATCCGGGTCGGCATCATAGACGGGTTCAGAAACACCAGCGGCATAGGTGTAGGTTCCCAAAGTATTGGTTGTGCTCTGGGCGAAAGCCACATCATGTGGTTCTCGCATCGGGCTGTTGTAGGTGCTCTTGAAATGGAACGTCGCATCCGCTACACCATCCAACCAGAAGGCATGGAGGGCGGGATCCACGCTGCCCAGTTCGCCAGCGTCGAGCAGATAAATATCCGCCATATCAGACGCTTGCGGGCATGCGTTGTACTCGATCGAGATCAAGTTTTCGAAATCTTCCGGATGGTCCCCGTTGTTCGGGATGCTCTCGTTGATCTCTAATACATCGCCAACGACAGAGCCGTTAACCGCGCCCTCTGCCACGACTTTGTCAATGTCATCTGTCAGAGCGTCTGCAGCCAGGAATGTTCCTGCTTGAACCACTGCATATTTCACTACGATAACACTTGAAGATGTCATCGTTCCTGGCGTTGTAATAACACCAGCAGCATCTGCATCAGCGCCTTCATACACCATCGTGTAATAAGCATCACCAGCCGA
>CAZAGU010000075.1:1343-4260 GCA_964484805.1 uncultured bacterium
CTGTCAATGTTGCTTACGCGTGCGTATTCGATGCCACCAATTATGACTTGTTCAGAACCGCGCACAACAGCACCAGCGTTGCCTAAATTAATAACTGTAGCGCTAAAAGTGCTATCATTCGTCGCAACACCCCATGTAAGATCACCACCGGCGGTGGATTCTTTTACATATTCGATGTTGGTTGAAAATAACTGGACGCGATCCTGGAATGAATCTACCACGTAGGTGAAGTCATCTCCGTAAGCGCCGTCATGCCAAACCACGAGACTGGTCGGATTCGAGAAGGGCACATCTACAATCGGGTCATCACCCGGTTGCAGATCGTAAACTCCCGATCCGTTCATCACATGGAATTGAGTTCCGTTCCACTCCACCACTGGAATATACGTGGCAGCCATCAAAGGTAGGGCAACTAAAAGCACTACCACTAATGCTGTGAAGTAAAACCGTTTTGAGTTACTCACTTCTCGAATCTCCTCTGTTTGTGAAGATTTTCTTAACAACTATTTCTTCTATCTTTTTTTTCGTTTTTCTGCAGGATTCACCTTTAATATCGACACTCTCCACCCAATTCTTTAACGCTATCCATTCCTTCCTCTGGATTGAGGAAAATATCAAATGGATAGGAAAAGTAATATCGAGCCGTCGAGTAAAACCTACATCTATGTTATCGCCCGAAAATCCAAAAACCTTAATTGAAAATCTAAATTTTCTCGTTTTTTTCACCTGTCATTATATCGGATGCCCGTGAAAAATCAGGTTTTGCCCGCAAATTTTCATTCGTGTTCAACTCACCATTTTCACTGGCAAAGAGGCAGACCTTTACTTTTCTCCGGTAACTTGTGCCCGGAAAACCTTTGCTATATGTATCTGGCAAAAGTTATACCATACACGATCACTTTAAGTATTGTTAGAGTATCAACGCAGGTAAAGAAGAGGCAAATCTGGCAGTATTTTGGCTAAATACCCTTAGTCAGCACACTGTGTAGTGTATTTCATTATTTTCTTGAAAGTAAACGATAAAAACAAAAACGGGACGCTAAAAAACGTCCCGTTTTTAATGTCTTCCTGGCAATTCTCTTACTCGACAGTAATCTCCCCGTTGTCAATTGCCGATTGAATCACCTGAGCATTTACATCGTATATCCTTGTCCCATCTGGACTATACTCGATAGGACAAACTCCCTGCCTGAGCGCGGTGAAATACACATAGCAAAATATGCCGGCTCCATCTGCATTGGTTCCAATCGGGATATTACCATCATAGACCAAATGCCAGTTCATGTCGATGCGAATCTCACCACTTCCGAACGTTGCTCTGAAGAAATCAGGGTTGTTGTTCAGGAAGAATGGACCTGCTTTAACGCTGTCAACCTTCAAAATAACGAAATCATACTGAATCGTCATCCCAATCCCTGCAATGTCAGCTGCTTCAGTGATCTCGAATGGATAAGCCAACCTGCCGTCAACGACCATACTCGTGTCATTCGCCACAAGATTGATGATGTTCGAGGTGATGAAAAACAACGTATCGGAGTAGCGCATATAGCCGAAAATATCTTCAGAAAACACTTGAAAATAATAGACCGTCGCCTGCTCAAGGTCTTTTATTTTAATAGAATGAACAGCCCGACTCTCAACAATCATCTTCGTCGAATCCATCACCAGGCTATCCAAGCCCCATATCAGCCGCGTGTCGCTGTCTGTATTTGTGACCCAGGAAATTCCCACGGTTGAGTTCGTCACATAGTCCACGCGGGCGTTGGTAATCAGTGAATCATCGGGCGAACCGAGCGTGCGGAAGGACATGACGCCTGAGCTAGCCCTATAGCCAGCCTCATTCATTGAAGCGACTTTAAAGTAATAGACCATCCCTTGAGCAAGCTGGTCTATCTCTATGGCATGAACATCCGCCATTTCAGCGTCGGAAGTCGAATCTGTCAGAGCATCCGCTTCTTCACCCCAGAAAACTTTAGAATCTGCATCGACATCTGTCACCCAATTGATGGTAATGCCGGTGCGAGTAGCGTCAGTTGCTTCAATCTGACTAATGGCTGGCGCGTGCGGCATGTTAGCCGAGTCAGGGGTCTGGAAGGTGATAATTTCTGTCTGAGCCATGAGAGAATCGCTCGTCCAGGCGTTAATTACGTAACTGTATTCAGTAAGATTAGCCAAATTCTCTAACGGCAATGTGTGGGCTCGGATAAAACTGAGCGTATCATACACTATGTTGCGTAGATCATCTGGATTGGTGTCGTATTCAAGGATCGTCTTGGCGGGGAAATTTGTATTATAGGAACAAGTCCCTCTAATGACATTGCCTTCAAACCAAGTAATCACATCCAACTGGCTGATTGTCAATTGGTCTTCAGTGTTGGGATCCACTATATTTCCATCGTCCTTTTTGCAAGAAGTGACACCGAATGCTAAACTCAGGATGATGAGAAGAATGCCTATATTCTTGATCATGTTTGAATCCATTTCTAAATTTTTCTGCCTTTATTGTTCCCGCGTCAGCGAAAACTGAATTGAACGCTCTTCGATAAGCCAAGTGCCGTGAATTGAATTAAATCCATCGTACACACCAGTAAGGAGAGAGCCAAATTTGCCTTCAGAGGTGAAGTTAACCTGACTATGAGAAATCTCACCATACACTGGAAGACTTCGTACTTTTAAATCGCCTTCGAAGATGTAATGTACATAGAAATTGATCACTCTATCAAAGTGGATCCCCAAGGACATCGCCAACCCTTCGGATGTACTACCTGAATAAACCCCATTCAGTGGTATCTTTGAATCTACAGTCATTTTCAATGAAGCACTAGGGTTTCCGCCGTTGGATCTGAACACAATCGAATCAGTGAATGTTCCTGTGTCGCCAAAGAATGAAAGATCCGCCAGCATTGCCAGCAGTATT
>CAZAGU010000075.1:4270-15600 GCA_964484805.1 uncultured bacterium
TTACTTTTATTAGCAGGAATATTTACAGCATCAGTATCAAGAATAATCCAATCAGGCCAGTTACGAACCCTCCACGTCAGCAACTCGGATCCGTTGTTCCTTATAGTAAGAGTATCGCGGACATTTTCTCGGCTGAATTCAAGGATTGTCGGATCAATTGCCATCTCTGGCGTGGTTGATGGGTTTAACGGGAAAATGCAACCCGTAAAAATCAAGCTCACGAGAAAAAGGGCTACACAGCAAGCAATCTGCCAAGGCTGTCTTATTCTTCCGGCAAACCCTGAGCTGATGGCAACGCCTTTATCTTTGGGCAGTATGTTGAAACGTTTCATGCGGTTCTTGAGCTTTAGCATTGTTTAACATGGCTGAAAGGTAGATCTAATCCGCCTGTAATCCTGTAACTTTGGGAAAAATCTTCCCGGCAATAATATATCAGCAATTATTATGCCCTCAAACAGCGAATTTAAACCTTCGCTCAAAGGATAATTAAATAATAGCCAAACATCAAGTGAACGCAATTATAATAATGGCATTCATCAACCTGAAGTTATTGCCAGAGGAAAATTTGACGATAATATTTATTCATTTAACGAGCGTATCTATTTACTGTAAAATTACGACGATTTACCCAGTAGCCAACCCAAACACGCAAAAGCGGCAATTTTTTCCGCTATCCCTTTCGGCTGACCCTTTTCTTATTCTTTCTCGCCCAGCCCTTCTCCATGTATGGAATCGCTTCGGGAGTTTTGCAGGATGTATCGCCATGATCAACTTCGACCTTGCCGATAACTTCAGCAGATTTCACTGCGGCATCGTGGCGAGCGTCGTTGCGCAAGCCGATTGCGATCAATGCTCCATTCATAGAGTGACGGGTGCGATTCTTTGCCTGATGTATATTAAATTCTATCAGATCCAGAACGCCGATGAAGTAATCGTCATCAATTTCATCCGCCGACATAGCTTTTTGCGCCATTATTTCCCAGCCAGCCCGTGCCACCCACTCCTCATCCGTTTGGATCCATTTATCCATCAAAACGTCCGCGTGATCAGACTTAGCAACGATATTCCGCGCATAGAGATCAACCAACATATAATAGCTGAGTCCCATCAGCCATTTCTCCAGCGTAGCCTCATCAAACTGCTTCGGACCTACAATCAGCGTCGCCAAAGTCATGGCATCGGTGTTGCCTGTCTCCCAAAGCTGAACCGCCAGCTCTTGATGCACCTTCAAACGCTTCTGAAGTTTGTACAGATTTGCAAAGCTGACACCGAAATGATTGTCTTCGGCTCCATGCCGTCGATAGACTTTGCGGTTCTGCTCAGTTCCGTAAGATTCCAGTTCGTCCATGATCTCTTTTAACATGCACTTTTCCTTAATAGTTACATTTCAAGGGAATACGTAAATTACTGAATATGATTCGAGGAATTCCTAACCAGACCAAGCTTTGTTATAATTTTTCAATCCTATATATTGATATGACAGTACTACATTTCAGCATTACGATCCGATGGTGTTTCGAATGTTCACTGAATCCACATCACATTCGAGTACTTGCACCTTTCACCCGAAACCCAAAATCTGGAAAACGATGATTTCCAATACAAAGCAAGAAATCGTTTTAGCATCAACATCGCCCCGACGGCACATGTTACTAAAACAAGTCAATATTCCCTTCAAATTTCTTTCGCCAGATGCTCACGAAGCCATGCCTGCCAGCGATGATTTCGGCAAGATCGTCTGCAGTAATGCTCTGGACAAGGCTAAATCTGTCTCACATCTGGCTGAAGGTCGCTTGATTCTGGGCGCGGACACGCTCGTTGAGTTTGAAGGTGCTCCACTCGGCAAACCTCGCGACAAGGACGATGCCTTCAAAATGTTAAACCTGTTATCAGGACAGGAACATCGCGTTTACACCGGTATAGCTCTGGTCAATTCCACCACAGGCGAGACATTCACCGAGTTTGTTAAGACCTCAGTGATCTTCCGTGAGCTGGAGAAAAACGAGATTGCTGAGTACATTCAATCTGGCGAACCAATGGACAAGGCAGGGTCTTATGGCATTCAAGCTCGAGGCGCTCTGTTCATTCAAAAGATAGATGGCTGCTTTTTCAACGTGATGGGTTTGCCATTGTCGCGCCTCTGGATTTTACTGCATAAGGCAGGCTGGCGATAAATCTATTTTCCAAAGGATATTACTATGTTAAGAAGTTTCCAGAAAACTTTTCTTTTTTCAGCTTTAATTGCCTTGGTCGTTCTGTTGTCAGCACAACAAAGCCCGGCGCAGGTAAAGAACGTCATCCTCATGATCTCAGATGGCTGGGGTTACAACCAGGTTCAAGCTGTTGAATACTGGAATGGTGAAAAGGCTGTTTATCAGCGCTATCCTGTTCAGCTTGCCATGAGCCATTATTCCATATCCACCATGAAGGACGGGCGAACTGGATACGATGCTGATTCAGCCTGGGCAGATTTTGAATATGTCAAACGCCGTCCGACAGACTCCGCCGCCGCAGGAACTGCACTATCGACTGGCTTTAAGACAATAGATGGCGCGGTTGGTGTTGATTCCGATGGACAGACGCTCGAAAATATCGTCGAACATGCAGAATCGAATGGAAGGGCGACGGGCGTTGTCACCAGTGTGCAATTTTCACATGCCACACCAGCAACCTTTGTGGCGCATAACAAAAACAGAAACGCTTACGGCGCTATCGCGACTCAAATGATGGACTATTCAGCCTGTGAAGTTATCATGGGCGCGGGAAACCCTGAGTACGACGATGACGGGAAGCGAGAAGCGGTTTGCAAACGTTCGTACAAATTTGTTGAAAGTAAGGAACGTTGGGAAACTCTGGTTAAAGGCGGTCTTGGTGGAGATTGCGATGGCGACCAGCAACCAGATACATGGACTTGTATTCAGACACGGGCAGACTTCCAGAAGCTCGCCTCTGGCGACACTCCTAAGCGGGTGTTTGGCGTGGCACAGGTATTCCAGACGCTGGATTACAACCGTCAAGGAAAGGTAGAAGCAAATTCAAAGAAGCTCCCCTACCATCTTCCACGCAACGAGAAAGTCGTGACGCTCGCCGAAATGACACGCGCGGCAGTTAACGTGCTGGATAATGAGCCTGACGGCTTTTTCCTCATGGTCGAAGGCGGAGCCGTTGATTGGGCAAACCATAATAACATGTTAGGGCGGATGATCGAGGAGATGGATGATTTCAACGCAGCGGTTAAAGTGATCGATGACTGGGTCGCGGCAAACAGCAACTGGGACGAAACCGTGTTTATCATCACGGGCGATCATGAGACCGGCGATCTGTGGGGTCCGAATTCCGGCAATTCCGATAATCCAAATGAACGCCCACATTTCAACCCAATTGTGGACAAAGGCAAGGGCAACCTGCCTGAGTTTCATTATTACTCAGGCAAGCACACGAATTCCCTGATCCCGCTGTTCGCCAAGGGAGCCGCCTGCAAAAAGCTGATGGTCTCAGCCGACGAGACAGATCCCGTGCGTGGGAAATATATCGACAACACCGAACTTGCGAAGTTTATGTTCAGTGTCATTGACTGATAGCGACTCAGTCTGTCAAATAATTGCTCCTCAGGTGCCAAATTTCCTTTTGTCACGTCGTACCGACGAAAGTCGGCACCCAGATTAAAAGTTTAGTACATGTTTATGCTGGACATACAAGCTCTCAAACTGGGCTCCGGCGTTCGCCGGAGCGACGTGGTGTTTATTCATTTAACATTCTTAGACAGTCTGGACTGCTAGAATTCCGCGGTGATGCCAATTGATGGCAGAATGCCGATAGAGTTCTTATCATCTATCTGTTGCTTGACAAAATCAAAGCGTGGTTTAATCTGAAGGCGATTGTTGTAAATATTCTGTATGTCCACGTAGGTCACCAGGCTCCAGTTCGTAAAGAAAAACCGCCGGTCAACGCGCAGATCAAGATGATGCCCTGGACTAAGGCGCTCGGAAAGATATTCCTCTGGAATGTTCTGGAGCTCCCCACCGTTTTCTGCCGGATTGTAAACTGGCGTGTAAGGCGCTCCTGTCCAGTAGCGGAATTTGCCGCTCACATCCCAGCGTGGGTCTGGCTTGAAACCGCCTGAAATGTTAAACACCACGCGCTGATCATATTGCCCCGGGTAGGTTTCGCCGTTGGGCGCTTCAAACTCACTGCGCCCAAGACTGAGCGACATCTGCCCATAACAGCAATCTGCGGTGTATTTTTTCTGAAGCGTGAATTCCACACCATAGGCGATCCCTTTGCCCGTTGAGTTCAAGGGCAGATAGCCAAAGCTCTGGAAGTTGTCCTCTCGCCCACCATAGCCCACTCCAGTGTTGCTGATGACAAGATGGCTAGTTTCCGGTGTTGCACCTGCCGGAAGATCGCTGTATAGCTTGCCGAAAACTTCACTGGTGAAGCGGAATGCGTCGTTCAAAATTCTGTACACACCCAGCACCGCCATATCATTCCGCAAAGCCTTGAGCCCCTTGTTGTATGGATTCAACACCCAGACATACGCCGGAGCCTGATAATATCTCCCAACTGAAGCCTTAAATCTTGTTAATTCCGAGTAACGATAATTGGCGGAGAGGCGAAGTTCAGGATAGAATGGCTCATCAATATAATCGAAGTAATTCCCGCGTACGCCTGCCGTCAGGTCTAACCGGGTGAATAGATTCCGCTGATATTCCGCAAACAGGGCTGACTTCAGGTTGGATCCATCCTGAGTGAGATTCGCTGGCAATCCCAGCTCCTCGCGCGAGACATACAACCCGGCGTTGTTCACGATAGTATCGGCGAAGGATGTCGAATTCTCCACCATTCCCAGCTTAACCAACCCGCCCAGAGTCAGCGAGCTTGTGTTATCCAACACCAGCGCAGTCTTCAGCTTGCCAACCAGCTCACGCTCGACAGCATCGCTGGAAAAATACTCAACAAGCTGAGTATCCGCCTGACTGAAGGCAAAATCCGTGCTGTTAAGGTTCACCGTCGCATCAATATACCCGCTGTTTATCAAGTGCCGGTTATTCACACCGATAATGTATTGATTCTGATCGTTGCTCATGATGCCGGCGTTTTCAATGCGGTCGTCGGCATCTTCCATGTTTCGCTCCACCCGGTCAATGGCAACCAGCCCCAGAAACGTCAATTCGTCACGCGGCGATAGCTCGACATTACCAAGCACATTGAAATCGTTGTAGGTTGGGATGAACGAAGCTCCAACCGCTTTGAAGATCAGATCGAGATAACTGCGCCGTGCTGACATGATGTAACTACCCTTGTCTTTCAGCGGTCCTTCCAGATCGACAGCGAACTGCGTAGCGGAAATGGTAGCTCTGCCACCAAGTCGGTCAGTTCTGCCGCGGCGGGTGTCGATATTCACCACTGAAGACAGCTTATCGCCGTACTGCACACCGAAACCACCGGCGGAAAAATCCACACGCTCGACGAAATCCAGATTCAGAAACGCGAGCGAGCCGCTGGAGCTGCCCTGACTGCCGAAATGGTTAATGTTCGGCACTTCCATATTGTTGACGACGTAGAGATTTTCAGAGGGGCCTCCACCGCGCACCAGCAGGTCATTGCGGCCGCCTTCGTTGACCGTTGCCACTCCTGGCAAAGTCGCGACTGTGCGGACGACATCACCAAACCCACCGGGGAAGCGGCGGATTTCTTCGCTCATCAGAGCAATGGAACTGACTTCGGATCGTTGTTCACGGGCGAACCGCGCGGCGCTCACTGTTACAGATTCTTCTGTGACGATAGTTGGTGTGAGGCTGACGTTTACGATGGATGGACGAGCGGTATTCACGACAACTTCAGACATGATAATATCTTCATAGCCAACATACGATATTATAAGAGTATAAGTGCCCGGATCCACAGAGATTATGCGGAACTTGCCTTCCATATCCGTCGATGAGCCATAAGTTGTTTTTTCAAGACTTACGTTTGCGGCAGCGAGCGGCGCTCCGGTTCGCTTGTCTGTGATCTGTCCTTCAATGACTCCCATGGCGAAAGTCGTTCTCACGGAGAGTAAAAGGATAGCAATCAATAATGCATAGTACTTAAAAACATTATGTTGCATAGTGGATGTGGTAAAGTTCATTTTTTACCTTCTATTTATCTCTACTGGCTTATGTACTGTATTATCATACGCTAGGGCAAATAATCATGATGATAAATTTGTCCTGAATGAATTACTTCTCGAATTGCCCAGCGGCTAATGTAACATCATACGCAATTATTCTCACGGAATATTGGCTGAAGTTGCTATAAATAAAACCTTTGAAGCATTTTATTGTTCGGCATTTCAGAAAAAATGTGTGAAATCCATGCACTACATTCGAATATTCATGCAAAAAAAGCTTGCATTATCAAAGAATAATTGTTATCTATAAGATGTATCCACATTGTGGAGGCGCAATGCTTTAAGCTTGTGGTTAATTAGTTCTTAGCTGAGAGAGGCAGTAGCTCTCAGTAGTTTCGCTCACTAACAACAGGAGGGGAAAAAATTGACTAATAAACGCAGGGGCTCGTCCCTGACTTAAGGCGTTCATTGAACTGGAAACTTGAGCAGGCTTAGCCACCCTGTTGGTGCCTTTTCGAGGGCGCTATTAAGCAGGGGATAACCCTGAGATTTTGAATATCGGGAAAGGGTCGGCTTGGATTTATTTTCAGGCCGACCCCGAGTCCATACTTCTTCGGAACCGAAGCTCCACTTCCACCCTACTCTTCTTCAGACAATCTTCCCAAACACGCTTGAACTAATTCATCACGCTTTACAGCCCATTGCGCTGGTCTCTCTTTACGCCAGACATCTCTGTCCATGACTTCCTGAGCCAGCTCGGCTCCTTGGTCAAGGTCTTTGATCTGCACTTCGCCAGCCGAAAATTCGTCATCACCCGCGACCACGACCAGCCTGATCCCGCATTTGTCGGCGTACTTGAACTGTCCGCCAACGCCCTTGTTGCCGACGTACAGCTCGGTTTTCACACCCGCGGCGCGTAGCTCCTTCGCCATGTTCATGTAATCTGCAAGGTGATTTTTATCCATCGTTGACACCAGCACATCAGCCGCGCCTTTGCGCGTTGACGCTTCACCGAGCGCCTTCAACGCCGCCAGCAGTCTGTCCACGCCGATGGACGCGCCTGTCGCTGGAGTTTCCTGACCGGTAAACCGTTTGACCAGCCCATCGTAGCGACCACCGCCGCCGATGCTACCGAAGGACTTGACGCGCCCTTTTTCATCCTTGACATCGAAGGTCAGCACAGCTTCGTAAACAGGGCCTGTGTAATAGCCCAATCCGCGCACCACAGTCGGATCAAACACCACCTGCTCGGAACAATAGCCGAGCGCGCTTAAAAACTTGTCGATCTCCCGCAATTCTGCCACACCCTCGCGGCCGATCTTCGACTCGCCAATGACTTTTTCGAGCTGATCGCAGACCACTTGCCGGTCATTGCTCTGAATGCTAAGGTAAGAATGTATCGCTTCAACTGTCGCGTCCTCAAGCCCCAGACCGGGCATGACATCGCCGGAAGCATCCTTGCGGCCTGTTGTCAGCAGTTCTTTCACGCCAGCCCAGCCGAGACGGTCGAATTTGTCAATCGAGCGCAAGACGTTCATCGCCACCGAGTCGTCATCATCCTGATCTATGAGCCCGACTCCGCTGGCTTCGAGCACGCCGTTGAGCGCCTTGCGATTGTTGACTTTAATCACATACTTGCCGCGTCCTATTCCTATTGCTTCCAAGGCATCGCAAAGCACACAGCACGCCTCAGCGTCTGCCATCATGGACTTTGTGCCCACGGTGTCGAAGTCAAATTGATAAAACTCGCGGAAGTGATCGGGCCCTGGTTTTTCCAACCGCCACACCGGCCCCACCTGATAGCGTCTGAATGGTCGGGCAAGTTCGGCATATTGCGAGAACACGCGCGACAACGCGGCGGTCAAATCATAGCGCAAGGCGACCCATTCTTCGTCCTCGTTCTGGAAGGCGAAAATGCCGCCCTCTGGAGTCTGGCTTTCGGGCAAGAATTTGCCCAGCACATCGACGAATTCCACAGCCGGAGTTTCCAGCGGCGCGAAACCGTAGCTTTCGTAAGCTTTCTTTATCCTCACCAGCATCTCTTCACGCGCGAAGACATCCTCCGCAAACTGATCGCGGAAGCCTTTATATAATCTTGGTACTGTTTTCTTTTTCTTCATCTAGAACATCCAATCAGGCTGCGGAATCGGCAACCTTATTAATTGATCGAGTTTATTTACCAGTGTGTCCGACGCTTTGAAATCATCGCTAAAACGAAGACTGGCGGCAGACAGATTGCCCAGCCAGAGCCTCGTGAACGCATTAACCGAACATTCCAATGTTTCCAGCGATTTATCCACACCCCGCTTCGCAACAGATTCTTCTCCGAGAGTCACGACGTATTCACCGCCCACTCCCTGCCAAGGTTCATCGGCATCAAGGTATTTGGCAACAGGATCACTGAGTCGCAAGTTAAACTTCACAGCTTCACCGGGCAGATGAGTTTTCGCCAGGCATTTCTGCAGGTCGAGGATCCGCCATTGGAAGAATGCCATCGCCTTGCAGGTATTTTCATTAGCAGATTTGGCGGTAATATTTCGGTGGTAGAACGGTCTGTCGAGAAAATCCTGAAGTTGCACGCCCGGCGGTTCGGGGAGTATCACCAAATTTATCTGATCGCCAAAGCTCTTCAGCAATCCCAGAAGTTCAACGAATCCGTCCCAATTTTCGTAAGCCATCCAATAGACTCGGTAGGGTCCATTTTCCGTTCCTAATCCATGAAGCCACATCAAGTGCGTCAATTTGCCCTGGTCATTCGAGTATCCCAATCCGAAGCTGGCGTTTTCACTTGATATTTCCGCCCGTGTATGAAAGGGCTTGGTCAGGCAGATGGAGCCGTGGCAACGTATATGTCTTTGGCGAACTTCAAACACCCGCTCCCAGTCATCTTTGTTCAAGCGAATGGGAATACGTGAGGATGTATCAACCATCAATGATGCAGGGGAAATCCGATACAGGTTGATGTTGCTGCCGTTGCCGAATCCAACCTTGTTGTAAAATCCCTGATCGAAAATTCCAAGACCAGCGACAGCCGCACCTTCTGCCACGTCGAGTGCCAATAGTTTGGCGGTGCTTCGCAGGGCGAGTCGCTGTTTCCGAGCAACGAGGCTGACGGTGATAGCAGCGATTGCCGAGAAGGGCAAACGTTCGCCGAGGTAATCGATATTGCCTTCCACACTTTCAGCGAGGCATTCGGGCTGACCATTAATATCGACGACGATAGTCCGATTGCCTTCGATGTCGATGTCCATGGCGGCGTAATTATCGCCTTCAACCCAGCCAATTTCCTTCCAAATTCGGTGGACGGTATCTTTATCGTGTTCCGAATCGTAAGTTCTGAAGTTCAGTTTTTCCAAATCTTCTCCTGAATAGAGTAATATTGTAAGTTAATAAATATTTCAGGAAAATGCACGGGAGGGTTTGCGTATAGTTCTGCCAGTCTTCCATATCGTCTATGCCATAATAACAGCAATATATGCCATTACGGCATGTATTTGACATTTTTTACTGATTTAAATGCTATTTGGCACGATATTGTAATTGGCACAATAGTTGCCATTACAAATATCAGGTATGCGCGCGAATACCGAACAGTAAATAATCAATGTTATTCTTCCAAGGCTTGTTTCCGATTATTCTCATTTTGATGAGTTATTTGTAATGATTAATTACATAATAACCAACTTTTTTCTAAGAGGATAAGGTGAATTATTTCGCTTTATCAACATATTTATTTTATTTTAAAAGAGGAGTTCATTAAACATGAACCAACGAGGCTACGGTGTCGCACAAGACACAAACTATCCCGATCACTCCCAGTATTTGTGGCATCTTACAAGTGATCGTCCACCTTTGTCATCTGAAAAATTTGGTGACGATGAGCGAAATTCTTCTCCAATTGGTGATGGACAGAACAGACTCATATCCATTTTGTCACAATCTCCAAATCCGACCATATGGCAGAGCCATCTGCATTACATAACTCCAAAATACCATGACTTAGAAGGTAAAATCCGGTGTGTGTGTTTTACAGAATGTGTTCCTGAATCTTTGAACGTTCACGCTGAAAGATTTAGCAAATGGGGGCTATTATTTAAGAAAGACACTCTTTATATAAAGGGAGTCAGACCTGTTTGGTATCTTGATGCGGATTTATTCAATTGCTTTAGTCGTGCTATACCAGCTTACCAAAGGAAAGAAAAACCTATGCTCGAATTCCCTCCACAACTATTGCATTTATTAATGCCCTTTGCTCCCGAATATGGAGAATATCGGTTTGGCGGGAGAAATGGTATAATTACTCTTGACTATACCGTTGAACGCGAATGGCGTGTTGGTAATGATTTACAATTTGATTTTGAAGAAATAGCAGCAATCATTGCGCCTAACGAAGCGGGAATGCTAGCACTTGTAAATCAGATAGATCGTCTTGAGGACACAAACTTCGTGCTAGCAGATTCTCTTCCACACAACGGTCTTCAACATTATGATTTCGATCACTATTTTCGTAAACCAAATTAATTCTAACTTGAGGAGCTTTTAACAACGATTATGAGTCGTTTACAAGATGGCTCATAATATTTCAATCACTTATTTAATTTTATGGAGGAAAAAATGGCTAAAAATGAGAAAACTTCTAAGACTGTTGCTTCGAAAGCCTCAAAACTGCTGAGCAATCCTAAGAGTTCAAAAACTGTCAAATCAGTAGCTGCATCGGCTTTGACTCAAGCCCCAAACAAGAAGAAGCCAAAGAAGTAATCACACTTCAACATTTTAACCAACACAACGCCCCGCTGAAAAAAAACGGGGCGTTTGTTTTTTGTACTCACACATTAACAGTTAAGGTATCACCTTCGTTGGCAAGGCTCGAACTCTCAATCTGGATTCCCGCCTTCGCGGGAACGACAGCGCAGACTGAATCAAACGCGCTCACCAAGCTTCAAGCGTACTTCTCGAACTTCTATGAGATTGCTTCGCTTCGCTCGCAATGACGGTGTGATTAGTACGGGTGGCATGTCCGGCTTGCCCGAACATATTTATTCTAACCAAAAAACAGCGGACAAAGTCCGCTGTCATGCCAGCGAAGGCTGGCATCCATCGCATTAAATTGTTTTTCTTCAATCCGTTAAATCTGCTTAATCTGTTGTGATTTAAGAAAAAGCCAAAAAACACCCCGCCGAATTGACTCCAGCGGGGCGTTTATTTTTTGTACTCATAC
>CAZAGU010000076.1:0-15455 GCA_964484805.1 uncultured bacterium
TGTCATACCTGCGAAGGCAGGTATCCATCGCATTCATCCCCGCCCCGTCGTACTAGCGAAAGCCGGTACCCAGACTGAGAGTTTTGGCATTCCCACGCAGGAGCGTGGGAACAATTAATCAGTTTTCTCTGTTTCTTATGTTGTGAATTGAGGGAACGCTGCCACTTCGTCACCTTCCGTCACCGTTCCGTCACATCATTAAACCCTTATCCACAAAGCGTTTCCGCCGATTATGTGACGATGTGACGATTTTTCCCACTACCCCATCAACAGCACTTTTGCTTCACTGATGCCACTCGCGGTTGTCACACGCACAATGTACAATCCTGACGGCATCCCGCCCGCATTCCAACTCACCGCGTTCATTCCCGCGCTTTGCTCGCCATCATAGAGTGTTGCAACTTTCCGACCTTCGACATCATACACCGACAAATTCACCCATCCTCCAACCAGCAAGCTAAAATTCAATTGTGTTACCGAGTTGAAGGGGTTGGGACTGGCAGTCAGGAACGGCATCGCGGGAACTGGGCACGGTTCAGATGCGTAAATTCCTTGCCAGCCAATGATCTCGGAGATGTCGTAAATGCCGAGGTTGGTCTGATCTGCGACAAACAGCAGATTGTCTTGGATTTCCAGTTTATAACAGCGCCCCGGATTATCATAATATCCCACCAGCTCAGGAGCTTTCGGGCGACCTAATTCATCCGTTAGTTTGTAAGCTGTTAGATTTGTTGAACCAAAGATCAAATAGTCATCACCCAAAGTTGTCATCCCTCCACTTAAAGCTTGCTCCGTGCGAAAGGTGCGAAGTAGCTCAGGTTCGGCTGGATCGGCAAGAGAATAGGTTCTGAATTCACGGTCACTGGTGAGAATTAAATCGTTTGAACTGTCCACAAAATGACAAGGATTTGCATCCCCAAGCCCTATGTTATCGGTTTCGTGTGGCTGTTCTATATCAGAAATGTCAACAGTCAAAAGAACATAGTAATTCACACGCTCGCCTACAACCATTGTGACATGCTGAATTAAATAGACATAATCGCCCTTGACTTTAACATCCACGCAGGAGCCAAGTGAGACAAACAGGGCGATTTGTCTTGGATTTTCAGGATCGCTGACATCGAGTATTCTTAAGCCATTGTCAGAGTTTGCTACGAAGAGAACCTGCCCCTGGAGCGCCAAATCATTCACCCTGCCAATGGTGTCCGTCACCACTATTTCTGGATGCATTGGATCAGAAACATCAATGATGTTTAACCCCATTATCCTGGGTGAATTCTGATAATACGGACACAGAATCCAGTTATCCATTTTTACTAAACTATACTGATTTCTATTACCTTGAGGAAAATCCAGATAAGACACTTCAGCAGGATGCGTCGGATCAGAAATGTCAACAATTCCAAATCCTCCTTTGTAAAAGAGCACATAGGCATAGTC
The DNA here is from genome assembly GCA_964484805.1 of uncultured bacterium. Classification (GTDB taxonomy): domain Bacteria; phylum Electryoneota; class AABM5-125-24; order Hatepunaeales; family Hatepunaeaceae; genus CAZAGU01. Next base: position 1,441 of record CAZAGU010000076.1, read on the forward strand.
ATTCGCAGGCAAAACATCAAGCACATACCTCGGTGTCTTGCGCTCATAGACAACCGTCAAGTCTGTTGGGTCAGACACATCAATTAATGACAAACGGGGATGATTGTAGTTGCTGACTGCAAGAGTATTTCCTGATAAAGTAGAATTGGTAAGATTTTCTGTCTCGACGTTTTCCACAGAATCTACAACTACCGGATTTTCAAGATCGCTGACATCAATTGATGCGACTATTCGACCAACAGTGAAAACATAATCATCGACAGTGAAAATATTAAAGATTGACCCAAGGTTATCAATTGAAGAGATGGATTGTATGTCAGTTGGATCTGAAACATCATAGATTGTTAACACAGAATCGCTCTCGACCACATAAGCCACTCCATTGCGCACCCGAATGGATTGTATCGTGTGGACACGCTCGGTTTGGTCTAATAAGATTATATCTTCAGGGTCGGAAACATCAAAAATAGCAAACCTTTGGAAATAATCGGGGTCTCGGCCAGAATTCTGACAATAAAGCAGGTTTCCCTGCACCTGCATTATTTCTGTGCAGAGTTCTCTGGTTTCGCTTAGTAACTGAGCATCGGCAGGGTCTGTGAAATCTATAATGCTGAGAGTATGATAGAGCTCGCGGTCTTCGTAAATATAATGGTGCAGATACATAATCCCATCTGACATTGCTAAGTCCCTTGGCCTGTAGTATGGGTAACTTCCAATCCGCTGGATGTTTTGATTATCTGAGGCATCATAAGCCACAATCGAGTCAGAAGTCATGGCGTATAGATATTCGCCATCAATGACGTAAGGGCTTCTCCAATACCCAATATTTTGAGCCACTATCTCGGGATTAGCAGGATCACGCGCATCCATAATCTGTAGTCCAGCTCCGTATGCGTTGATGTAAAGGAATCCATTTTCTTGTTCAATTTGTCGAATGTTTGACCAGCAGTTATACACGCTGCCGATTTTCTGGATGCCGTAGTTATCCTGCGCCACTCCCGCCGCCCAACTCAAGAGGATAAACATTACAATGATTGTTGCTTTCTTCATGGATTTACCCTCACTTAATGCAGGTTACAGGAATAGATTGACTCCAGCCGGAGGATGCGATTCTCGCGTAGTATTTGCCGGATGGCAATGTCGCTAAGTCCAAACCGATAGTGTGGCTGCCTGGTTCGACGATGCCTTCATCCACTGTCGCCACAGTCCGCCCCATCGTATCGAGAATGTTCACCATGACACGCCCGGATTGTGGTAAAATGTAGCTCATGCGCAATTGCCCGTTGAAAGGATTGGGGTAGGCGGACAAGGCAAAATCAGTCGGAGCAAATGATTTTTCAGGAACGCTGTTTTGCGCGAGGTGCAATCGGATGTTTCGCTCGGCAGGATCGCCCCAGCCATTGATAGAAACCTGATACCCGCCAGCGTAATCTCCAGCGGCAATGTCCTCGCCGCCCACAGTGATTTCCCATACTACAGTCTGCCAGGGTTTCAGTAGTATGGTTTCTGTCGTCAACCCCAGCCATGATGGATATAAATCCGCCTGAAACAGCAGGTCTGGCAAATCCTGTTCAGAATTGCCTCGGAGTAGTCCCACAAGTTTATCCGCTGATGCCGACAACCCTCTGGCAACTTCACAACCGCCGGGAAGATAGCCGTCAGCAAGTTCAACGCTGGCAAGCTGGCTGATCGAGCCACTAGCGGGGACGACCGCAACTAATTCCATGCGCCCGTCGTTTTCGCCAATCGCATACAGCGAGCGTGCATTCCGACGCATCGCCAAAGCGGAGAGATTCATGTCCACATTCACTGAGTCAACCGTCCTGAAATCGTCGCCACAGCGAACAATTGTGCCGCTTATATCGCCAGCGTAGAAATCCGTGAATCTTTCGGAGAAAAGCTCATCCATCGCCAGCGCCCGGCAATCAAAAAGCCCTTCAGGACATGGAAAGGCTTCGCCAAATTCACCGCTGGTGGTAAACTCAACGATGTGGTCGATGTCGCCACCCCAGAGGACTTCCCGCCCATCACTCGCCAGGTCAAAGAAGCCAGATTCGCCCGGATTTCCCGGCGGAGTAAACTGCCCGACAAGCTGGAAATCGCGGTCGAGGTGATAAATCGTCGGATTCATGCCGTTCCCCGCTCCGCTGATGTAATAGCCATCATCACACCAAACCGCGCCATGCAATTCCTCATCACCGGTGATGGCGCTGACGTTGACGGTCTCGCCCAATTCAAACGGCATCGCGTCCTTCAGCGATGCGTAAACGGGGATGCCAGTGCGGTTTCTGACCCGGACGGTTATGCGCTGCTCTTCACCGGTGATCATTTCAACAGTGACAGTATCGGTGGCGACTCCTGACAGAGCGTTCTGCGGGTAAGACAGCCAACCTATGTCGGCGCGAGTGCCATCGGTGTCATTAGGCAGAGACGCATCACCAGCATCAACACACGGCGATTCACTCTGGATCATGCACCAACTGACATCATGGTCAAAATACATGGGATCGTCATCCAGATTGCCTTCGCCTTCCGCGCCGCCACGAACGAGGCAGTAAGAAATCTCAGTGGAGTGTGGATCGAAAAACGGAGTCAATCCTGTCACAATGCAGGATGACAGCGAGATTGAAGCTCCCGAAAGGGTTTGGATGGCATGGAAAGCATTTACGTCCTCGGCGAGCTCTATATTTCCGGCAAAGGTGCAGCGGTCAATCTCCCAGATGTACTCTCCGAAATTGCCCAATTGACATATTGCTCCACCACTGGCAGTTGCGACATTAGTTTTGAACAGCGCATTATTAACAATTGCTCTTGGTTGATCGGACAGATATAACCCGCCTCCCATAAAGGCTCGATTAAATAAAAACCGGCAGTAGTTTATCTGTACTGGAGCGCCTCCGCTAACGCAAATTGCTCCGCCGCTACCGATCGGTTCCTCGGCGGTGTTGCCTGAAAAATCTGTCCAGAAAAACCGGGGCGCACAACCGAAACCACGGACGTAAACCGCACCGCCGCGGCTTGCGCTGTTGCCGGTGAAACTGCAGTTCAGGATCATGGGGTCTGAATTATTATAGATAAAAAGCGCGCCACCGAAGCTTCCCTCGCCATTCGGAGCAACGGCATTGTTTTCCCAGTGGCATTCGCTGAATTCTGGCGTTGAGCTCTCGGTTAGAAAACCACCACCACCGCCCCAGATTGCCGTGTTCCCTACGAAATCACAACTGTCGAAGATCGCCTGACAGCTATCGAAACAACTTATCGCCCCGCCTACGTAGCCACTGTTGCCTTGAAACAGGCAGTTTGATATTGTAGCCGCGCCGCCGTAAATCGCCAACCCGCCACCACTGAAACCAGCTTCGCCATCGAAGAATGATGAGTGATCGATAGTGGCATCAGTCTGCCAGAGCATGGCGTTACCGCCACTGACAAGCGTGTCTCGCATTGCACCGTGATTTCTTTGACCATGGCGCAAAACACAATAGGACAGCACACTGCCAGAGTCCGCTTCAATGAATCTCACGCCACCCCAATATGGCAACCATCCTACCGGTTGAAAGTGGATGGAATCCTGCTCAGTGCCGATTGCCACAAGGCGACCGTAAACCACAAGCGGATCGCCGCGATGCGAGCGCACCATCACACCCGGCTCAATGACAAGCTCGCCGCCGTCGGGAACATTTATCTCGCCGGTGATATTATATGGGCTGTTTTCTCTTGTCCATCTGCCTATAACTTCGCCAGAAACATAGTTTTCAGCGTGAGCGACGGTCGTCAACAAGCTAACCAGCAGAAGCAGGCTCAGAAGCGTTAAAATGTGACGAAAGGAATATTTTATGATAGTTTTCATCATTGTGTTCTTATTTATTTTATCAGCATTATCGGGCGAATAGCGTTTTGTCCTGCGGATTCAAGATTGATGAAGTACGTTCCACTGGCAATCGTCTGCGCGTTCCACTGGAATTGATGACACCCGGAGGGCAGATTATCCTCCATCAGTGAGGCAACCTTCGCGCCCTGAAGATCGTAAACATTCAGCCGAACAAACGACGGCTTGAGCAAGTCGAAGGATATGGTTGTGCTGGCGTTGAACGGATTGGGATAGTTGGCGAACAGCCTGAATCTATCTGGGGCGGGTTTCTGAGGATAAACTGAACTTGGGAAGTCAAACTCAAACCAGCCGATGTCGGGACCCGCGCCGGAGAATTCATCATCCTGAATATCCACCAGCGCCACGCCATCACGGAAGAATCGGCGGGTTCCCATGTCGATGCAAGGTGAATCTTCACGCAGGCGGAAGTCCTGCCAGTCGCGGCTTACATAATTAGGGTCAGCAATTATATTTCCATCCGCCCAGTCAAGGCTATCACTATTTCGCATGTGAATGCCTACTGAGTCAGGGAAACAACAATTCGCGAAGGTAATGCTTGAACCGGGACTTGGCCAGAAGGCGAACAGGTCATCCTGATTTCTGTCTATTATTGAATTGATAAAAACAGGCCAAACATGACCATTAAACCCGATGAGAGATGCACCTAGATTTTCCCCTGCAACGATAGTAATGTTTGAGAAGACAGGATAGGAGTCAGCAACAAACTTCAGTGTGCTAGCATTTCGGTCGTCGGTGGTGGAATTGTTGGCAAACAGCACACGGTTAAACACGGATTTTGAAGAATTAAAATATGCGCCGCCACGTTCTGAACCATGATTATTCAAAACCAGAATATCCTGAAAAAATGATGAATCGCCACAACAGGAAATACCTAGTCCTTCATTGTTCCTGATAACCAGTCTTCGAAATATGCTGCCTGAACGTGAACTATAGACCACACCGCGAAAACGCGATCCCTCATTTCGTTCAAAGAGACAATCCTCAACAATCACTTGACCAGCACTATAGAAAGCTGTGCCTGAATTCGACAGAAAATTAATGTGGGAATAATTGCCGGATCCCGCATAAATTCCAGCTCCATCACGCGCACTATTATTCATTAATGTGGAATTTCTGAAAACAACGTCAGATGAGTCAAAATATGCTCCGCCACCCTCATTGCGTCCGACAACACAATTCTGAACGATCAGATACTCCAACGTCGGCGAAGATCCCCTACAGAAAATGCCGCCGCCATCGTCAACTTGCCCGCCATTTTGGATGGTCAGGCCGCTCAGCAGCGTCCTATTGTCCGAGCCTCCTGTGAATGTCACCACAGTGCCAAGAGAATCGCCGTCAATGACAGTTTGGCGGATAAACTGATCATTGCCTGTTGTGAGCATATAGCTACCAACGACGATGCTCTTGCCGTTGAAATTGATGCGCTCGTGGTAAATTCCCGGCGCGATTAACACTGTGTCAGCATCAGCAGACGAATCTATGGCGGCTTGAATAGATTCGTAATTTTCAGGCACTTGCAGAACAGCCGCGCAGATTTGCGAGTAGTTTCCAATGAGAATAATCAAGCCACTGATAAGAAACAAACGAATATAATCCGACATGGGCAGGCTCCAATAGGTGGTTCCATGTTACAGGAAAAATCGACCTTCAAGAGATCTTTGCTTATGTGATTGGAATCCTCAAAGGGCGCGTCTTTGCAACCTTCAACCTGATTGGGAGGAAGCGATCTGATGAATAATAAGAGGATTCCATAAGGAATATAACTAACAGTGGTAAAAAACCGACCTTTTCCTAGCCGGAAAAAAAAGAAAAATTGGCATTGCACAGAAATTTTACAGCGATGCCTTATGTGGTATTGACATAAAAATAAGCCCACAGCTTTTCAAACAGCCGCGGGCTTAAGTTTTACTACTGGCACACAAACGATTCAATCCGTGGACTGCGCGCCATTAGCTTAATTATCAACACAACCCCTTCACTTCGGCACATCGCTCATTGCAATGCCCAGTGCCTTGGCAACTCCAGCGCCATAAGCAGGATCCGCTTTGAAGCAGTTCACAATATGGCGAACTTTAATCGCTTTCGGCGCATCACCCATAGCACGGGCGGTGTTGCCGAAGAGGGCAGTTTTCTGAGCGTCGGTCATCATCCTGAACAGATCCCTTGGCTGGGAATAATAGTCATCGTCATCTTCCCGGAAATTCCAATGCGCGGCGTCGCCATCAATTTTCAACGGTGGCTCACGGAAGTCCGGCTGTTCCTGCCATGCGCCTTCGCTGTTTGGCTCGTAAGCCACTGTACCGCCGTAGTTTTCATCCACACGCATTGCCCCATCCCGATGGTTGCTCGTTACAGGACAGCGAGCTTTGTTGACCGGAATCAAATTGTGGTTGACACCAAGCCGGTAACGCTGAGCATCCCCGTAGGAAAACAACCGTCCCTGAAGCATTTTATCCGGCGAGAAGCCTATCCCCGGCACGATGTTGGCAGGGTTGAAAGCAGATTGTTCCACTTCGGCGAAGTAGTTTTCCGGGTTCTTGTTCAGCTCTAGCACGCCGACATCCTGAAGTGGATAATCTTTGTGGGGCCAGATTTTTGTCAGATCAAATGGATTGAAGGGGAATTTCAGAGCATCCGCTTCGGGGATCACCTGAATTTTAACCGACCATTTGGGAAATTTTCCCGCCGCGATGCTGTTAAACAGGTCGCGCTGATGGCTCTCGCGATCCTTAGCGACTATTGCCTCCGCCTCCTGATCGTTCAGTGTCTTGATGCCCTGCTGAGTCTTGAGGTGGAACTTAACCCAGAACCGCTCATTGTTGGCATTTATCAAGCTGTAGGTGTGGCTGCCGTAGCCGTTCATGTGGCGATACGACAAGGGGATGCCACGGTCGCTCATAGTGATGGTGATCTGATGAAGCGCTTCGGGCAGATGCGTCCAGAAATCCCAGTTGTTCTTGGCGCTGCGGAGGTTGGTCTTGGGGTCGCGCTTCACGGCGCGGTTGAGGTCTGGGAATTTGAGCGGATCACGCAGGAAAAAGACTGGGGTGTTGTTTCCCACTAAATCCCAATTGCCTTCTTCGGTGTAAAATTTGATCGCGAAGCCGCGAATATCCCGCTCTGCGTCGGCGGCTCCACGTTCACCGGCAACCGTAGAGAATCGGATGAACAATTCTGTCTTTTTGCCAACTTCCGAAAAAAGCTTTGCTCTGGTATATTTGCTGATGTCATGGGTCATAGTGAACGTGCCGTAAGCTCCCGATCCTTTGGCGTGCATTCGCCGTTCAGGAATGACCTCCCGATCGAAATGAGCAAGTTTTTCCAAGTACCAAGCACCTTGAAGCAGCATTGGCCCACGAGGTCCTGCTGTCATAACATTCTGATTTTCCGGCACTGGCGCGCCGACACTGTTTGTCAGTTTTTCAGTCATTACAGTCTCCAGATTCTTTTAAATTAGATCAAGTATTTTCGGATTTATGGTAATGGTGGCACACTACTCAAACTTCCACGTGGATGTCATCCGCTCTGCCAAATTCATTCACCGCTTCTGGCGATGGTTAAATATCAAAATGTTCGCTGAATAAATCCCGCATCAAGCCGTAGCGCACGCATTGCTTAGCCTCACCGTCGCAGATCGTCAAGCGTTGTGTTCCCAAACAATATTTTATTCTTATTAGTCCATCATACGACACTATGGCATTAATGTCAAGTGGTATTCACTTTCTGAAATTGAATTCTAAGCCAGAAATCATTGTTTCAGCGGGTTCTTTTCTGTTAAGATTGAAATTACTGTTTTTAATTCCCCAAAAAGTTTATTATATTATTAATTAACGAACTTTGAGAGAAAACCTTATCTAGTCCTTGATGCTGTTCGGTTTTTTACCAAGTAGAAAATACTGGAGGATTAGCCAGTTCAGAATTAATTGTAACCCTGAAACCAATTCTGCATGGCGTGCCCATTCGAGTAGGTTTTGCGGGATAGCTATCAATCATCAGAACTCCCTAAAATCCAACGAACTTCTTTGATGGAGGCAATTATGCGCCGGTTGTTCACAGCAATCTTATTAACACTGATAACCTCAGCTTACGCCACAGCGCTTTCTCCCGGCGCCGTTGACCGAGCCGTCGTCATCTCAGACAACGCTTCAGCAACTCTCGTCCATTTTGATCTGACCGACATCGCCAAATCTGCGGTAGATCTGGATGGGACAGAGTTCCAGACCTTTGACATCACTGACGAAGGCTTCACTCAAGACGCTGGAATGCCTAAACTTCCAGCAGTAAGCCGATACATTATTCTCCCTCCCGACAAATCAGTGGAGCTTGTGGTAAAGAGCGCCAAAGTCCGGCACAGCAAAGCCGAGAAACCGCCTTCATTTCAGGATAAATCCGAGCTTGACGCGACCATAAACGCTGACTATTACACCAGCGGTGGCGTATATCCCACCCAGCCTGCCGTGTTGCAAAGTCCGTTTTGCGTCAGGCAAGTACGGATGGCGATGGTGACAGTCTATCCGGTTCGCTACGATCCATCCGATGGCTCGTATGTTTACACCGATGAGATTGATGTCGAGCTCCGCTACGGCAATGACCCGCCAATCAACCCCGCGAGAGTTAATTTCGAGCGCTTGCCCAGCCCAGACTTTCAACGCCTAATCGAAGGTATTGCCTTGAATCCCGCACCCCACCGTGATGACCGGCAACTTGTGGAAGCGCGTGGCTACAATGATTATTACCTTTTCGTTTTGCCGGGAAATATCGCCGAACGCTTTCTGGAAGACTTTAATCCCCTCTTATATCGGCTTATGGAGTGGAAACGGCGTTCAGGGAATATTGTTGAACTGTTGTACATTGAAAATCCACGTCAATCGAGCAACACTGAGGAAGCCATTCGCGACCGCTATGAAGAGCTATTAGATCAGGGCATCGAACCCTTCGATCATATTTTAATCATAGGCGAAGACGAGACCAATCCCTACAATGGCAACGCAAGTCAGCAGGGAATGGATTTCCTGATTCCCGCTCCTACAAGTCAGTTCGCCACAAACCCTTGGGTGGATCACTATGATATTGCCTGGGCATTTCTCGAAGGCAATGATGTTTTCCCTGATCTTTCCGTCAACCGCTTCCACACTGGCAACCTTGCAATGCTTGCTTGCGGCGTAAACAAAACCATCAGTTACGAATCCGCCCCCTGGATGGAAGACACAGACTGGTTTACTGAAGCGGTCGTTGAAGAACAGGCTATCAACGGCGCTGACGACGGCATGACCCGCACTGTGGATTATTTTGTTGAAGCGTTAGAGCAAAATGGCTTCGACGTTGTCGCTCAATGGCGCCGGGCAAACCAGGGTGGAGATCCCGGCCCATGGTTAGCCGATCAAGTGAATGATGGCATTGGAATGATCGCTGGTCGCGCGAAAAATTATAACCTGAATTATGTTTGGGGACATCAACCTCAGAATATGTTCGAGGTCGTCGGCATGTACCCAATCGCCATCCTGAACAGCGGGCATGGCGAATGGGCGATGGAATCGATGTTCTGGGTCGGACGCGAATGGTACACCCGCGCCGATCGCTACAACTCTCTCGAAGGCGCCAAAGGAGCGGTCGCCACAACCTGTACTTGGTCACGCCCGCTAACAACGCAGAATAATGCGCTCGGTGTAGCGACAGTTCACGCAGTGTTGGACATGCAACTTCAAATGGGCTGGGCGCGAGCGTTTACGGCGCTCAGTTTTAATCGGGCATTTCCGGGCGATATGAATCAGGTCATCAAATACACCGAAGATCACACCATGTGTGGTGATCCCGGCATCCGCTATTGGCGGGGAGTGCCTCGTCTGATCAATGTCGAGCACCCGGAAATACTGGAACTTGGCAACAATTACATCCCCGTCACGGTCACCGATGCAGACGATGACGATCCTGTGGCAGACATCATGGTCACTCTTCATAGTGGGAGCTTCGACGATGGCATGGCGCTATTCCAGATTGCTTACACTGACGCTGAAGGTAGATGTGAATTTTTCATTGATCCCGACATTGAGCCCCCGATCCAGATTACTGCTCTGGAGAAAGATATATATCCCTACCTTGGCGAAATTGAAATCGAACAAGCTGCGGCGTTTGTTCGTGCGGACATAGAAACGCTCGACGACGCTGAAGGCGGTAACAACAACGGCATCGTCAACCCGGGCGAAACCATTTTACTGACGTTGGCGGCGACCAACTTCGGCACAAACGAAGCCGCTGAAAACGTGATTGTTCGGGTAAGTTCGGCAAATCCATTTGTCCAGATTGAAGAAAACGAACTGCATTTCGGCGATATTGCGGCTGAGGATGTCGCGATTGCTGAGGACGCTGTCACCATTTCAATCGCCTCCAACTGCCCCGATAGTGAAAACATCGCTCTGACCGTTACTGCCGAAGCGGATAACGGCGAGTGGCAATCCGCAATTCTACTCGATCCGCAAGCCACCAACATAGAGGTTGCCTCAATTGACGGTGGGCGAATTATCCCGCAGGAAATGACCAACTTGGCAGTCAATCTCCGCAACATTGGGCGCTTGCCATCGGGCAGGTTCAATGCGCGGTTGCTGTCTGGAGGGTGGGAGATTGGTGTGGTTACTGCCGTTGCGCAGTACAATAATATCGCCCCCGAAGGAATTGGTGCGCCGATTGGCGACGGTTTCACAATCTCCGGCAATGTCATGGCGATTCCGGGGCAACTTGTTCCCATGTCGATCGTGATCGAAGTCGGTGGCGTGGCAATTGACAGCGCTTCATTCCTGTTGCAGGTCAGCGAACCGCGTGCAGGCACACCACAAGGACCTGATGGCTACGGCTATATCTGCTTCGACGACTCAGACGAAGAGTTTGACATAGCGCCGGAGTATGATTGGGTGGAAATTTCGCGCGACGACCGCGACCGCGATCTTGACGGCGATGAAGTTGACATTGACCACGGCACCCAGTCAAACGGTTGGGGTGTGGTTGATCTGCCGTTTGACTTTCAGTACTATGGCGAGGATTTCGACCGCATCACCGTCTGCACCAATGGCTTTATCTGCATGGGCGAAGACGATGACTTTGTGCCAAATTACCAGAACTGGCCCATGGATGAAGGCGGTTACGGCGGTGGATACGGCAAGATTGCGCCGCTTTGGGATGACTTAACCATTCCAAATGATGGCGGCATTTACACTGCTTACGACGAAGAATTTAACATTTTCATCATCGAGTGGTACAACGTCCACTACAGCGGCGCCAATGCAGACCAGAAATTCCAGATAATGCTCTATGATCCGGCGGTGTGGGTTAACGCTACCGGCGACGGCATGATAAAAATCCAATATGCAACGGTCTCTTTGGTTCGCGGCACGTTACCGTTCTATTGTTCCATTGGTATCTCCAGCCCAGGTAACACAACTGGCATTAATTATGGATCAATGGGCCAATATCCTGAAACATCCGCCGAGCTTCAAAATCAGCGCGCTCTTCTTTTCACGACGGCTCCCCGAAACATTACCGGGCGGGTTCTTGGGCAGGTGACCAATTTTGAAACTGGCGCTCCGATTGAAGGCGCTGTTGTTTACACAGGTCTGGGGCAAGTGGCACTGACTGACGAAAATGGCAACTGGGAACTTCCAGAAGCCTTGGCGATGGAATTCACACTCACAGCCTCGAAGCCGGGCTATAATGACTCAACCAGAGTCTATGACCTTGGCGAAGATGAGGAGATTAACGCCGACTTTGCGCTTCTGCACCCGGAATTTGTATTGTCTGTGAATGATCTTGAATGGACACTGAACGAAGGCGAGCAACATCAAATTGAATTCAACCTAACCAACACTGGTAATGGACCACTGGCTTGGTCGGTTCAGAAAGAGCTTCGCGGCGACGCGAACTCAGACCCATGGGATCTGCGCCGTCAATATCCCGCTACTGAAATCACCGGAGACTCAAGATGCCAAGGTGTGGCGTTTGCCAACGACAATTTTTACGTCACTGGATACAACGGTGGCGACAAAATGATTTGGGTCATCAATCACGAAGGACAGCTTGTCGATGAGTTTGCACAAGTTGCCGAATCTCACTACGGCATGAAAGACCTCACCTGGGATGGCGAATGGTTCTGGGGTAGCGGCGAGGATGATGTAATTGCCTTCAACCCGGCAGGCGAGGAAATGGCGCGCTTTGACGGACCCTGGTCGCCGAACACTCTAGTAGTTTGGGACACCGATCGCCAATGGCTGTGGGTTTCGAGCACGACTTCAGACATTGTTGCCTACGATCGCGAAGGCAACCGTCAGACCTCACTCAGCCGGCAGAGATTACGCATGTACGGCATCAGCTATTATCCGCAGGATGCGGATGGATGCCCGCTGTACATTTTCCATAAAGAAGAAGATGTCGGCGATATGGTTGTCTCGAAAATGAATCCTGACAGCGACGAATTGATGCAGGTGGCTATCTTTGACGATATTGTTAGCGGCCAACCGGGCGGAACAAACATCACAAACGAGTTTGATGTGTATTCCTGGGTGTACATTGCCTGTACAAATGTTGGCGCAAATGATAGAATTGACATTTGGCAGATTGATGCCCGGCGCGACTGGTTCGAGATCACACCGTCAACAGGTGTTGTCAACCCTGCCGAAAGGCGGGACTTTACAGTTGATTTAGATGCCACAGGTTTGCCTCCGGTTAATTTTATCGCCGATTTCCATTTCACCCACAATGCCACAGGTGGGCAATTCCGGCTACCAGTTACACTGCATGTGCTGGGCGATCCAAATCAACCAGTGCAGCGCGAACTTGACCTAAGCGCTGGCTGGAATATGATCTCGCTGAATGTAGTTCCTGAAAATCTGGACATCCTCGACCTGATGGCTCCATTGGTTAACGAAGGTGTTTTACTCATCCTTAAAGATGGTCGTGCTAGATTCTACGCCCCCGAACATGACTTTAACAACATTCCTGGATGGGCAACTGCTGAAGGCTACCAAATCAATCTGTCCAACGATTTCCTGTGGCAGGTTGAAGGCTTGATTATTGATCCTGAAACACCAATCGCTTTGAGTGATGGCTGGAATCTGACAGCTTACTATCCGAATGAGCCGATTGACGCGGTGGTAGCATTGGAAAATCTTGGCGATCAGCTCGTCATTGCAAAAAACGAGCTTGGGCAGTTCTACTTGCCTGAATTCGGCTTCTCGAATATGGGTGATATGCTCCCCGGCAAAGGCTATCAACTCCGCGTAAACGGCGATATTGAACTGGTTTACAACGTCAACGGCGGGCAAGCAGCGATGGCGGCTTCGGCGGATATTTCAGCCACACCACATCATTTTTCAACCGTTTCGCCCACGGGATTTAACATGAGCCTGCTAACGCTGGCAAATAAATCTGACACCGGCGCAGAGATTGGCATTTTCAGCGAATCTGGCATGATGGTCGGTTCTGGCGTTGTTGATGCAACTGGTCGATGCGGGATTGCAGTCTGTGGCAACAACATACTGACGGACATTGTGGAAGGCGCTTTGCCGGGTGAAGCTCTTTCGGTGATGGTCTGGGATAGTGTGAGTGAGCGGCAGGTTACTATGGAATCTGTTAACACCAGTGATGATCTCAGCTATCAGACCGACGCGATTTTCATCGGCAAACTGGGGGACGCGGTTCAACCGTTGGAGTTTGGTTTGGCGAACGCCTATCCGAATCCATTTAACAGCATGACGCGAGTTTCCTATTCGCTTCCTTCCGCCGAGCGGGTCAAATTGGCAGTGTTTGACGTTTCCGGCAGAGAGGTAACACGGTTAGTTGACGGTGAAATCAACGCTGGCGTTTACAGTGTCAGTTGGCAAGCGGTGGAAGTATCCTCTGGGGTGTACTTTATCCGGCTCAGTTCGAGCAGTCAGACAAGCTCGGTGAAGGTGATTTTAATGAGATAGCATGTTAAGGACTTACATTAAACTTCCCCCCAGTAGCGCGAGTTGCTGGGGGGGAAGTATTTTTGGCTGTGAGTTCCGTGATTGTCTTGTGAGGAAGCAAATCACATCCTTCTTCCTTATGTCGTTCCTGCGCAGGCAGGAACCCAGTGCTTTAAAAACGTCCAATCAGTTGT
>CAZAGU010000077.1:0-15385 GCA_964484805.1 uncultured bacterium
CGGACGTTCGTCCGCTGTTGTTTATTAGGAGAAACATGTCCGGGATAGCCGGACATGCCACCCGTCGTCAGGGATTCCACCACTGAATTACCATCTTACAGTTCTTCTTCATCCGGCTCATCCGGCTCATCCGGGTAATCGTCAGACCCCTCCGGCTCGGGATATTCTTTGTAATTTACCTTGACTTCTTTCGACATGCCAAGCTTCGCACCGATGATGTCCACAAGCTCTTCAAGCCCATCGCCTGTTACAGCGGAGATGGACAAGTCAAATTTGAATGAATCGTCAGAACCTTCTGGAGCTTCAAGATCATTCTTTGAGCGGATAATCAAGCGCGGCAGGCTGGAAAGCTTCAGGCTATGTGAGCTAAGCTCGGTCAACAAGCCATCATAGACCTCAGTGTAATCCTCATCAGGCGATTCGATCAACATCACGATCAGTCGGGTTCTTTCGATATGACGCAAAAATCTGTGTCCCAAGCCCTTGCCGTCCGCTGCACCCTCAGCTAACCCCGGAATGTCAGCCATCACAAATCTCTGGTAGGCACCAAAAGGCACCACACCCAACCCCGGCGCAAGTGTGCTGAAGGGAAAAGCGCCAATGCGTGGTTTGGCTCGCGTTAATGCCGCCAGCAATGTAGATTTTCCCGCATTAGGTCTGCCGACCAAGCCAACATCGGCGATGACTTTCAAAACCAGCCGCACCTTGCGCGTTTCGCCGGGCATTCCAGTGTCACAACGGCGTGGCGTTCTATTGGTTGGAGTTGCAAAGTGAATGTTGCCACGCCCGCCAATACCACCCTTAGCGACCACAACCTGTTGGCCATCGTCGATCAGATCTGCGATGATGGATTCTGTTTCAATGTCAATGACGAGCGTGCCCATGGGGACATTGACAATAACATCTTTGCCGTTGCGTCCACTTTTCTTCACCCCCTGCCCCGGTTGACCATTTTTCGCGCGGATATGGTGGTGATTCCGTAAATCCACCAGAGTCCCAACCTGCTGGCAAGCTCTGAAAATTACACTGCCGCCTTTGCCACCATCGCCTCCGTCAGGTCCGCCCTTGGGCACATAGGCGGCGCGAGCAAAGCTTACAGCTCCGGGTCCACCCTTGCCAGAAATGACTTCAAAGGTGGCTTCATCAATAAATCTCATTTTCAATCCAAATAGAAACAAGCCGCGGTCTCCGAAAACAGTAGAGGAGACCACGGCTTGAAATAATTCCTGTGATCGTTTTTGAGAAACGACCGGAATAATGTTACTTGACCAACACCAGTTTCTGGGTCAAGGCTTCTGTCGGTGTGCTCAGGCGCAGGATATACATACCCGTTGCCAAAGCTTCAGCGTTCAAAGCCAGATTATGATGACCAGCCTGCATGTTGCCTTCAAGAACAGTCTGAACCATACGACCGGAAAGGTCATAGATGGCAATCTTCACAGCATCAGACTTTGCAAGATCGAAGCCAATTTTGGTGATTCCGTTGAATGGATTCGGATAGGCTGAATCAAGCTTAATCTTCTGCGGATATTGTTTTTCATCCATCGGTGCTGAGAACTCATCAAACGCAGACATGTCCAGCGGTGCAAGTGCATAGTCCTGGTTTTCCATGAAGATACCGGTGATGAAATCAAGCGGGTCACCTTCGCGAGGACGGTCAAGTTCGAGAGCCTCAATGGTGCCTTCGTCTAAGCCGTGGGTTGTGATAAATGCGATTTCATCCACTCTGTCTTCACCTTCACCGAAAGCTTTGACGATTGGAATGTAGAGAGAACGGTACACCGAGTCAACCGAGGTTGGGTCGCCGATTTTGACACTCCAGACACGCACAAGGACACCTTCAAGGTGTTCTGCGTATTCTGCCATTGTAGCAATTGAGCGCAGGTAAGGAACATACATCGGTTCCGGCAGGGGAACATCTTCTTCCAATACCATGACGCTTTCTTCGCTGGCTTCAATGTAAGTTAAATAGCGCCATTTATCTACATTGTTGTCATCACGTTCACGAACAACACCAGTAACCTGAACGCGGGATCCCGGTTCATAACCAGTATGGTCACCGCGAACAAAGACACCAGACCAGTAGCCTTCGGCATCCTGAATTGCAAAGCCATCATAAGTTTCTGCAAAATCCATAGGTGTGGTAACGATACCTTCAACTGTGACTAACACATCTTTGAAAGGTGAGTAGTCAACGCCCCATTCACGTGGTCCAGGATACTGAATGTCGTGAATGGTCATGCCGCCTTCAGGACGAACGATATAGGAATACCAGTGAGGATTTGGGTATGTGGTTTCGCCGTCTTCGTTGTCAATCGCGTGGATGCGATACCAAACATAAGTGCCGTCTGCCTGACCGGGGATGGTGGCAAAGAAATTCTCACCGTCAGCATCCATTTCGATCTGCATGATGTCTGCTGCGCCGGGGATGTGGTATTCGAGGTAAACGGTGACAACTTCACGACCACCGGTGGGTGAGACATTGGCTGAAACTGCAACATTCTGATCTGGGCGGGGAGTGCCAACGGCGCGAATGACTTCGTCAATGACCGGCGCATAGTTCGGGTAGTTGTGGAACATAAAGTCATTGCGTGGCATTGCGACTGGTTCATTCAGAACGAGATCTTCCAAATCAATGGTGTGGTAGATCATCGGTGAATTGGTTGCGGTGCCTTCTTCCTGTGGCAAACCGCCCGCGTCTGTGTCGCGAATATAGAAAATATGAAGCTTGCCTTCGCTGGCGATTGGGTCGCAAGATGCCCAAGCTTCACTCTGACAGTCGCCGGGTTCTGGAGCGCGGTCGCCATCCCAGATTGTCTCGGTGACGTTGATGGGTTCACGCCATGTGATACCATAGTCAATTGAGCGTGAAACCATGATGTCAGCACTCAGGTAACCTTGCTCACTGGTATCTTGGGCACCTTCGTAGAATTCAACACCGTCCATATCCTGAATTTCAGGAAATAGCACCCAGACGACATAAATATGACCTGGATTTTCCGGGTCGAAAGCAATGGAGCCACGGTCAGCGTTCAAACGCCAGCCGCCGGGACGAAAACGACCTTCTGTAGCTGGATTGCTCATGTACTGGTTGTACCAACCGTCATAGATCATGGTCAAGGTGTCTTGCTCGCTGTTCCAGAACCAAAGATGCCCCATCACAGCGTAAACAACATCAACCGGAGCTGGGTCGAGTGCGTCTGGAATTGGCTTTTCCTGGAAACCTGAAGCGGCGAACACACCGTAAAGGTTGTCCTGACCATCCCAGGGGTCAAATTCGATGTCAACATCGCAATAGGGACGGAACGTATCGCCACGGGCTGAAATCATATTTACTTCAGCCAGCTCAGGAATAACCGGTAAAATCTTGGTCATGCTCTGTATGCCATTATCCCAATCCCAATTCTGACCGTCTTCATCAATGATGTAGCGGATGTCGTTGTTGCGTTGCCAACCACCGCGAGCTAATTCCCAGTCGCCGTTCGGCTGAAGCATTTCTGTTCCGACGCGGTTGTGATGCCATGCCAGCGCCACTTTGTTTGACTGTGGTGAGGCAGCGGCAACGGCGGTGATAGCACCAGTGGTGTCAACATTGACGGGCATGCCGTTTAAGTCGGCATTCCATCCCCAGTTCAGAAAATCATCGTCGGGGCTACCAGTCCAGTAGCCAACTCTCTGCCACATCGGAGCGTCTTCGTCTTCGCCGCGGTATTCTGTTGCGATGATATGGGAGCGATTCTGTTGGTCAACGGCACCGTGAGGCCAGATCAACTGAATATCAGGCCAAGAGGAAGGATGCGATGACTGAAATGCGCCCATACTGTAACCCCAGTCAGTTGATTGACCAGTTCCAACGTATGCAGGATCATCTTCAACGTGACCACGCACATGATAAAAGCCGATGGCACGCTGATCTGCAGGGAGGATGTCCATACAGGTATAGCCAGAATTGGTTCCAGCGTCAACTTGATTGTCATTTTCCTCTTCTGCTGGGTCATTGTCCAGTGCGCCGTCTGGGGTCAGGTAGTTGTAAACGGCATGACGCGGGTTATTGTTGGAATTATATCCGCGCATCCAGATGAAATGGGTGTAGCCTTGTGAATCATGGCGAATCATATTGCCAATTGAACCATTGTGCTGATAATCGTACCAAGTATAGCCGATAATCATTTCCTCGCCAACAGCAACGTCGGCAGGATTATCACGCATTGGACCATTATACACATTCTGAGGATTGACCTCAGTGTTGCTACTGATTATCGCCTGAGTTTTGGTGGCATCAATGCCAGCCGTGCGATAATACTCAGTATCCTTGATGGAAAGTGGACGCGCCCAAGTCGTCGCAACCATAAGAATAATTAAAAACGGGACAAACCAATTTCTCCGAGACATTGTACCTCCGATATTACTCCAAAGCATCTCTCCCTGTTGAGTTGCCTCTGCTTAGCTCTCAGGAGAAATTCCATTAAAATTCACGCAGAATCTCTATGTTAATCGACAGACCTCCTCAGTATCTGCCAATAATCATCGTGCTATGTGATACGAAAAGAAACGCTAGTTCGAAAATAGCAAAAAAAGACATTTTCCTCATCGTAAAACAAGAAACACCACAGCCTTTGAAAGTTAAACAAGAAATATCTCTAAGTCAAGTTTCATCAACGCAGGAATGAGCTGTACCAACGCCAAATATGCTCTCCCCACACCAGAGATACAAGAGCCCCTGCCGCAATGTAGGGGCCAAAGGGAATTTTTTGCCCAAAACGCCTGCCACCCAAGGCAATCATCGTCAGACCAAAGATTGCACCCAGAAATATCGCAAAAATATACATGCCGCCTGTTCTGCCGGGCCCCAAGAACAATCCAATCATACCAGCGAATTTCACATCTCCCAGTCCTAATGTCCCGCCCTTCTTGGCGACGGACTTCATAATCAACATCCCAATTAGACCCTGCAAACCCATCACGCCGACTCCAACTGCGCCACCGAGCAACATCTGAAGCCAGAACTCGCGCCTCAGCAATAATGTCAGAGCGACTGCCATAATGGCACCTGTCATGGTGATTGGGTCAGGAAGGCGATAGGTTTTCAGGTCAATCACCGACAATGCCAGCAATAAACCGGCAAGAACAGAGTATATGACAAAATCCCACGAGAAGCCAAAGGCAAAATGCATGAACGCAACCAGCAAACCCATTGATATTTCCACCAGCGGGTATTGGAAGGATATGTGCACTTTGCAGCCTTTGCATTTGCCTCTGAGGAAAATATAGCTGATAACGGGAATGTTTTCCCAGGGCTTGATAGGACGGCCGCAATGAAGGCAATGTGACGCCGGGAAGGCAATCGATGCCCCGTCAGGCACTCGGTAGATTATTACATTTAGAAAGCTACCAGCCATCGTCCCTAAGATAAACAACACCAGGTATTCAATCCAGATCAACTCAATCATGCTAACCTTGCTCCATTTCTAAAATCTTTTTCAATCGCTCATCTTTGCCTAAGTTATGATACTGTGGAAAAACTAGAATCCTCATTCCCAACTTGATTGGGAATCCAGTTTAAAAGTTTTTACTTTAATATTAATTGAGCTATTATCAGTAGCTTACCAGTTGCTGTTCACTAAAGGTGAACAGTAGCAAGCCAATGACCCAACCTTCGCGGAGATGACAGCGGGAGGGTGTTAATATTTCGCTAATGCCTCTTATTCAACGTTCTCAAGTATAAGGCAAACAACTAATGCCTGCAATCATCATTATTTTGTTCTTCTTTGCTCTTGTGTTTCAGCACTCCCTCAGCAAAATCTGGATACAGTTTCACCATACAATCCGGACATATTCCATGGCTGAATCTAGCCTTGGAATGTTTGGATATATATGTCTCAAGGTGATTCCAGAAGCCTTTGTCGTCGCGAATTTTCTTGCAATGCGAGCAAATCGGAACCAAGCCTGACAGCACTTTGATATTATCGAGAGCTTCCTGAAGTTTCTTGTTCGCCTCAGCAAGCTCAACATTTTTCAAACGAAAAATCTCATTCTCCTGCTCCATGCGCTCGACCTCAAACTTCGTTCGTAGCTCAGCAGATTTCTTTGCGGTTTCTTCTGTGAGGATTTGGTTGTTAATTTCCATGAATTCTTTAAGATAATCATAAGCCTCGTGGTCTCTTTCAGTGTCATGTGCAGACTCAGCGCGCATGTAATAGTTATTCTTCAGGAATGGGAGAAGATTGAACTTTTTAAGGATTGGCAATGAATAATCAAGACATTTCTCCATCTCGACGTATTCTTCTTTCAGTAAGTGGCAATCTCCCAGATTATTTGCGGCGACAGCAGAATCGCTTTCGAGATTCAGGCTTTGCGCGAGTTCCAGCGATTGCCTGAAGTAGTTCATTGCCTCATCAAGATCGCCGCTTTGTTTGTACATTTCGCCAATATTGTTCAAGATGAGACAGTGTTGTCTGTTGTCCTGGATAACTTGAACTTGTTCAAGCGCTAACTTGCCGTGATAAAGTGATTTATCGAAATCTCTGGTGACGCAATATATCACCAGAAGGTTCCCATGCGAGCGAGCCAATCCTTGCTTGTCGCCGATTTTTTCATATAAATCCAGCGCAAGCTTTAGGTGTTCAATGGATTTGTTATAATCCAGCAAAGATTGATAGATGAGCGCTATGTTGGTATTGTAATTTGCCATGCCTCCAATCTTGTTCTCTTTGGTGCATAGCTTCAGCCCCTTGTATAGGTATTCCAGTGCTTCGTCAAACTTGAACAGTAAAGAATACACATTGCCCATTCTGGAGTACAATATTGGGAGGAAACTTTTATCCTCTATTTCGTCAGCCATCTCTTCAACTTGCTTTAATTCCTTCAGAGATTCTAAGTATTCAGATTTCATGGCTTTGGAAACAGCTTCCGTTATCATCATTCGCACGCGAATGATGGGATCATCAATCTCATCTAATTCATCTTTAACAATCTGAAGGTATTTATCACCCTCCGCATGTTCCTGCAGGCGAGTGATTAAAATATCGGCAAGTTCTAATGCCGCCATGATTTTCCCTTGTGCAAAGTCAATTTCTTCAGCGGCTTCCAAAGCCCTGCTTGCCAATGTTGAGCGCTTCATGGATCGAGTCCATGACAGTGGGAGCTATCTTGCTGATGAGTAGCTCGATTTCTTCATGTTTGTCAACACTGACAGGGGGATTGTTTTTTTCCGTATC
The DNA here is from genome assembly GCA_964484805.1 of uncultured bacterium. Classification (GTDB taxonomy): domain Bacteria; phylum Electryoneota; class AABM5-125-24; order Hatepunaeales; family Hatepunaeaceae; genus CAZAGU01. The sequence continues at coordinate 7,218 of CAZAGU010000077.1, forward strand.
TTCCATTGCCTTTTCGCGTTTAAGTGTGTCTTAGGTTTAATATAAACCAAATCATAAATTTCTCAAATTATATTCAACTGCAAATATTATCAAGTGTCAATGAATGAGATTTTTTTTACAAGCAGAGATTTGCTAGGTGATGTAATGAGGGAAATTGCCTTTGGATAAATATTTAAAGAGGAGCAAGAACACTGTGTCTATTTCACGGTTTTCGCCAGTAAGATCAGCCCAATCATGCCAAAAAACAGGTTGCCAATCCATGCACCCAACCATGGGTCAATAGTGCCGTTGTAGCCAAACACCTTCCCAATCTGGATTATCCCGAAATACACAAAACAAACAAATAGACTGAGTCCAAATCCAAGCGCTGTGCCGCCTCGTCGCCGGATGGATGCCATCGGTGCGCCAAACAACACAATAATAATCGCCGCAACTGGTTGAGCGACCTTCGAGTAAGCTTCTGTCTCCCACTTGAGCGTTTTCCCGCCAGATTTCCTGATACGCTTGATGAATTCCAGCAATTCTTCCCGATTAAGCTCTTCGGGTTTTGTCTTCACCCGTTCAAATTCATCTGGGTGCAATCCACGCCCGGAAATACTCTCGGTAATATCATACCGCCAGTTGACTTTTCCGCTGTCAGAAAACACCCGCTCCGCAGCTCCTTGAAAATACCATTTGTTATCGAGCCAGATCATTTTTTCTGCGTCAACCCGTCGGATTATTCTCCCACCATCCCGCTCAATCAACTGTATCCCAATTGCTTCCTTGCTCAACGGCTTGTATCTGTCGATGTATAGTTGTTTATTTTTACCAACCTGAACGTATATTCTGCCATGTTTCGCCCGATTTTCACGCGGCATCTTTTTTATGTCATAGCGATACAGGTCTTCGCGCTGGCGGTTGGCTGAGGGGATTAAAGTCTCCCCCAAAACATAAGTGCCGAAGGCTCCAATTCCGGTGGCTAACAAAAGCAGGAGCAGTATTCGTGAAAATGACACGCCAGACACTTTTATCGCGACCAGTTCGTTGGTCATCGTCAAACCGCCAACTGTAAACAGCGTCGCCAGTAGTGCCGCTACAGGGTAGATCAAATAGGCAATGTATGGCAGGAAAAGGTAGTAATATCGAATAATCTGGCTCATGGAGGTCTGATGATCCACAAAGGTATCAATGTGTTCAACGGCATCAACAACCAGGAAGATAATCGTTGCCGCAACTGTAGCATAAACAAGCTTCTGGATGAATGACACAAGCACATAGCGATCGAGAATCTTCATTATTTCTCACCTGCCTGATCTTTGTCATCAGTATGAGGGAAGAAGATTCTCTTGAGCAGATTGGACGCGATTTGCATGCCGGGAAATGTTGTGCGTCGTTTTGAAAGCCATAGCACCCACAAACCCACGACGGTCAGCACAATATTGGCAATCCACATGGAAATACCCGGAGGCACCACTCCTCTGTCCGCCAGTTTTTCACCGCCAGTCAACATCGTCCAGTAGATCGTGAAGAAGAGTAGCGAGATTGCTCCGGCAACGCCCATTCCGCCTTTAGAAGCCAACATTCCCAACGGAGCACCGAGCAGTATGAACACCAGACATGCCACTGGAATGGAAAATTTCTTGTGAATCTCGACTAATAGCGAAGAGATGCGGCGTTTGTTGTAGTTCTTGCCCGGATTCCGTTCATCTGCAACTTTCAGTTCATTGACCAGTGCCACCATCTCAGCAACCTTCATCTCACGGTCGCCACGGCTGATCTTGCTTCCTCGTTTCAACGTCATACCGGGAGCATTCAGCCTGAAGAGAGCGCTGTCAAACTGTGTGTATTCGTAGCCATCTTCAGCACGGTCGGATTCGCGATGGATTTCGCCCTTGTTCAGGCTCAGGATGATCGCTTCATCGGCTTCAGCAAATGATAATCTGCCATTCTCGCCAGTGATGGACGCTCGGCTCTCGGGATTGTGCTCGTCGTAAATGGTTACGCCTTCAAGGTAGCCGCTGTCCGGCTCGACAGCTCGCACATGGAAGACATAATTCGGGATCAGAAAATTGTAAATGTCCGGTTCGAGTGCCATGGTGGGCTTCTTGCGGCTCATTTCAACCCAGAGCGTTTTGGTGCGGTGGTTCATGTCAGGCAACATGAAATTATTGAACCAGCCGATAAACAGCGTCATCAGCAAGCCACCGATCAGAGCAGGGCGGATCATCTGCAATGGCGATATTCCCGACGACCTAAGCGCTGTGATTTCACCATCGCCCGCCAATCTGCCGTATGCAGATAGCGTCGCGATCAGCACCGCCATCGGCACGGCGAGCGCGATGATCCACGCCAGATTCAGGACGAAGTATTCGCCGATAATCCAGACGGAGATGCCTTTGCCGGCGATTTTGCCCAGCAGTCTGAAGAACAGGTTCATCGTGAAGATGAACACGATCAGCGACAGCCCGAAGAAAAAGGGACCGACATGCTCTTTAATTATGTAGCGAAACAGAACCAAACGTAAATCTTGCCTGAATTTAACCTTCCCAGACCGCCATCGCCAGCAGGTTCGCTGCCGGTGAATGGGTGCACATATCCGCCATGCTGTCCAACGGCGTCGGGTCAACATTGATGATCGCCAGCTTCGCGCCAGTGGACTTAGCATAATATGGGAATTCTGCGGCGGGATATACAACCAATGAGCTACCTACAACGATCATCAAATCGCAATCATGCGATTCTTTGCTCGCTTGGGGCATAATATCTTCCGGCAAAGTCTCGCCAAACATCACCGTCGCCGGGCGAACGATTCCCTGACAGGCGGCACATCGGACGGGATTCTGCTGTTCGAGCATCTCGGCGACCTCGAAGATGGTGTAGTTTTTACCGCAATCGAGGCAATAGTAGCGGCGGGTGTTGCCGTGCAATTCCAGAATGTTCACCGAGCCAGCTTCACCATGAAGCCCGTCGATATTCTGCGTGATGACGGATTTCAGTTTGCCTTGCCGCTCAAGCTCAGCCAGTGCAAAGTGCCCGGCGTTTGGCTTAGCATCTGTGATGGTTGAGAAGCGAATATCGCGGAAGAAATTCCAGTAGTAGGTCGGGTCAATGTTGAAATGCTGAATTGATGCGTATTTATCAGGCTCGTATTTTGACCATAAACCGCCAGAGCCGCGGTAGGTTGGGATTCCCGATTCGGCGGATATTCCAGCGCCGGTGAAGGCTACGATATGCGACGATGTGGCGATCAGCTCGCGCAGATGTGCGGCGTGATCCGCGAGCGCCGGATCGGAAACATAGTCTGGAGGGCTGATTGTTGACATGGTTACTCCGGTGGTTAAACTGGGGTGAACAGGTATGGGTTTACCTGCAATATACACAACATTCTGTCATCTCCGCGAAGGCAGAATGAAATTTTCTCCACAGATTAAGCAGATTTTACAGATTAGGGAAAAATGCCCCTCGAACCGTCGTTGCGAGGAAGCGAAGCGACGAAGCAACATCATGAGAGTTCGAGATGTACCATTTCCTATGTCAAGCGCGACAAACGTACCAAGGCCACGTCGCTCCGGCGAAAGCCGGAGCCCAGAGAGCGTTAATCAGGCATTCCTTCCTTTTTCTCCTCATGCCCGACCTGATCGGGCATCCAGTTTTAAAAATTCAGTCATTGTTTCCTAATTGACACACACCACCCGAAACGCAGATTGCTTCGTTGGGCTAACGCCCGTCTCGCAAAGACGGGTGGTGGTGGTGTCATCCCAGCGAAGGCTGGGATTCAAGGCTTTCATTCCCTATCCGTCATTGCGAGGAAGCGAAGCGACGAAGCAATCTCATAAGAGTTCGAGAATCATCCTTGCCCGTTTCGAGCGCATTAAACGCACCAACACTCTGTCGTTCCCGCGAAAGCGGGAACCCATATTTGATTTTCAGGGATTTCTTCCCTATCTGTTGTGCCTCTCTTTTTTTTCTCTCAAAGCCTTGGATACCAGCCTTCGCTGGGATGACAGCGGACTTTGTCCGCGGTGGAAAATACAATTAAATGTTTAACTCTCAATCTGTGCTCCTGTTCAAGTCGAGAACGAGGAATTCAGTGCATCCAGCCATTTTCAGTTTTGCTTCAGCTTTGGCGTACTCTTGTTGGGAAGTTGCAAAAAGATTTTACTATATTGAATTGAAATTGTTTAAAGATTTAATTTTCAAGAGAGTAATTGCACCATTGCAATTCAGATGCATGGAAGTGATTATTCCCAGTACAAAAACACATCGAGTGATATATATGAAAAGTTTTGATTACGCAATAATCGGGGCGGGCCCCGGTGGATATGTTTCTGCCATTCGCGCCGGACAGCTTGGGCTGAACACCGTTCTGATCGAGAAAGATGACGCACTTGGCGGCACTTGCCTGAACGTCGGTTGCATTCCCTCCAAGGCGTTGCTGGAATCCAGCGAGATGTACTTCTCGACCAAACACAAATGGTCTGAGCACGGACTCGCCGCCGAAAACATCCGCTTCGACCTCGCCACCATGTTGGCTCGCAAAGAGACCGTCGTCAAAACCCTCACAGACGGCGTTGCCACGCTGATGAAGAAGTACAAGGTTACAGTGATGAAGGGCTTCGGCAAGCTCGCTGGCGATGGCAAAATTGATGTTGAATCCGATGGCAACGTCGAGACCATTGAAGCCAAGACCATCGTGCTGGCAATGGGCTCGATCTCGGTCGAGCTTCCGTTTATGAAATTCGACGGGGAGAACATTGTCAGTTCCACCGAGGCATTATCATTCACATCCGTCCCTGAGCATCTGATTATCGTAGGTGCGGGAGCGATTGGTTTGGAAATGGGCAGCGTTTGGAATCGGCTCGGCTCAAAGGTTTCGGTCGTCGAGATGTTACCGCAGGTTACGCCCTTCGCCGATAAGCAGATGGCGACCATGCTCCAGCGTTCATTGAAGAGCCAGGGGTTCAATTTCTATTTGGGTGCTAAGGTCACAGGTGCTGAACTTACTGATGGTATGCTCGAGTTGTCATTCGAGAACAAGAAAGGCGAAATCGAAAAGCTGATCGGCGACAAAGTTCTGGTGGCTGTCGGTCGCAAACCAAACTCCGCCGGATGCAACTTGGACAAAATCGGTGTGAGCACAGAGCGCAACGGCATGGTCATCGTTGACGACCAGTGGCGCACCAACGTTGAAGGCGTCTATGCCATTGGCGACCTTGTTCAGGGGCCAATGCTAGCTCACAAAGCCGAAGAAGAGGGCGTTGCTGTGGCGGAGATCGCCGCGGGAATGACAGGGCATGTTAATTTTGATGCCATCCCGAACGTGGTTTACACGCATCCTGAGCTGGCGGTGGTTGGACTTAGTGAAGAGCAACTGAAGGAGCAGGGGCGCGCCTACAACAGCGGCAAGTGCTTCTTCCGCGGAAATGGTCGCGCTCTGAGCATGGGCGAAACTGACGGCTTGGTGAAGATTCTGGCGGATAAGGAAACGGATGAAATTCTTGGCGCGCATATTCTCGGCGCTCATGCGTCAGATATGATAGCAGAACTCGCGGTGGCGGTGGAATTCAAGGCGACAGCCGAGCAAATCGCTCGCACCTGTCATGCTCATCCGACTCTCTCGGAGGTCATCAAGGAAGCGGCGTTAGCAGTGGGAAATCGGTCAATCCACGGCTAACAATTCCGGCACTGGGCTATCTAATAACTAGAGCGTTCTTCACCACTGGAGGACGCTCTTGGTACTCTTGCTATCTAATTTCATGCAGATATTAAAGATTTTGCTTTAAGACATCTCCTTATTCCTTAAACCTGTGCTATAATTCTTCAAGTAGCTTGACACCAATTTTTATCCTTCATACCTTTTGATACCACATTTAACAAAGGTTGAAAATGAATCCCTATATTTCATTGGCAAAACCGATTTTGGCATGTCCGGCTTGTAAAGCCCAACTTCAAAACGACAATGATCGGTTTCTTTGCAATTCCTGCAACCTAAAATACAAAGTAAATAGCGATGGCCAGCTTGATTTGTTTCTTCAGCAAGACATTCAGATGTCCTTGGATACAACGCTGTATGCGGCCTGCTATCGTGAACCGGAATACCCTGGCTTCCCTAAAACTTATGACCATGATCTCGTAAAACAATCAGATGGCTTGTTTCCTAAAGGACGAATCCTAATGGGGAACTTGCCTAAAGCTCGCAATGCTGGCGCTTTTTGCGTCGATATTGGATGCGGTGCGATGACTCAGGAACCCTTTATCAAACGGGCAGGTTATACATATCTTGGGTTCGATTGCGAAAACCCCATAGCTCCAATTCTCGGTGATGCTCATGCCATCCCGTTTACTTCCGAAAGCGTGGAGCTTGCCACTAGCTATGCGTCATTTGAACATTTCCGAAACCCTTGGGTTGTTGCAAACGAAGCCTATCGCGTTCTTAAACCCGGCGGCTATTTTCACGGATGGGTGGCGTTCATTGAAGGCTTTCACTACTCATATTATCACATGACTCACTGGGGAATTGGCGCGGTTTTAAGAGGTGCTGGCTTTGAAGTGAAAATGCTTGAGCCTGATGTCGGCAATCTTTGGTTTATTCTGCATAACATGTTCCCAAGAATGCCTAATAATATATGCAAAGTCGCCGCATCACCGATGAATGCGTTGCATCGAGCGTGGTTTTCATTCGGATCGGCTTTAACAGGTAAAAAAAGCGGCTCAAGAACAGGCGCGAAGATTGAAGGTTCCGGGTGGTATCATGTTTATTGCACAAAAACCGGAATAATACAGCTGTATTTGCTGTATTATGGCAAATAATGCGCATATAATTGATATAATATTATTATATCAATTATCATAACGGGGACAGTGAAGACAAAATTCTCTTACATACTTCGACTGAGGCTATCCTTGAGAGCATTTCCGACGGTGTGTTCACCGTTGATTTGAAGTGGCGGATTTCTTCATTTAACCGCGCAATTGAAGAAATGATTGGCGTTTGGGTGCTTATTACCTAACTCAGCTCGTAATGAAAGTTCATGATTTTACTAGCGTCCTCGACTACCAGAGGACGCTCTTGGCGTTTTGCCCTGCATTGAATGCGATGGATACCCCCTTCGCAAGAGTGATATAGGTGTAGGGCGTGTGGCATGTTTGGCCTGAAATACCCGTCATTGCGAGGCGCGAAGCAACGAAGCAATCCCTGTGATTTTATAGAGACCAAAGGATGAATGCGATGGATACAAGGATTCGCAGGTATTACATAAGGAAGAATACCCTGAAAATCAAAACTGGATACCCGCCTTCGCGGGTATGACAGCGGACGCTGTCCGCTGTGTATTATGTGAAACATGTCCGGGCTTGTCCGAACATGCTGCCTGCACCCTAGCTGTCGTTCCTGCGAAGGCAGGAACCCAGTGCTTTAAAACGTCTATTCAGTTGTTCTTCCTTTTTCTCCTCATTCCCGGCCTGACCGGGAACCCAGATTGAATGTTGTATGGTTATTTTCTGCATTCACAACAGATAAAGCAGATTTCCTGTACTGTGCATCTCTCCTACTCGGCATCTACTAGATCAACCTTAATATCTTTGGCTTCTCGGCGCACTACTTGACCGTTTTCCCAGACATAAATTGGGTGCCCTGTCTGTTTATGTAAAAGCAACGCTTTCTTAACCCCTCTCGCAAGTGCTGCGGTAATGGCTTTCTCTGCACGGATTTGCTCAGGGGTCCGAATGTCAAATACTTTTGTTTTACTCACGATATTTCTCTTTTAACTTTGGCATTCCCACGCGGGAGCGTGGGAACGAGTAACACCCACTAGTCCACCTTGTTCCCATGCTCCTGCGTGGGAACATCACACCTCCCCCTATTTCCCCGCGTCGCGCACAAGGCGGAAGCCCAGAATGCTGTCCCGGATCGACGGGTCGTAGCCGTTGCGATTAGCCGAACGGCAGAACTGGGCGTTGTAGTACCAGCCACCACCACGGAAGACCCGGGAGGAGCCACTCGAAGGACCTCGAGGATCACTTATAGAACTGCTCGGATAATCACCATACCAATCCTGACACCACTCCCAGACATTGCCATGCATGTCATACAACCCCCAAGAATTCGCTTGCTTCTCGCCAACCGAATGTGTCTTACTACCTGAATTACCATCATACCAACCGGCTCGACCCAAATCTGAATCACT
>CAZAGU010000078.1:0-15263 GCA_964484805.1 uncultured bacterium
TCGGAGAAGCGACGATCCAGTCGGAAGGAGCGGAAACATATAAGCCACCACTCGCAGCCAAACCACCAACCCAAACTACCACGGGTTTGCCAGCCGCTTTGACCTTCAGTACTTCGTTGTACATGATGTCGCTTGCTGTCAATCCACCACCCGGAGAATTGACTTGCAACAGGACAGCTTTGACATTGTCATCTTTGGCGGCGCGGCGTAATCTGCGAGCCACTTCATAAGACAAGCCTTCGCCATTAATTTCTGATCCGGTTCCTCGGATTGTGCCTTCTAATTGAATGAGTGCAATCACGCCGTTCTCGCTGTTACCATCAAGAACTGTTTCTTGGGTTAATTCGCCCCCTTTTCCTGAGAAGCTGGTGTTAAGCTCGGATAGCGATGATGAAACGAATAAACCTATCCCGCCGAACACCAATATTACCGCCCCAAAGACGATTAAAAAAATGACCACAGGTGACATTCCTCGCCGTTTTGGAGGATTGATTGCGTTGCTTTCCATAAGATTGAATCTCCGTTATGTAGAAAGAATTAGATTGCCGAGTGATGTTTGTTGCCAAGTTTTACGAATAAAGCTTAATCTTCGACTAAAATCTCAGATTATCTTAAATTCTGCAGCATGTTGAAATTGTATATTAGTAAATTTTCGCCAAATATAAAACTTTCATTGCGGACACAACAGAATATAATTATCTTTCTTTCACTAAGGTACAATTTGAAATTCGTGATGCACTCGATATTTAAGGTGAGAAGCTATTATGAAAGCAATCAGAATTAAAAACAGAAGACTTGGTCTCTGTGAAATCCCAACCATTCAACCTGCCGATAACGAAGCCAAAGTCAGAGTTCTTTATGCAGGTATTTGTTCAACTGACATGGAAATCCTGCGTGGCTATGGTAATTTTGAAGGCACTTTAGGGCATGAATTTGTTGGTATAGTTGAAGAATGCGACTCCGACCCGGATTTAATCGGCAAACGAGTTGTAGGAGAGATTTCTTCTGGTTGTGGGCACTGCGAATGGTGCCAGCGTGATATGGCGAGGCATTGTCCTGACAGAGACGTTCTGGGTATAACTGGTAGAGATGGCGTTTTTGCTGAGTACATGACGTTGCCCGCTTGGAATCTTAAGGTAGTGCCTGAAGCCATCGAAGATCGAGCTGCCGCGATGATTGAACCTTTGGCGGCTGCCTGTGAGATTCTCGAACAGGTTCATTTACAACCGGGAACCAATATCTTGTTAATTGGTGATGGTCGTTTGGCACAATTGATCGCTCGAGTGATGGCGCACATGCTGTGTCGTGTTGAAGTAGTTGGAAAGTCAGAATCCAAAGTCAGGCGCATGAAGGGATGTATTACCAGAGGGTATCTGAATACTCAACCTCCGGGCAAGCGTTATCCCGTTGTCATCGAAGCATCTGGATCGCCTCGTGGCTGGCAAACCGCAGTAAACGCCGTTGAACCACGAGGAAAGCTGATTCTAAAAAGTACCTATACAGGGGATTTGAAGTTCAATCCCGCATCGCTGGTCGTCAATGAGATTACATTGATCGGATCACGTTGTGGGAGATTCGGTCCCGCAATTAGCTCACTGTTGAAAGGTCTGCCAGTTACTGATCTGATAGATGGTGAATTTACATTAGACCAATGGCAGGAAGCGTTTGATTTCGCGCGTCGTCCTGAAACGGTCAAGGTCTTGTTCAAAATAGGTGAAAAGTGAGTTCAACTTACGCTTCCAGCATTATTCAGCATCCAATAATTGCGGATCCAATTATTGATCCTGAAGAATGGGAAGCATTTTGGCATACAGCCATTAATGGCACCCTGTTTAATTCGTTAAATTTTCTCTCATACCATCCGGGCGACCGGTTCATGAGCTATCACCTGACCTTTCGCCGCAAAGGCAATTTAGTCGGAATATTTGCCGGTGTTATTGTCGAGGAAGACGATGGCACAAAATCGTGGGTCTCACATCCGGGAGCTTCCTACGGTGGCCCTGCATGGTCACCAAAGTTGCGTTACCATCATCTTGAAGCGCTGGTTGAGGCTCTGGTCAATCATGCTCGTGACATTGGAGTCAATCGAATTATTATGACTCCGCCGCCGGTAGTTTACAACGAGAACCCAGAGCAACAACTTCAATTTGCGCTGAGCCGTCTTGGGTTTAACATCATCCGTACAGAGCTTACACAGGCAGTGCAGCTCGATGCCCCAGAAACAAACCTGCTTGGGACTTTCGCAAACAAAACACGTAATGCTTATCGACGTGCCCAAAAACTTGGGCTTGAGTTCAAAATTATCGAACAGCCGAACGCGAATGATCTAGATCGCTTCTGGGAGATTTTAGTCGAAAATAGAGCAGGTTTGGGAGTTGTTCCCGCACATAATCGGCAGGAGATTGAGCTGTTGCATCAGTTAGTGCCTGAAAATCTGATGTTGGGTGCAATCGAGTACGAGGGCAAAGTCATTGCCTCTATCTGGAATTTTATCTGCAATGAACACACCCTGCTTGAGTTCTACATGGCGCATCAAGAGCCATACCAGCAACTGAAGCCGGTTCCATTGCTAACCTATCACTCCATGCTCTGGGCGCATAGTCAGGGTTTCAAGTACTTCGACTTCGGGATTTCTTCCATCTGGAGTGAGCCGACCTGGGGATTGCTGAAATTTAAAGAAAACTTCAATGCCAAGCATTATTTAAGGTTAACCTATAAGAAAGAATTGACCTGATTGTAAAGATGTCAATCAAATCATCCATTAAACGCCATGCACCGCGTTCTATCCATTTCATGTATAATCGGGCAATCAGCCGTCGCGTGATTCGCGGTAAAGTCGGCAGTTGGTTCGACACAGAATGGAAGACTCGTGCTGTTAATGCTGATGATCGCACATGGATTGAGGTGTACGATGAATCTTGGGAAAACTGGACTGCGCCAGATTTATCACAGGTTGACATCGATCTGATCCTTAAAGAGATTCCAGATCGGGCAAGCGTGATTGATGTTGGTTGTGGTGACGGCTTTTTATTGAATGCAATTCGTAGGAAAGCGGGTTCACTTTCAGGTGTTGACATTTCATCAAAAGCCTTATTGTCTGCCAAGTCCAATTTGAAATACCCAGCAAACTTTGTCCAGGCATTTGGCGAACATTTGCCTTATGCGGATAATTCCTTTGATGTGGCAATTTGTACTCACACCTTAGAGCATGTTCGTGAGCCTGAGCTGACAGCGGCGGAAATGGCGAGGGTAGCTAGGTTAATTGTCGTTATTTTGGTTCCCCGTCAGGAATTCCTGCCTTATACTGAGGATTACCACCTTAATTTTTTCCCTGATGAGAAGTCACTGATAGATAGTGTGAAATTACCAAACGCAAAATGCGTCAGGCACACTATTTCGGAGGGTGAGCAAAATTTCGCCGGCGATATTTTGCTTCTAACGGCGGAGCAAGCATGAGACGGCGAAGGTGGAAAAAATTCTCTGCTCTGACCACCCTTCTGATTTTGGGTGCAATGTTACGTCTTGTGTTTGTTTTTTCATTGGAGGTTTCACCCGGCAAAGGGTTGATTGCCCCTTATCCCGCTGAGGTAAAACATCTTGAAATAGTCCAGCATATCTCACAGAACGGTGGATTACCCATTTACCATGCCGCTCAACACGACTCTTCGATTCAAATCCGGCAGGTCGTTGCGCAATCGCCGCTCTATTATTATCTGGCGATTATTCCCTACAAGATTTTTAACTTTTTCCACAAAGGCTGGGGCGTTTACGGGGTTCGATTACTGAGTGTTGTTTTTGGGCTGATGTGCGCATGGGTGGCATACAGCGCGGCGATGATCCTGTCGCGGAAGAAAGAGATTGCTCTTGGAACTTTAACAGCGTTTCTTTTTGCGCCTAATTCACTGATAATTAGCTCAGTAACAACAAATGATTCATTGTTAATGCTTGTTTCTGCTGTATTTTTCCTTAATCTTATATATTGCCGAACGCATAACGGAGGAGTCATTCGTCAGATTTTCACCGGACTAACGCTTGGGCTTATGGCATGGGTTAACCTGTCGGCTATTTTTCTTGTGCCCTTGGTCTGGTTTGCGGCGGATCCGATGAACGAGAGAAGGGAAAGATGGTTGGCTCGCGGGCGAACCTTAGGCAGTATGTTTTTGGTAGTGTTGCCTTTGATTATCTGGGTGTTTGCTGAAAACGACTATTGCCTTTCTTTGAAAAGTATTGTGCTTCAGGATTATGCCGCGGTGAACGGTGTTTTTCAAGTTGACCGGAGCCTGCTGGGCATTATTTTCTCGTTGCTGAGTGGCTTTTTCAGCACGGTTGTGCATTTACTGGCGATGGATCACACCGGTTTTCTTGAGATCGCAGTGTGTTCGATCTGGTTTGTTTTCTGGGTGATTATCAGCGGAATTGGCGCTCATGTCTCCAATTCGGATGTTCGCAGTCGTGGGTTACTTACATCTGGTATTATTCTCACGGCTTTGGGATTTTTATTGACGGGCATCGTTGTTTCTGAGGTCAATTTTGCTCTGTTTACGCTGGTATTTTTCCCGCTGGCATACTTGGCAGCGCTTGGATCTGAGCGTGTATATTTATCAGTTTGGCATCAGGTTTTTGCCTGGTTACTGCCAATAATTCTGATGCCGCTGTTCTGATAAGAGAAAAGGTATTGTAAGAATGCAATATTTTTCACAAGGCAAACAGCTTTAATCTTTTATTTGTAATGTCTTAGAAAGCTTGAAAAAAGGTAAGAAATGAAATTTTACCTTTCAAATCTTTTTAGGAAGGTGTTGGATGGGTTTGTGGATTAACATATATTGAGACATGAAGTACTTGTTGTTTAGTTTGCTGTTAGTATTTTCTTTGCAGATGTTAATGGGTTGTAGCTCTTCTGTAGGAACAATCAGTTCTGCAGTGCGAACACCCCAAGTGAATCCTGAAACAGAGGAGGATACATCATGGGTCTATCCGCCGTCTCAGGAAGAGATGTTATCTCAGAATACTAACGCCGAAGAGAAAATTCTTGCTAACAAGTCTGTGTATCATTTTGAGCCGTTCGTTCCCCCAGAATTGCCAGTCGAAACAACTCAGCGGGATACGGTTGTTTCAACTGTAACGACTAGAGTGGTCAGCGGTTATCGAGTTCAACTATACGCTGGTCGAGACATCAAGCTAGCGCAAGATGTTAAAGAGAATGCCGAGTCGCTCTTTGAAGTTCCCATTTTTTTAATTTTTATGGCGCCACAATATAAAGTGCGCGCTGGCAATTTTGAAAATCGTGAACACGCTCAGCAACTTTGCGAAATTGCACATCAGCAAGGCTACAGAGACGCTTGGGTTGTTCAATCACAAATAGAGATTAATCCCTGAGGATCAATAGTGCCAGAGTACCCAAAAATCAGTGAATTTCAGCCAGAAGTATTAGGCGATGATTATTACGGTCTTCCTCTCGAGACTCTTCAAACTGATGCAATTCTTGAATGCCAAATGTTTCTTCAGGTTGTCCCTGGTAAGTTTGTAAAATACAGGGAACAAGGATTACCGTTTGATGCGAGTGTCCGTAAGCGATTAAAAGAAAACAAACACACCCATATATACATCAGAACAGGTGATGGTGTGCGTTTTCAGAAATATCTTGAAGAAAACCTGCACAGAGTGCTCAACGACCCCAGAAGACAAAACACAGAAAAGACACAGATACTTTATTCCACCACCACTTACACTATAAAAACCCTGCTTGCTAATCCACGCGCCCGCGAAGCAGTGGTGAATTCCAAGGCAGTAGTCGAATTAGCGGTGGAATATATTTTCTCTCAGCCCAAAGCATTGCGGCAGATTATTGACATCAGCGAGATGGATTATTACACATACACTCATTCAGTGCATGTAATGACCTTTACAATTGCGCTCGCAAAACGATTAGGCTGGGCTTCAGATAAAGAATTGTTTGAGCTGGGATGCGGTGGCTTGTTCCATGATGTTGGCAAGAGTTTTGTAGATCCGGAAATCCTCAACAAAAACGGTCCTTTGACAGACGAGGAATTTGAACATCTTAAGAAGCATCCCGAATATGGCTATAAAGCTCTGCGACAAACTGACGAGGTCAGCGAACGGATTCTAATGCCGGTATTGCGACACCACGAGCGACTGGATGGGCATGGTTATCCTAGTCATCTGTCAGAGGTGTCGATTGAGCCAGCGGTCAGGATCGTCTCTGTTGCAGATATGTACGATGCGCTAACAACTCGTCGAGTTTATCGAGATGCCTATCTTGCATTTGATGCTCTTCAGATTATGAAAGAGCTAGTTGGTACGTGGATTGATCCGCACATCTTCCGCGAGTTCGTTAAAATGTTAGGGGAAACATAACAAATTGATCGGAAACCAGAAACAAGATTTCTGGTTTTTGCTTAAGTATCTCCAACATCAGGCATCAAAGCGAAAGCTTTGAAATAATCCCTGATGTTTTTTCCATAAATGGTATTTACATTACAAGTTAAAAAGGAGTTATGATGGTTACCAAAGAAGAAGCCCTTGAATATCATTCCAGATATCGCACGGGAAAAATCGAAGTCGTTGCGACAAAACCGTGCCAGACTCAAAGGGATTTATCGCTTGCATACACGCCTGGTGTCGCGACACCATGCCTCGAGATACACGAACATCCCGAGGATGTTTATAAGTACACCGCAAAAGGCAATTTAGTTGCCGTAGTCAGTAATGGAACCGCAGTTTTAGGACTGGGGAACATCGGACCTGAGGCTGGTAAGCCAGTCATGGAAGGGAAAGGCGTTCTCTTCAAACGTTTTGCCGACATAGATGTTTTTGATATTGAATTGAATGCCAAAACCGCTGAAGAAATTATCCAGTGTGTCAAAATGATGGAACCAACATTCGGCGGAATCAACCTTGAGGATATAGCGGCTCCAGATTGTTTTATCATTGAGGAAACTCTTAAAGAGATGATGGATATTCCAGTGTTTCATGATGACCAACACGGAACAGCCATCATTTCCGGTGCCGCATTGTTGAACGCTTGTAGCTTGACCGAAAAGAAACCGGAGGACCTCAAGGTTGTTCTTAACGGCGCTGGCGCCGCGGGCATAGCTTGCGCCAAGTTTTACATTTCCTTGGGTGTAAAGCAAGAAAACGTCATTATGTGCGACAGCAAGGGCGTAATCTATGCCAGTCGCGAAGACATGAATCCAGATCATCCACGCTACAATAAGTACAAAGCCCAGTTTGCTAAAGAAACAGATGCCCGCACCTTAGCGGATGCTATGGTCGGCGCTGATTGTTTTCTCGGCGTTTCGGTTGCTGATGCGGTTAGTCAGGAAATGGTGCGTTCGATGAACCGTGATCCGATGGTGTTTGCAATGGCTAATCCTTACCCGGAAATTTCCTATCCAGATGCTAAAGCCGCTCGTTCTGATGTCATTATGGCGACAGGTCGTAGCGATTATCCAAATCAGATCAATAACGTCCTCGGCTTTCCCTTTATTTTCCGTGGAGCTTTGGATGTCCGTGCTAGCGCGATCAACGAAGAGATGAAGATTGCCGCGGCACACGCCCTTGCAGATTTAGCTCGCGAAGAAGTTCCTGAGCAAGTTTGCCATGCCTACGGAGTTGATAAGCTTGAGTATGGTCGCGAATATTTGATCCCGAAGCCCTTTGATCCACGCGTGTTGTTGTGGGAGACTACAGCAGTTGCCAAGGCAGCGTGTGAAACTGGCGTTGCTCGCAATCCAATTACCGATTTTGATGCTTATTGGGAAGAACTCGAACGTCGTTTAGGTACCACGCGTCGCGTCATGCGCTCGGTCAAAAATAAAGCCACTCGTCATATAAATGCAGGAAACACCCTCAAAATCGCTTTTCCTGAAGGCTTAGACGAGCGTATCATCCGATCTGCGCATCGCGTGATTGAGGAAAAAATTGGGGCACCGGTTTTGTTTGGCGATCAAGAGAGAATCCAAACTCTTGCTGAAGAGTTGGGCGTTGATTTAACTGATGTTGAAATCATTAATCCTTGCAAGGATGCTCATTACGAAGAAATAGTTCAAAAGTACTATGAACGTCGGAGTCGCAAAGGCATCACCATTCAGGAAGCGTATCGTCGCATGTCCCGTCGCCATCAATATGCGCCGATGTTGCTGGTTGAAGGCTTTGTTGATGCTGTCGTTTGTGGTGAAACTCGACATTATCCCGATTCTATTAGACCAGCCCTTGAAATCCTTCCACTTGAAGATGGCATTATACATGTCTCTGGGTTGTATATGCTGATGTTCAAGAATCGGACGATTTTCTGTGCTGACACAACGGTAAACATCGAACCTGACGCAGAGACTCTGGCGGAAATAGCCATTTCAACGGCGGACACTGTCAAGCGTTTTGACATTGAACCGAGTATAGCGATGCTGTCGTTCTCCAATTTCGGTTCTGTTCGTCATCCATTAACGAATAAGGTGCAGAAGGCTGTTAAAATCGTTAGGGAACGTCGCCCTGAGTTGGAAATTGACGGTGAAATGCAGGCGAGTGTTGCTTTGGATGCGGAGATGTTGAAGAAAGATTTTCCATTCAGCCATCTAAAGAGAGAGGCGAATATTCTAGTCTTCCCAGACTTGACCTCTGGCAATATCGGTCACAAACTTCTGATGACACTCAGTGGAGCAGAAGCGATTGGCCCGATATTGATGGGCGTTAAGAAATCGTATCATGTGTTGACGCGTGGTTCTGATGTTGACACAATCGTCAATGTAGCAGCCATTGCGGCAGTGCAAGCCGTTCAGCTCAAAGAGCGTGACGGCAAGTAAATATGGTTGATCCATTAATCGGCTGACTTCAAAGCCTCTGACTGCAACGAGCGGTCAGGGGTTTTTTTGTCACGAAAGAGCAACCCTGACTATGCTATCTTTGTCGATTGATTAGCCTTCACGCACTGCTTAAACACAGGATAAACAGTGCTCTGCAAAGTTGATGTTGACATTGTGCATTTCTTGAAGTTTTATATAAGGAATACAAAAAACACTTGACATTACATGTTTCAATTGTTATTATTCTCCAATTGGTATGATTGAATTTATACTAACGGTGTTGCAACTAACTGATACTTAGCCTACTACCTTCTTTAAACGCGGAGACTGCTCATGCAGTTTTATTACAAATTGATTTTCAAGATGATTTTCTTGACGGCATTATTTTGCTTGGTTGTTTTTTTCCCAAGTTTAGTCGATGCCTGCACCATTGGTGTGGCTTCCGGGGATGCCACGGCTGACGGCAAACCGATGCTCTGGAAAAATCGTGATGTGTCAAATTCTGCTCAAGAGTTCCACCATGTTGATGATGGGCGCATCCCATTTGTTTCGGTCACATCAAGTGGTGAAACCGAAGAATACTACGGCGGTGTAAACGCCGTGGGCTTCGCGGTTGCGAACTCTAACTCCTACAATCTCATCGACGAGTTGTTGGGTTCCGATGATGGCATAATCCATTATTATGCTCTGGCTACCTGCCATACTGTGAATGATTTCCAAGCCATCCTCGACTCGTGTGTAGCGGAAGGTGCGCTGTTGACCGCCAATTATGGTGTCATTGATGCCTTTGGTGGCGCAGCCATGTTTGAGTGTGACAACTACAGTTACGCCCGTTACAACGCCAGTGAGGAAGGTGGATTCATCATTCGGTCAAACTTCAGCTATTCCGGCGATATGAGTAATTATGATAATTTAGTTGGCTGGGGACTCTTTCGTCATGACCGTGCCTTTTCCCTTTGGGATGCTGCCGTAACCGCAAATACTCTATCCCCACAGTATGTATATCGGAATGTCGTCAGGGATCTTGCCATTGAAGGCACTGATCCCTATCCGCTTCCGTTCGAGGGTCAGATTGACGGCTATCCCTTCGGTGACATTCCCAATACACAAGCTATCTGTAGAG
Source organism: uncultured bacterium (assembly GCA_964484805.1). Taxonomy (GTDB): domain Bacteria; phylum Electryoneota; class AABM5-125-24; order Hatepunaeales; family Hatepunaeaceae; genus CAZAGU01. The sequence goes on from CAZAGU010000078.1 coordinate 9,943, forward strand.
CAACAACCCGCAGTGTGGTACTAGTTCAGGGTGTTCCGGCAAACCAAGACCCCGACGATGCTATCCTTTGGGCTATGTGTGGCAACCCACTGGCGACCGTTCCGCTACCATTATGGGTGCGTGCAGGATCAGTGCCGGTGGAATTTGACAGCGAACAGGGAAGTAGAATCTGTGACCGTAGCATTGAACTCGCCAATTGGGTTTACGATCAAGTAGCGGTGGTTGATTCTTGGAAACTGACCAATCCCAGAGAAAATGGGCTTTGGGACGAGATATTCCCTCTGACAGACTGGGTTTTCAGTGAAACTGCAAATTTCAAGAATTCAGAAGACTACAACGATGACAATTTACTTGAAGCTTTCCAGAATGGGTTAGCCACGTTTATTGCAGATAATCTGGATTCATGGGAGCCAGACACTTCGCCGATCCTCTGTGAAGTACCTGGAGATTTTGCCACCATTCAGGAAGCTATCAATGCTGCCCAGGAAGGTGACACAGTTCTGGTTCACCCTGGCATTTATACAGGGCCGCTGGAATTTCGCGGTGATAATATCGTTGTCGGTAGCCTGTTTCTCACAACTGGGGACGATTCTAACATTGAATCCACAGTGATTGACTGCGAAGGAAATGGCAGAAGCATCGCCATCTTCTCAAATGGCGAAAATTCAAGCACGGTGTTATCCGGTTTAACATTGCAAAACGCCTCCACTAACTACGGCGGTGGTGTGTACTGCAATGGTGCAAGCCCAACCCTCGACCATTTGCTCATCAGAAACTGCGAGACATCAATTAATGGCGCCGGCATCTATGCAACGCATAGCGCGAATCCGGTTCTCACCAATGTTACTATTGTAGATAACATCGCTGCTGGCAGTGGCGGCGCTATCTATACCTACGATAACTCAGCGCCAACGGTAACCAATTCCATTATCTGGAACAATATTCCTGCCGCAATTTCTGTGTCTGTGATTTTATCCTATTCCGATGTGGAGGGGACTGGCGGTGGAACGAATATTGATTCTGATCCATTATTTGTTGATCCTGCCAATGGCGACTATCATCTTAGTTGGCTGAACTTCCCGATACAGGATAACACGTGCTCGCCCTGTATTGATTTCGGTGATCCCAATTCACCCCTTGATCTCGATGGTACAACGGTTGATCTGGGTGCCTTTTATTTTGACCAGAATCAGGAAGCAGGTCCCGTTTGGACAGATGTTCCAGACTTGTTAAATGTAAACGAAGGCGATTTGGTTGATTTCACCGTCACTGGTATGGATCCAAATGGGGATGTTTTAACGATTACAGTTGACGCAGCAGGCTTGCCCGGTGATTATTTCTTTGAAGACCTTGGAGATGGCACAGCTTCCTTCAGTTGGGAAACCGCTGAAGGTGATGAAGGAGAATACACAGCGACCTTTACTATTAGCGGTGGCGGTTCAAGTGACGTGGCTGTTGTTGCCATAAATGTTCTTGGCGCTCTGGAGGAGCAATTTGCATTCGCCAGTTCTGAGCAAACGGTGTACGGCAACGTTCAGGGAAGTTACGCTAATACCTTTGCCAGCGATAATAGTTACGAAGTATTGACCGAGGTTTCATCCGATGGAAGACCTGCCAAGAATCAATATAGCCTACTGGAACATGTATGGATATTTGAGATAACTGGCAATAGTCTATTTTTGCACGCTGAAGCATTTCACAGCGCTAATGGCGAAGGCGATGATTTCGTCTTGGCTGGTTCTTTCGATGGTCAGAACTACGTAAATTTGATAACCGTCTCGAAAACCAATGATGATAACAATGAACAGCTAGCACAGATTGATGGTGAGGCAGATGGTTTCTACTATGTGCGTGTCAGAGACACCGATCATTCAGCGACCAATCAGGATTTTGACACATTCACGGTAGATTACCTCAGCGTTTCCTACGCGACTGGTCAAGTACAGAATCGTCCTCCCATCTGGGCAGACATACCTGCAGAAATCACAGGTTATCCAGACACACCAATCACATTCAGCGTAGCTGGAGTTGATCCCGATGGCGATGATCTGGTTATTACACTGGATGGCGTGGGTGATATTTCTGCTACAGGCAATGGGACAGCCGACTTCAACTGGACTCCAACCGAAACTGGTGAATATTCAGCTACTTTAACGATCAGCGATGGTGAATTTGCTGTCGAATCAGTTGTCAACATTCATGTTGTTGACGTAGCTGAACCTGGGACATTGTATGTTGGTGAAATCAATTTATCTGAGGTAGTTGTAAATAAAAACTTCTCTACATGTCGAGGAGTTTTGACTGTTCTTGACTTGTCGGATGACTCACCAATCGAAGGCGCTTTGGTGTCCGCAACTTGGAGTGATCTGTACAATGCCAATGTTCAAGGGACAACCGATGGAAACGGCCAAGTAACTTTCCAAACGGGAAATATGAGAAATCCCTATGGCCAAATAACCTTGACCGTTACTGCCGTTGAAAAAATAGATTGGACCTGGGATGAGAATAGTGGTGTGACTGAAGCATCAACTGGCCTTGGTGGATATGTTGCTGGAAATGGTGATCTAAAGCTCGGAAATGGTGCAATTATTCCTGAGGAGCTGACACTTAATTCAGCCTATCCTAATCCTTTCAATGACTTTACCACAATTCGATTTGGTCTTCCTGAAGATGGAAAAGCACGGGTGACTATTTACAATCTACTTGGGAAGAAGATTGTAACCCTGACCGACGGCAATTATCCGGCGGGATGGCATTCGCTCGCATGGAATCCACGCTTACTTGCCAACGGCAGGTACTTTGTTAAGCTGGAATCAGGCAATTCCGTAAAAATCAGTCAGGTAGTATTCGTTAAGTAAAACTCTGTGTAAGCACTTACACTTTGGGCGGTGGAATCTATTTCTGCCGCCCATTTTTTTTACTTCGGAAACATTTAATACATGGAAACCAGATTTCACCAGCATGTCAGGAAGTTGACAGAAGGCTTTATCGAGTATGTAATGATTTCAGAATGATTTCACCTTCTTCAGGATTACGGATATTTTCCTTCAGGTAAAGAATTACCGTAAATACAAAAATCGGCTGCCCAATCAAATTGGACAGCCGATTTTCATTTTAAACATTCCCTTGTGTTTCCTCTGAGGCTGAAAACGCCAAACAAAACTTTTAGCGAAAAAGTTAATAATACTAATTGCGAAAAATATGTTGCGCGATCGCAATCATCAATCAAGTACTAGCAATTTTTAAGTTCAACTATGTTTTGAGCGCATAGTAGGTCTTTGTTGGTTTGATTGCTATAAATCTTTGGCTTTTTCACCTTGTAGGGTTGGTAAACAGTTTTGTCGGTAAGATATTTATGCGCCTTTTTATCATTTATACAAATTAGCCTACAACCACTTGCACACACGATGGCTGCCAGAAACCTGTCATCAAAACTTTGACATGAGAAATTCTCCTCAATCTCTTTTTCAATTTTATTAACAATTGAATCATTGATTTTAGCAGTCCTTCTCGATTTCTTAAGTTCATTAAATACCTTAAGAATGGAGCCTTCATTCGCTAATTGTCTAATATATTCATCCCCTCCATAAACTAGTTTAATGTTTGAATTATTTGTAAGCCACTCTTCAACTGGTTTAAATTTGGCATACGCCCTGTCCTTAGCTTTAAACACGAGCAGAAGTGCGGGTGGATCAATTATAATACACATTATCCAATCCTTAAATTATTTAATTCCTCTTTGAAAAAGAATTCCCTGAAGGAGTCAGGTTGTTTTTCGGAGTATTCACCGTTCGGCAATATTTCTATTGGCGTAACAATGTTACGATTATCTTTTCTTTCAAAAAATAATACTTGAGAACTAACTTCATCATCGCTTTTACTCACCTTTTGTCTAAATCTGTCGATTACAAAATCACTGTGCGTTTCAACTAAGAATTTCTTTTCATCTTTAACTGCAAGAGTATGGAAAACATCACCAAGGGCAGATTGAGCTTTTGGATGTAAATGAACTTCGGGTTGTTGGATGGCAAAATACGATCCATTATTTCTAAAGAACATCTCAGCAATCACTGGAAGATTTTGTGACACACCGTACCCAACCATATTAATCTCTCTTCTTATGCCCTCCAATATGACAATCAATGCAAACGGATCTGTTCTTTTACTTCCGTATTCACGAATGGAAATTTCGTCGAAGAGACCACTATTTTTCCCAAATTGAGAAAGATAGGTTTTGAATTTCTCTGAAAATTGTCTATTTTTCAAGAAATCCCGAATCAGATATGGTGTATGACTCCCCTCAGGGCTATAGTTGACTTGGAGTTTGTCGTAAGTTTTTAACGGCTTACTTCTTACTGGGGCAATCCAAACAAAATTTCCAAATGGATTTGGAGGGGAGCTCATTATTTCAATTTTCCCTTCTTCAACCTTCTTATTTAATAGTCCCGGCGCAAATGCTAGATAATTTTCACTAGGAAAAGGTATTTTACCTTTAGTATATTTATATCCTTTAAAAACCTTATCCCGTCTTGTCCAGTTCTCAAAAATCTTTCGCGCATTAATAGATTGGGATTCATCATTAGAAACATCGGATATCTTGTATCGAATCTTCTCTTTGCCAAACAAGAAACTTACCTCTTGTTGTTGCTCGAATAAATCATATTTATCTGCAATTGGCATATCTTTATAATCATGAAATGATATCAGAAATGTTTGGTGGTGCCTATTGTCAACATCAGTATCAATTACTCCCACTTTGAACTTTCGCTTCAAAGAAGGTTTTACCGAAGCAATATCCTTGTAAGTTCCAAGCTGAACCTCATCATTATTAAAGTTTTGATACATCCAAAACGAAGGATCAGAAATTACGTTCATTAACGATAATATCGAAGTTTTGCCAGTACTGTTTTCACCAACAAGAAAATTCACATCCTTTATTGGAATGTAGGTATCCTGAAAACCACGGAAATTATCAACATAGAGATATTTCATAACTTCTCCTTTTAAATTGAATTTTCTACAAAGAATTTATTCTGATTCGGTTTGGGTAAATCTGCTCATTCGCATGCGATTAGGTGTACCGAATCTCTCTGTGTAATAGCGAAAATGGGAAATGTTGTCAAGTGCGATTTGGCTAGTAGCAAATTTTATTTTTAAAATTTGCTCTCATATTATTGCTTTTAATTTAATCTTCGAAAAATCAGAACATTTTTAGAAAACTTTAATCAAATTTAGATTTCTTCTTCCATGTTCCACAATTCTCGACAAACCTAATGTTAACACCAAAAGAAAATCGGCTGCCCAATCAAATTGGACAGCCG
>CAZAGU010000079.1:0-15258 GCA_964484805.1 uncultured bacterium
CACCCAGAGACCGTACATTGACAATTTTGTTTCATTGAACCCGCAAAATGCACTTTTCAACACTTGACAAGGTCATAGAAATCGCAATGACGGTGTGATTGGTACGGGTGGCATGTCCGGCTTGCCCGAACATATTTATTCTAACCAAAAACAGCGGACAAAGTCCGCTGTCATGCCAGCGAAGGCTGGCATCCATCGCATTAAATTGTTTTTCTTAAATCCGTTTAATCTGCTTAATCTGTTGTGAATTAAGAAAATAAGGACAACCAAAAAAACACCCCGCCGAATTGACTCCAGCGGGGCGTTTGATACAATAATTCCATCCTGTCGCTAGCCTATCAACCGCTCCAGTATCTTCTTCGCCGCCACAGGAATCACCGTGCCGGGTCCGAAGATCGCCATTGCGCCATGCTCGTAGAGGAATTCATAGTCCTGAGCCGGGATCACCCCGCCAATCACCACCATAATGTCCTCACGACCACGCTTCTTGAGTTCTTCAACCAGCGCCGGCAACAATGTCTTGTGCCCCGCCGCCAGCGAACTCATACCCACCACGTGCACATCGTTCTCGACCGCTTCCTGAGCCGTCTCCTCCGGTGTCTGGAACAATGGACCAACATCGACATCAAAGCCCAGATCCGCAAACGCCGTCGCGATAACTTTCGCGCCGCGGTCATGCCCATCCTGCCCCATCTTGGCGATGAGAATGCGCGGACGACGCCCTTCCGTCTGCTCGAAATCGTCAGCCAGCTTCCTTACCTCGGTAATGTCATCCGAGCTATCGTACTCGGCGCTGTAAACGCCTGAAACTGTCTTTGTCACTGCTTTATGCCTTCCCCAGACTTTTTCCAATGCGGAGCTTATCTCGCCCAGCGATGCTCGCGCCTTCGCCGCATTCACCGATAGCTCAAGCAGGTTGCCTTCGCCTGTCTCGGCGCATTTGGTCAACGCTTCCAGCGAACGCTGGACGTCGGACTCGTTGCGGTTTTTACGAAGTTTCGCCAGCCGGGCAAGCTGTTGCTCACGCACAACCTGATTATCGACCTCAAGGATGTCAATCGGCTCTTCTTTGTCGAGCCGATATTTATTCACGCCGATGATCGTCTCTGCGCCGGAGTCAATATGCGCCTGACGACGTGCCGCCGCTTCTTCGATGCGTAGCTTAGGCAAGCCGCTCTCGATAGCTTTCGCCATGCCACCAAGCTCTTCGACTTCCTGAATGTGCGCCCACGCATTTTTCGTCAACTGATCGGTCAATGCTTCAAGATAATACGAACCGCCCCACGGATCAATGACGTTGCAAATACCTGTCTCTTCCTGCAAATAAAGCTGAGTGTTACGGGCGATGCGCGCGCTGAAATCGGTAGGCAAGGCAATCGCTTCATCGAGGGCGTTGGTGTGCAGGCTCTGGGTGTGCCCCAGCGCCGCTGCCATCGCTTCCATGCAGGTGCGCGCCACATTGTTGAACGGATCCTGCTCGGTGAGACTCCAGCCGGAAGTCTGCGAGTGCGTCCGCAACATCATCGACTTGGCGCTCTTCGGGTTGAACTGCTTCATCATCTTCGCCCAAATCATCCGCGCTGAGCGCATCTTGGCGATCTCCATGAAGTAATTCATGCCGATGCCCCAGAAAAACGACAGGCGCGGGGCAAACTGATCAATCGTCAAACCTGCCGAGAGACCGGTGCGGACGTATTCCAGACCATCTGCCAGCGTGTAAGCCATCTCAAGGTCAGCAGTCGCGCCGGCTTCCTGGATATGATAGCCGGAAATCGAGATGCTGTTGAACTTGGGCATGTTCTTCGATGTGTAGGATATAATGTCGCGGATGATCTTCATCGAACCCTGTGGCGGGTAGATGTAGGTGTTCCGCACCATGTATTCCTTCAGAATGTCGTTCTGAATCGTCCCCGCCAATTGGTCGAGGCTCGCGCCTTGTTCCATCGCGGCGACAATGTAAAACGCCAGCACCGGCAGAACCGCTCCGTTCATCGTCATCGAGACGGACATCTTGTCGAGCGGAATGCCTTTGAACAGGATTTCCATGTCAAGGATGGAATCAATCGCCACGCCAGCCTTGCCGACATCGCCGACGACGCGCGGGTGATCCGAATCATAGCCGCGGTGAGTCGCCAAGTCAAACGCAACCGACAAGCCCTTCTGACCAGCGGCGAGGTTGCGGCGGTAGAAGGCGTTCGATTCTTCAGCCGTCGAGAAGCCAGCATACTGGCGAACCGTCCAGGGGCGCATTACATACATCGTCGCATAAGGTCCACGCAGGAAGGGTGGCAATCCGGCTGTATAGTCGAGATGTTTCAGATCCGCATAATCCTCGGCGGTGTAAAGCGGTTTCACATTGATTTGCTCAAGCGTCCGCCAGTTTGATTCAGCAGGATTTTTCCCGGTCTGCGCTTCGAAAGCGTTCTGCCAGTCGGCGAGGGATTTATCTGAATTTTCGGCTGAAAATTTTACTTTGGTGAAGTCAGGAATGCTCATAATGTCACCCCCATCTTGCGCGCGAGGTCGCCAAGGACTTCGAGCACATTGGATTTAATGTGAATAAATGTATCAACGCCAGCGTTCATCAGTTTTTCCGCAATGGCGGGATCGGAAGGCAGTCCAGCGAGTAAAACTGCCGCATTTGGGTTCTTTTCCTTAATCATCCTGGCAACTGCGGGAGCGCCATCGGTGTATGCGTCGTCCAAGCCGCAGATCACGACTGCCTTGGCATCCTGTGCCAAAGCTTCAGTGGCGGCGGCTTCAGGGGAATCAAACCCTGTGGTGCGAATGACTTCAAAACCGCCGACTTCGAAGAATGATACGACAAAATCAAGCCGCGCCATGTACTTGCGCGCAGCGCCTAAGGTTGCGATGAATACCTTTGTCTTGCCGCCCTCACGGTGTGCTTCAACAGCATCCCGAAGCTTCTCGAACGGCTCCGCCAAGCGACGGGCGGGTATGGTTTTAAAGGAAACGCTTTTGCCTTCGTAGAAATTCAGGCTTCGGTTTATCTCATTGATGCTTGCGCCAATTGCCGCGGCATCAATCACTGCTTCAGCGATCTGCCCATCCTCGGCTTTCATCACGGCTTCCAGTTTGTGAAGAACGCCGAAATCTTTGGCTTTAGGCACTTTGGTTGTATCTTCAGAAAGGACTGGATCCGCCAACGGGGCAGTAAGCTTCACTTCGGTGGCGTTGGCGTATTTATTTACTCCAATCTGAACGCTCTTGCGTGTGGCAAACGCTTCAGCGCGAGCCATAGCCGTATTTTCGACGATGTCCTGTGGGAAACGCAACGTCAGCGCTTCAGTCATGCCGCCGAGGTTTTCCACCTGCTGGAACAATTTCCAGGCTTTTTCGGCGATCTGAGCGGTCAAGGATTCGATATACCACGAGCCGCCTCCAGCATCGATGACTTTGCTGAGATGCGATTCGTTTTTCAGCACAAGCTGAGTGTTGCGAGCGATGCGCCTTGAAAAACTATCCGACGGGCGAATCGCCTCATCAAAACTTGCCACCGAAACGCTGTCCGCGCCTCCTGCTATGGCTGAGAATGCTTCAGTTGTGCCTCGAAGCATGTTTACATAAGGATCGAAGGTTGTTTTAGTATAGGATGCTGTTTCAGCGTGAATCCACATCGAGCGTTTAGCTTCAGGAACGCCGATTGAGTCGAGGACGTTGTTCCAAACCATGCGCGCGGCGCGAAGCTTAGCCACTTCCATGAAAAAGTTTGAGCCCTGAGCAAAGCTAAAGCGAAGATGAGGTGCTGATTGGTCTGCTTCAATGCCAAATTCTTCCATTTTTCGTAGGTATTCTACTGCAGTGGCGATGACAAACGCCAGCTCTTCGACAGCGCTAGCACCTCCGCCAGCGTAGATCTGCCCATCAGCCCAGCCTGTGCCGAGTTTTGGCGCATTTTCGATTGCCCAGCCAGTGTTCTCAGCAAGGCATTTGAACAGCCAATCCATTGTTTTTGGCAGGGATCCGGCTTTCAGCAGTTCCCCGAGCGGATCTAAAACCACACCACCCGTCAGATCCGCAAATTGGGCATCATTTTCACGGGCAAGCGCAACCAACAACCCCAAAGCAGGCACCGCGCTGATACCACTGTGGATGTGCACGGGTGTTTTCGCCAGGTTGACGTTTTTTAAAACGATTCGCAAATCGGCGAGGTTGGAAACTTTCACCCCTGAACAAAGCGTGTCATCGAGCGTCAAAGAAACTGATGTCAGCCCATGCTCAAGGCTTGCTGTTATTGCTTGATTGGCGTTTTCGCAATCTGGTATTGTAATGTTCTCAGTGATTTCCCAGCCGGCTTGCTGATTGGAGTCGGTTTTGTTACCTCGATTAAACGGCGCAAAACCGGGTAATGATGTTGCATTCGCCAGTGATGCCAAGTCTTCACGCCTGTAAATGGATTGCAAGGTGATGCCTTCAGGTGTCTTTGTGAACATCTTTCTATTGAAGGGAACACCCTTTAGCAACCTTTCAGCTTCTTCCTTCCACGCCTCGTAGAGTGGAGCAGGAAACTCAGAAAAAAATAATTGTTCATCGTTTTCTACAAGCTTGCTTTTACTGTATTTATCGTCCATTATTTTGAGTCTTCTTTTAAACAAAGTTCTCTGAATAGGAAACAATAACAAGATAGATTATTCTTTTAGCTTAAATCAAGCAAATCTTTGTTACGAAAGAAATTTACTTGAGATTTCAATCTAAGTTTGTGCATGATTTCACTAATTTTCAGGCTATTTTTTTTGTTTTTTTTTCAATTATTTTAAATTAGTGCCTGAAGCGCTTGATTTTTGGGTTAGGTTTGTTAACTATTGTTGTAAGAAGATATAAAGAGGCTCTTTTCCCTTGACAGCAATGGGCTTTAGCTTTATATTCGTCCAGAACAAAGAAAATCTTTCCATAATTTTCCGAATCAATCAAAAGTTCAGGAGGGCTCATGAACAAGGCTGATTTAGTCAGTGCCATCGCCGCTGAAACAGACGTACCAAAACGCACGACTGAAGCAATGCTGAAGGCTTTCACAGAAATCGTTATGAAAGCCGTTGCAGAAGGGGACAAAGTCTCGCTTGTTGGTTTTGGCAGTTTTCTTAGTATTACTCGCCAGTCACGCCCGGGGCGCAATCCCGCAACCGGCAAGAAGATCGAAATTCCTGCGAAGACAGTACCTAAGTTCACTCCAGGCAAGGAGTTCCGCGATTTGGTTAATTGAGTGAACTTTCCCGAATTATTTCAACATGAAGAGGAAGGCATGATGCCTTCCTCTTTTTTTTATTGTGTTGCTCGTTCTCTTATTAAAATATACCCCCATTTATTTTAATAAGGGATTCGTTATTAAAATGATTTTATAAAATATTTAATTGAAAATCGTTAAAAACGCATCACATTTGCCATTATATAATTATAAAGTGCAAGTGTAAGTGAAAACAGAAAATATTATTGCTGACTTTTGTTTTATGTGTCTATTAATACTTTTAATCCATCATTTGTAATCGCTATATTATAATTGTGGGAAAATTAGGGTTTTTCTAACAGGATTTCAAGATGCTTAAGGTTCATCTGCTGTTTTTATCGCTTTTCCTCTTCCTATCCACAACAACTGGGGTTGCCAGTAACGTCGATGACATGGTTGCGAATCACGCAGCCATCACTAGCTCAGATCATAATGCGATCACGCTACAATTTAATCTGGGTGATGTCGAAAGTCATCAGATTGAAAACGAATCGGCAACAATCACTCAGTTCGCTCTCGAAGGGGAAGGATTCACTCTTCAGAATAATATGCCTGAGCTGCCGGCTGTTACACGAATGATCGTGGTACCGCCAACCGCCGGACTAGAATTTGTTTACCAAGCCTCTGAACCAACCCGCGTTCAGGCAGTTCACCCGCCAAGATTCACGAACGATGAGTCTCAGGCTGTGATGGTAAACTTAAATGCTAACATCAGGGAAAATGCTTTTCCGGCAGAAATCGCCGAAATGTCCGAACCATTCGTTATTCGCGGTGCTCGCTTAGTTAAAGTCACCACATACCCGGTGCAATACGATGCTGAAGCCGACGAATATCTTATCTATGATAACATTCAAGCAGAAATCCGCTTTACAGATGCCGAACCGATCAACCCATCCCGGGTGCCCGTTCGACGAAACAGATCCCCTGAATTCAAGAAATTCCTCCGCTCAATGGCAATCAACGCCGATGATGTCTGGCGCGACGACCCTGATCGGGATGCCGAGCCTGAATACAAAGGACATTATCTTGTGGTCGCCCATGAGAACTGCGTTGAATATGTCTATGATTTTCTCGAATGGCGGCGCAAATCCGGTTGGAAGGTGGATATTTTCTCCGTTCCCTCAAATATGTCCAACAACCAAAACCAAATCAAAGCTGGCATTCAAGAGCGCTACGACGAATATCTTGACGCTGGAATAGATCCATTTGACCAACTCTGCATCATCGGCGACTATCCTGCCTATGATCCAAGCTGGAATGGACCTGCAGCAAACTGGCGAATAACTTGCGACCGAGGCAATTCCATCTGGCCTTCAAACACCAATCATCACGACTGGTGGTATGCTTGTCTTGAAGACGGACAGGGAAACGATACCTATGCCGACGTAGGTTTATCCCGCTGGATTGCTGGTAGCGCACAAACTTTGAATCTGTTCATGCATCGCACCATGTCTTATGAAACCGACCCTTACATGGAAGAGACCGAATGGTTTACTCGCGGCGCAGTTTACGCTCAAAAATGGGCTGGTAACTATGACGTCAGCCTTGCCACTAACGTCCGTTCTGGTAAATCCGTGCTCGAATCTGTTGGGTTTGACGACATTCGCATTGAAGAAAACATGGATCAGCATGACGGTGGTGGTGGAATTGTCGGACCATTTATCCGCGACCAGTTCACAGACGGTGTGAATGTAATGATTGGCCGAGCCGAGAATTACTTTTGGCGACACAACATTAATGGCTTAAACGCCAATGTAATCTATCCCATTGACCTTGACATCGCCGGTCACCACGAGTGGACATGCTGGCACATGTTGCGCACCAATCCCGGCACCATGAAGGGACCCGTTGCCGCGACATCCGGTTGGGGCGGTCAGCAGACGCTACCCTACAGCGTAGTCTGGCTGGAAGAGATCAATGGCTTCCTCCAGCGTGATATGACTTTTGGCTGGACGTATCTTAAATCCGTCATGGGACCTGAAAATTACATCCCACGCTTTCAACAGACCTACCCACAGATCCGAACCGATATAGAGTTCTACGGTGATCCTGGCATCCAATACTGGCAAGGCGTGCCGCAGATTGTGGATATTACCTTCACAGAATCCATTCTTCCATCCGACCGTCTTGTTGAAGCGGTTGTTGTTGATGCCGAAACAGGGGAAGCTGTCGAAAACGCCCGCGTTACGCTATATTACGCTGGCGACATGCCTGATGGTGATGATGAGGACTACCCTGAATTCGACGAAATGATGATGTTGACAAAAATGACCGGCGCTGATGGCTCGGTTCGCTTTGTCATGTCTGATGAATGGGTTCTTGAATCAGGATTGCCTCTCTATCTGACTGCCAATGGTAGAAATATTATACCGAATTTCAACGAGATAGAAATCCTCGATCCTGATGCAGGCGTTGAACTTTCCGGCTACTCATTCGTGCAGATTGAAGGCAATGACGATGATGTCCTAAATCCCGGCGAGCAATTCGGATTAGTGCTGACCGCTCATAACCTTGATGAAGATAATGACGTGGCAGATGTTTCTGTTACTGTAACCAGTCTTTCAAGTTTCGTTGAAATCGGCGAAGTTGCTGAATACAGTTATGGCGACATCAATGCCGGTGAAGAAGCCACCTCTGAAGGCATAGAAATCATCATCTCGCCAGTCTGTCCCGATGCTGCCAGTCGTCCTGTAACTCGCCCATCTGTTCAAGTTACCTTTACCAGTGGCGAGAGCACCTGGAACACTGCAATCCTTCTGAATCCTGAAGCGCCGAATATGGTTGTGTCCAGAGTCGTTGGCGGAAATATCATTGAAGCCGGCATGGACAACATCAACCTGGAGATTGAAAATATCGGTTCTGTTGCTTCACCCGCACTTCATGCCACATTGGTTACGCTGGGAATGGGTGTCAGCGTTGTTGAAGGCGAAGATGTCTATCCTGCCCTCGATCCCGGCGATGATGCCCGGCTTGAAGGCGATGGTTTCCGCGTTGCCGGCAATCGTATCGTCGTTCCAGGCTCAACCTACGAGATGGTGATTATCCTTGAAAGTGAAGCTGGGTTCATTGACTCAGCGTTCTTTGACGTTCAAGTCTCTGAAGTTCAGGAAAATAGCCCACTTGGTCCTGACAATTACGGCTATATATGCTTTGACGACACCGATGCCGAATGGGATGTCGCGCCCGACTATAATTGGCTGGAGATCAGCCTCGATGACCGCGACCGCGACTTTGATGGAGTTGACCTTGATTTCAGCGGTAATTCACCAAACAGCATCGGCGAGACCCAAGTTGTTGACCTTCCATTCCAGACCCAATTCTATGGCCACATGTATGACCAGATCACTGTCGCTTCAAATGGCTTCATCTCCATGGGCGATCAGGAATACGTCACCAACTACCAAAACTGGCCTATGGATCGTTGTCAGGGCGGTGGCGCTGGTATGATTGCCCCATTGTGGGATGACCTTCAAATTCCCAACGATGGTGCAATTTACACATTCTACGATGAAGAAGATTCACGTTTCATCATCGAATGGTATGGTTTGCGACATCGCAGTGGTGGCAACACCGACCTGACATTTCAGGTGGTATTGTATGATCATGCAGTCTGGATCACCGAGACCGGCGACCAGAACATTCTTATTCAGTACAAAACGGTAGCCAATGTACAGGGGCGTCCTGGCTGGCATACCGCTTCTCCCTTTGCTTCGGTGGGCATTTCCAGCCCCGATGGAAATTCTGGCATAAACTACAGCTTTAATGATGTTTACCCGGTGAATGCCGCTCCATTGGCGAACCAACGGGCGATGCTGTTCTCGACATCGCCGCGTTATCGGTCAGGTGTTTTGTTTGGACAGGTCACCGATCATTTTGACGGTTCCGCTGTTGAGGGCGCAATTGTCAGCACCAAGCACGGCTTCACAGCCATCACCGATGATGAAGGCAACTGGAGAATCAACGACGCGCTAGCTGGCGTGGAATTCGACATTACCTGCATTAAACAGGGCTACAATGATTCCACTCAGGTTGATCTGATCGTTGAAGAGGACGAAGAGCTAGAAATCAATTTTGACATTCTGCATCCTGAATTTACCCCGTCAACCTTCAGAATCGAGCGTCGCCTTGATCCTGAGCTGGAAACTGAAGTTGGCATGACGATTCGCAACACTGGCAACGGGCCGCTATGCTGGTCGGTTGACAGACGATTGTTGGGAGATGCGAACGCATCCCCATGGGAAGTGCGTCGCCAATACTCCACCAGCGAAACAGTTGAAGATCCCAGACTAAGCGGCGTTATTTTCGCCAATAACGAATTTTATGTCACTGGTTTAAATGATGGTGAACCGCAGATTTATGTGCTGGATCGTGAAGGCGAACTGATCAGACAGTTTGACCAACTTAACGATTCGCATTACGGCATGAAAGACCTTGCATGGGATGGCGAGTGGATTTGGGGCTCGGGCGAGAGGGAAGTCATTGCCTTCAATACAGATGGCGAAGAGATGGCGCGTTTTGAAGGACCAGAAGCAGTTAACACCAATGTCGTCTGGGACTCAGACCTGCAAATGCTCTGGGTTTCCAGCATTACCCAAGATATTATTGGTTATGATCGCGAAGGCAACCGAATTACATCCCTTAGCCGACATGGCTTGAGAATGTATGGCTTGGCTTACTATCGCGATGATCCTGACGAACATCCTATGTATATTTTCCATAAGATGAATCAATACGGCGATATGGTGGTTCATAAGATGAACACCGAAACCAACGATACCATGCTAGTCGCTGTCCTTGAGCCTGAACTAGGTGGTCAACCGGGCGGCGCTTACATTACCAATACCTTTGATGTGTATAGCTGGGTGTTTATGACCGCTGTGAATGACGGTGCCACTGACCGTATTGATGTCTGGCAGGTTGAAGCGCGCAAGGACTGGTTCCAGTTTGATATTATTCGCGATGAGCAACTCGTGGAAGCTGATTCCGGCATAATTCAAACCGGTGAAGAGTTTGAATTCGTTTTATCTCTTAATTCCGCTGAATTGCCAGATACACTTTTCCAGGGTGAATTGTTCTTCATGCACAATGCTGACAGCAGTCTTGGTCATATTTACATTGACCTCGATGTCATCGGTCCAGAGCCACCAGAACACTTCAGTTTGCTGGAACCTGCCAATGATGCGCTGGTCGAATCTCACGAAGTAACATTCAACTGGGAAATTTCAGACGATCCGAACTTCGATGAGGATGTCACATACAATTTCACTGTCTCTGTCAATGGTCAATCTGAACAGGTGCAGACAATGGAGACATCGGTAACATTGAACTTCGATGAACTCGGATTAGACACAGATTGGATGAGTAGCAACTTTGCATCATGGACAGTGACTGCGGTTTCTTTTGAGGATGCCGTCGATTGCAACTCGCCGTTTAACTTTATGCTGGCAGCTCCTCCAAGTGATTTCGAACTTGCTTCGCCAGATGACGGCTCTATGTTGGAATCCCGCGCCCCAACATTTACTTGGAATCCTTCCATTGATCCAAATCCCATGGATTCAGTGATGTACAATCTGTGGATTGAAACTGGTGGCGACTCGATTATGGTTGAAACGGATGAGAGCACGATTTCTGTTGGTCTGGACACGCTTGGGTTGATTTATGACTGCGCCTGGCCTGTTGTCTGGTGGGTTGATGCATTGAGCGATGAAGACGTTGTCGAATGTGCCCAACGCTTCACAGTTCTGTTCCCGCCGACCGGATTCCCGGATGAACTGGATGGCGTTCCTGCCGAGTTCGCATTGCGTTCGATTTATCCCAATCCGTTCAACGCCATTGCGACGATTACGTTCGGTGTTGACAAGGTTGAGCCGATCAGCCTGCGAGCGTTTGACGTAACGGGCAGGCAGGTCAGGATTCTCTACCAGGGCACACCTGAAATCGGCTGGCACAATGTCGTCTTCAACGCAACCGAATTACCGACGGGCGTGTATTTCATGCGCCTTGAAGCTCCGGGCAGAGTTAAAATCGCTAAGACGGCTATGGTGAAATAACTCATTGCTCACAATGGTTACCAAAACGATAGAAGCCCGAATTATTTTCGGGCTTCTATCGTTTTGGGATTTTTTCATCCCCATCCCCGTCGTTCCCAATCACGGAGCGCACCAACTGCCCCCTTGTGCTGTCGTGCTTATTTTTATTCCTCGTTCCCGGCTTGATTGGGAACCCAGAGAAATGTTTTTAGGTTTTCTTCCCTATGTCGTTCCTGCGAAGGCTGGAATCCAGTGCTTTAAAAGCGTTCAATCGGAACGAAGTGTAACTAGGCGAAGCCAATCAGTTGTTCTTCCTTATTGCAATTCCTTTGCATACTGTTTGTCCTTGGTGATTTAGCCTTTAAACTCTCAATTTGGATTCCCGCCTTCGCGGGAATGACAGCAGACGTAGTCCGCTGTGTCGGTTTCCAACATTCCATTATAATCAACCGCGTCAACCGTCCCATACATTGTCGTTCCAGCGAAGGCTGGAATCCAGTGCTTTAAAAGCGTTCAATCAGTTGTTCTTCCTTATTGCAATTCCTTTGCATACTGTTTGTCCTTGGTGATTTAGCCTTTAAACTCTCAATCTGGATTCCCGCCTTCGCGGGAACGACAGCGGACGTAGTCCGCTGTGTCGGTTTCCAACATTCCATTTTAATCAACCGCATCCAACCATCCCATACATTGTCATTCCAGCGAAGGCTGGAATCCATCGCATTAAGTATTATCTTTTCCTAATCCTTTTAATCCTTTAAATCTATGGGGTGCTCCCCTAAAAACCCTTCCAAAGTTTCACTTTGGAACTTGCTAAAACAACGCTTTAGAAATATATTGTAGTATTAGCATTTTTGTGGTTTTTAACTATTCTTGCACCCGGAGGCTATGATGAGAAAGCATTCTCGATTTTGCGTATCTGATTTATTTTCAACCTGTTGTCTTTTCCTGATCGCAGTTGGCTTAATTGCCATCTCTGCCAATCAGGCTTGGAGCATTCTTCCTTCAAACACGGGCGATCTTCTGCCCGCGGCATCACCTGCCACCGCGAAACTCGCTGGTAACGGCGATATTTCCACCACCACATGGAATATTTCAGCCGCGACTCAGTCCACAAGCTGGAATGCCAAACGTTACGTCACTTCTGGCGCTGTTAAGCTCGCTTGGGGTAGCCCCTTGCCAATGGTCGCAGATTTAAAGAATGACGCTGAAATCACTCGCGTATCATTGAGCTTCGTTGGCGCAAATGCCGCTGAGCTTGGTGTGGATGGCTTGAGCTTCACCGTCAGTGAAATCACGCGCGCTGGCAAATACACGGTCGTAACGGTAACGCCCGAACACAACGGTGCTCCCGTCTATGATTCCTGGGTTATTCTCAGCATCAATCAAAACGGCGCGCTGGCATTACTCAAAGCACGAAGCTTTGCCAGGTTACCTAGTGGCAGTTTCAGCTTAAGCGCGGACAACGCCAATCAGATCGCCGCAAGCTCGATTCAAGCCAAAGTGGGTGAAATCCGCACGGAGAAGGTTTTACTTCCCACTGAAACCACTTCGAGCTCGCTGGAATTACGTGCAGCCTACCGAGTTGAAATCGACAGCGAACTTCCCCATCTTCAGCCGACCATTTACGTCGATGCTGAATCCGGTGAAATTCTTGCGGCGGAGAACCGCGTGACCTTCGTTGAAGTCGCTGGCAGCACTCAGGGCTGGCATTTCCCTCTTTACGGCACAGACGAGCAGGAACTGGCGGTATTCGCATACGAGAATCTCAAATACAGCGACGAAGACTCACTATTCAGCGATGAAAACGGCAGTTTCGACTTTGAAATTGATGAGGGAGAATTCCCGATTACGTTACAAGGCACCCTCGACGGACGGTATGTGCATGTTTATGAATTTGAAGGCGAGGACGGCTACTATTCGATGGAATATGACGACCCGGAAGGCGAATTTGACGTAATCTGGACAGACGATTTCGCAAGCGTGGACGAGCGGAATTTATACACTCACGTCAACTATATCCACGATTTCTGGAAGTCAGTCGCACCTAATTTCGACGGCTTGGACAGACCCATCAACGCCATCTGTGGCATGGGTGGCGAAGGCTATGAAGAACTGGAAGACAATGCCTTCAGCTCGGCGCAAGGTCTATTTTTCGGGCGTGGCAATAACTTGGATAATTTCGCCCACTACGCTGATGTCATTTACCATGAATACACGCATTCAGTGACGAGTTCTGTCTATGGCGGTCATCCCCTGCCTTATGAGGACGAATCCGGCGCATTGAACGAAGCATGGTCGGATTATTTCCCCTGCTCACTCACCGACGATCACCTCATGGGCGAAGGTGGTTTGATTCCCAATAACGGCAACATCCGAAATCTGGAAAACAATCTGCACTATCCCGAAGATATCGTTGGTGAAGTTCATGCTGACAGCCGCATCATTTCCGCGGCGATGTGGGAAGTTCGTGGCATTCTGGGAAATCAATATTCCGATTCACTGCTCCATTTCGCACGCTATCAATATGCCCAGGAATTTGGCGAATATCTCGCCGACGTAATGCTCACCGACGACGACGATGGCGACCTGACCAACGGCACTCCCCACTTCCGCGCGATCTACAACTGCTTCTATCGGCATGGCATCACCGCGCTCGATATAGCGCAATACACGATCCGCTCGATCAGCTTCAGCGATGTTGAGGATGGCGAAGCGATTGGCAACGGCAATGGCATCTTCGACGACGAAGAGACCATCCGCATTGACGTTGACATTTTCCGCTCCGGTCAATTGGAGCCCAATGACAGCGATAACACTGTTGTTCAGTTCCGCTCGGATCACCCGAACATCGATCCGATTCGCCCTTCGGTGACGATTGAGCAGCTTGCAATTGGCGAAGGCGGCGCGCTGGCGAGTCCACTGTTGTTTGATGTCATCCCCGTTCAAGAGCCATCTTTCGCGGACATCGTCATCTGGATCGGTCCCGAAGATGGCGAAATGTTGCCACAAGACACCATCCGCGTGGTGCTGGGCAACCCTGAAATTTTGCTGGTTGAAGATGGCAGTAAAAACGGTGTGGATCGGAAAGAGTATTTCACGGATGTTCTCGAAGAAAAGGGTATTGTTTATTCTGAATTTACCACACGACAACCGCATGTGGCAATAGGCGATCACCTGAACTTTTTCCAGAAAATCATCTGGTTTACTGGCGATGCACGGGCTGATATTTTAAATGAATCCAGCCGAGCGGCATTGGCGAACTATCTGGATAACGGCGGCGATCTGTTTATCACGGGTCAATCGGCGGGCGACAATCCTGAAGCGACGGATTTCTACCGCGACTATCTTGGCTTCACAACCTTGGCGGATTCTGTCAGCCAGAACCAACAGGCGCATTTGATTGGAGTCGAGGGCGATTGGGTGGCGCAAGGTGGCGATATTCTGCTGATCGGTGGGCAGAGCGCGCGCAATCAATGGCGACCGAGCACTGTGGAAGCGATTGCACCGGCGGTGGAAATATTCCACTATGATATGTTAGAAGACGAACCGGCTGGCGCCGTGAGGTTTGAGAATGAAGCGAACGGCTCGAAGACAGTCTTCCTTGGCTTTGGCTTGGAAGCGCTTTCGGGTGTGAATCGCACCTTGTACCAAGCGGATTTGATGCAGTTTGTGTTCAACTGGTTTGATGGTGTGAACGCGGCGCCGGAGCTTACGGAAACGCTCCCGACAGAACTGACGTTGAGTGGTGTTTACCCGAATCCGTTTAACTCACAGATTCGGATTGAGTTTGCTTTGCCTTCCGCCGCCGACGTTTCGCTTGCCATTTTCGACATTAATGGTCGAGCTGCTATGTCAACTCAACGCAACTTCCTCGCTGGCGCGCATCAGATCGCCTGGAACGCTGAAGGAATGCCTGCGGGCGTGTATTTCCTGAAGGTAGCATCAGGCGACCAAGTGAAAACCGAGAAGATGTTACTGGTAAAATGA
>CAZAGU010000080.1:0-13430 GCA_964484805.1 uncultured bacterium
GATGTGCAATACGTATTACCGCATAAGGAAAAACAGGAAGAATTTGTCAGGATACTCGTTAAGAGGTATTCGAGTGGCAATATTAGCCTAAATATGGGAAGATATATTACTGAATCTATGATTCAAGAGAGGAAAAAGACGATATCTAAAATCAGGTTTGCGCTGAAATGACCACAAAGTTCACCGACAAATTTGTAGAGCTTCATGATTTATTTTGCATAGCCGAAGAAAATATTAAGATGTTCGAAAATCTTAATATTGATGGATTAGTAATTCCCGCGATTAATGAGCTTCGATATGCAGGGAAGCACTGTCTTTTATCTATAATTAACGACAGTGATGAAGATACGGTTTTAGATAATATCCATAAGGCAAAAGACCACTGTAAAAGAGCAACTTATGATGCCTTAGAGATGGGCATACTTACCCACTTAGAGAAAATTAATATTTTTCGCCAAGATTTCAGAACTACCGTGGTCGCTGGTATCATTCCAAATTATGCGAATGATTTAAAATCAGTTGAAGGAATCAAAATTTTTATTTCTTCAAAAAACCGGATGAACATTACAGATGTGGATTATCAGCAAGTTCAAACATATTACAACGAACTGAAAGTTATTTCGGATCACTTTGAGTTTTCACGCGAAGAACTTAATAAAATTGTTGCAAAATAAATGCGGACCTACAAAATGAGTTGGATTGCTATTATACTTGCGATATTTGCTATTGTTGTTGCGATAGCATGTCGAATTATGTAAGACTTTTGTCTTCACTTGCACTACTACACAGGGACGGTTTCAGCCGTCCCTGTGTTATTTTTGACAGCAATAGTTTCAACCAATCTTGACAATATGTCCTGCAATGATTATATTTTGGCGGAAGTTGAGAAATTTTCTGTGCTTCCATGTCAACCGCCACCCCATGCAATTTCCGCTGTGAACATTTAATGAGGAGTGCCTCAATGCGAGGTTTCACAATTCGTCTGCTGGTCATCAGCCTGATTTTAAGCCTTTTTGCTATCACAAGTTGTGATATTAAGGGCGACAATCCTCTCGATTCGCCTCATTCTGATACTCCAGTCATCCATGATCTTCGAGCCTATCCCCCTGATCCCTTCGCTGGAGCACTCTCGCTCGTCGTCGTTCAGGCAAGCAACCCGCTGGATGAAGATCTCAGCTATGACTGGCGTTGCAATTCTGGGGAATTTCTCACTGACACCGAGTCTGACTCAGTCATCTGGCACGCTCCAGATTCATCTGGCATTGCTGAACTATCGGTGACTGTGGAAAACAGCCGAGGTAGTATGTTGCGCAATGTCTATCTCCTCGTGCTCGAACGCCCGGAACTGGCTGTTGATGGCGCAGACTCACTAGACTTCGGCGCGTCAGGTCAGACAATGACCTTTACCATCATCAACACTGGCGATGCCCTCGATTGGGCGGTACTCCCTCCCGCCGGTGACAACACCACCTGGATTTCTGGCATAAATCCCAGCGGTGGCAGGCTTGAAACAAATCAGGTGCAGAACGTTGATGTGGATGTTACCCGCGAAGGACTCGATGGCGGACGCTATTCGAGCTGGGTCAATCTCGCAACATCTTCCATCCAACTCGACACACTCCGCGCTGTCGATAGCGTGCTTGTGCAAATGGACGTGGCTCAACTGTTACTTAGCGCTGACACCTTGCGATTCGGCGCAAACACCATTGACCTTGAATTTGCCATCCGCAACCTCGGATCAGGATTTCTGGTCTGGGATATTCTGGAAGATGTTCCATGGTTGAGCACGCATCCTGCGTCCGACTCCACCACTGGCGATGCGACGATCCAGATGATCGCCGACCGAGACTACCTCTATCAGCCTGAAGCAGTCGAACCGATTCTCATCCAGACCAACGGCGGAACTGCGGGTCTGGTGGCGACGATTATTAAGACGGGGCCGATTATATACGCGGATCCACTGGAATTATATTTCCCGCCAGAATTAAACTCAGCAACCGTAAATATTTCCAATGCTGGCACCGAACATCTTAGTTGGACAGCCACAAGCAACGTCGAGTGGCTGACAATTGAACCTGAATCCGCCGAGACCGATTGGGAGATCACGCCGATTGTCGTTTTTGTTTATCGCGGTGGTTTAACACCGGGCGAATATAATGGCGAAATCACCTTCACCTCAAATGGCGGAATCCTGCCGATTCCAGTAACGATGATCGCAGAGGGTCCCTTACTGAAGATTGATCCTGAACTACTGGATTTCGGCACTGAGATCCAAGAATTACCGTTGATAATATCCAACGAAGGCACGGATGTTGTCGATTGGGAGATTACCCAAATGGTTTCCTGGGCGCTTCCAAGCGTGATGTCCGGCTCCACTGAGGACGTTCCAGATACGATCAAGGTGGATGTCAACCGAATGGGCTTGCCAGTTGGTCAGTATGTCGGCACAATAGAATTCTCGTCAAACGGCGGCATCAAGACCGTTGACTTGTCGATGGAAGTGCCTTATGCTCTTTCGGTTGCTCCAGAAGTTCTCGACTTCGGATCTACTCACAGCGCCCTCAGTTTCAGCATCATTAACGACGGTGAGCAAACGCTGAACTGGGTCGTAAATCACACAATTCCTTGGGTAACTTCAGTTTCGCCAGATGAAGGCAATTTATCCAATGGTTCATCGGAAGTAACTGTCGGCATCAATCGGTTGAATTTGCCCGCCGGGCATTACGAGCAGGCGATAACCATCACTTCAGAACCGGGGAGCCAGGATGTGACGCTGAAGATGGACGTAGCGCCAGTACTCAGCGTGAACACACACAGCTTGGACTTTGACAGTGATTTCATTGAGCGTCGATTCTGGATCAGCAACACCGGCAACGGCACTCTCGTCTGGGAGATGGATCAACATGTGCCCTGGATCGCGTCCATTACGCCGGATCATGGCGATGTCGAGGGCAATGCTGTTGAAGTGGTCGTTACCATTGACCGCGACTTGGTGGATTCAGGCGAATATGACGATGTGATTACGGTTTCATCCAACGGTGGCGAGGCTCAGATTGAAGTGCATTGCGTCGTGCCGCCGAGAGGAATCTGGCTACAAAATGACGATGGGCAGTTTGAAGGACAATATACAGATTGGGCTGGTTTCTGGGCATTCTCGCGCTTTGTGAAGCCGGAAGGCTGGGTGGGGGCTCGATTGCGGCAAGTTGAGATCATCACAACATCTGGCGCGAACGTCGCGTTTGATATTGATGGCTTCAATGAATTCCTGAAGAACGGTGATTTTTACTACCCCGACGGCGAAGCGGTGAATCTGGTGAACAACGCCGATCAGGCAATTGGCTCGGCGATTTACGATGTGGACTACACATTTAACAACGTGCAGTTCTTTGTTGCCCTGTACTGGACGAACAACCATGAACCCGCCCTAGCAGTTGATGAATCGAGTGCTGATGAGACTTTCTGCGGTTCGTACAATGGCGAAGTAGCGCTACCTTATGAGGATGGACAATTTGGCATTCGTGTGTATGTTGAACCGATTTACAGCGTAGGATCAGGCGTGTCACCAACTGGTGTGTGGCTTGACGTAGAATAAGCAGAATGGGCTAAACCGACAGTCTGTATTATCTTGCGGTGATTTTCTTACTTTCTCAGGAACTCCCGCCTGTTCTCAGGCGTTCCATGTTCGGAACTTTGAAATACCAGAGCATGATGTTTTAGCACTCATCATGTTCTGGTATAACTATCCATATATGTTTTTATGTTCAGGTTTAGTGATTCATTTTGGAGATGCAATGAATTTAAGACATTGGTTATTTTTGTTATTTTCAGTTTTAGTTTTCAATCATACTTCAGAGGCGATGATCATCAGTGAATATGGCTGGCAGGTCGATTGTGTTGATGATTTCGGTGGTGATTATAAAAAAGGCATCATCACCACCATTCTTTCACCCTCTGGAGCGACTCACTACAAGACTCCAGACGATTCCCGACATTTTCAACAACCATCTGTTCAGGCTACTCCCCTCGTACCATTGAATGGCAAACAAATGGTATCGGCGAGTATGTTTGCACTGTTTCTGAATTTTATGACGGTGCCAATCACCTGCAGGACTTTGACGTTCGCTATAGACTACAGTTTTCCCCGTTTGAAATGACAATTGCGGTCAATATCGAGAGCCATGCTACAGTACGATATGAAAATGGATTTCAGCTTCGCATACCCCTGGATACCGGAGCCAGAGTTTCCTTCTGGAATGCCACGTCGGACACCATCTGCGCCTCGCTCTATGGGGTGATAAATGACCATGACCGCTTCCCCTTTCAGGTGTTCAGTCGCATAGAAGACCATGACAATCGAATGAGCATCGCTTTTTCCAATCCCTTGCATCCTGTCAACAAAATCGTCCCCGATGGCCTCGATCTGGATTTGATGCTCTCACCACCACCTTATGCCACGAATATGTCTGGATTAAAAAACATTGCGCCGATTCTCGAAGACGGTGATGTCATTGCATCTGAATTCCGCATTGTTGATACGAATCCATATCCTGTGAATGAAAAAGGCGGCAATGTTGTCGTGTTTTCGCCACATCCTGAAGCATCTGAACAAGCGATAACACTGGCATTTGACGAGTTGCCGAGCCTCGCGCCTAACTGGGCAATTCCAACCGACGCTCAGAATCCGTCCACACCGGTAACATCGCAAATTCTGTCCTTTCTTGACATTTACCCCGATGTCAAATTTACGTTGCTCATGCTGACCGATGGCTTGGAACGATACGGAGACTGGTATTTCAAAGATTGGTATCCGCCAAAATATAATGAACTGCCAGACTCATCTGTCGTTCGTTCGGGGCGGTATTCACTTCGGTATAAGATAGATTCAACATCTGCGATAAAAGCCGCAGCGATTGTTAAAATGGAGACCGTCGAACCGGGTGAAGAATACACCTTTGGCATGTGTGTCAAACCCGTCAGCACTGATCCTCGCGGCTATTTCACCGTCACAGTGCGCGATTGGCCCAGCAGTAAGGTTCTGAATGCTGAAGTCCTTCACTTCATTCAAGGTGAGTGGACAAAATATGAAATCAAATTTACCAACGAAGACAAGGGGCAATCTCGGTTAACTACAGTTATATTGGCGATGAATGTAATGTCTTCATGGATGATGCGTTTTGCATAAAATCCAGCACCGGTGAAGATATTATGAGAAATCCAGGGTTTGAACGTTTCCATAGGTACATTTACTATGATCCTGAGGAGGAAATCTGGCAGAATGCTCACAGCTTCAAGCGAATGGCTGTTGAAGCGCCTCCAGAATATCACCAGTGGTTGCGCAAGGTGCAGGATCATTCAGAGGATTGGAAATACGCAGATCAGACCTGCCTGGGGCTTCATGGAATGCACCACACCCCAAGCGTTGATTGCATCAAAGTCCCCCCGATAGACTGGGAATTTAACTACATTGATCCGGCTGGCGATAGCCTGCGATTCGTCAGAATCGTCGAAGACCTGGAATTGATGGGATTGGATTACAATCGTGTTTTTACCATGTTCCGCTTTCCCGGACATAAGCACACTGAATCGGTTGTGCCGACTTTGTTCAGAAATAACGTCCGCATTATTGATGGCAGTCCCATTTACGATATGACATCGGATTTCGGACGCATCTTCAGGCATAACAAATTTATCTGGCATGTAAACAGTGTATCGTGGTTTGACAATGCAAACTTCTACATGAACGATTTTCTGGAAAATTCGCTGAACCGTGGCTATTTTTGTTTGACTGGAGTGCATTTTCATTTTCTTGGTGCCAGAACAGAAGGCTATTACGAAACAGCGCTCAATCTTTTTGCCTGGCTGGAATATGACTATCCCTATCTGCACTGGTTTCTCGGAGATGAACTGGCAGACTACTGGGATGAACTCTCTACCGTGCGGAACGTCCATCAGACTGGATCAAAAAGAAATCTTCAGTTTTGTTGGGATGGCGCAAACACCACCCATCAGACCCTGCTTGTCATGCTAGCTTCTGACAGCCTGAATCCTGTTGAATGCGTCGTTGATGGCATACCCGTTGATGCCGAAAAACGTGGACGCAGAGTGTTTGTTCAACTGCCCGTACTACCCGAAGGCAGCCATCAGATGAATATGAGATTGAGTTACACTAATGCGCCGTCAGCAGAGTTAAGCTCAGATTATCTGGTGGAATACCAGAGCAATCGGGGGATGCGGCTCAAGCATTTCTTCGCAGAAACATCAACGATTAACTTTGAAGTGTTTGATGTTACTGGCAGGAAGTTGTTTTCTTCTGGTGATATGCTCATTGGTCAGGGCACTGTGGATGTTCATCTGCCGCTGGATCGGACATTAGCGGCGGGTAACTATTTCCTCAGGATTAACAGCAATGAACGAACAGTAATCAAGCGTATGATTGTAAGCAATTAGTAATCCCAACTGTGTTTTAGTTTGACGGGCAAAATTTCTGAACATGATGCCCTAAAAAGTCAGGCTATGCCTTTCAATGCTCTTCGAAGTTTCTGATATTATATTTTCTGGCGTTTTGACAGTCAAATCCGCGCCGGATTTTTTAGAAACTTCAGATCGTTATAAAAGGAGAACTTTATGAGAGGTGTTGCGATAATTCTGGTAGCCTTACTCATTCCCGCTTTAGCCTTGGCACAGATTGGCTTCCACAGCGCGGAGATGACAACATCATGGCAGGAAACCAACGAGATTTGGACACAGGAAGATGGCAATATTCCGCCGGATGCAAATGTCAGCGCTTCCAAATTTTTGGGCAGATTGCGCCTACTTGACCGCCGCGGCTTCCCTTCATGGGAATTCCAACAGCTTTACACACACGATAAATTTGATTCCGTTAAAATTGATCTTCGCGTGGGTGGCTATCTGCCAACGCCGGTGAAGGGACTAATTCTGAAGGGCACACTGGTCGAAAAGAACAGTGAAGGCACCAAGCCAAATCGTAGCTTTGGTAGCTATGCCTTTTACAATCTCGATGCCTTGAACATCGCCGCTGGCATGGATTACCTGCATAAGCCGGGCAGCATCGAGAAGGTGATGTCGCTTCGCGCGAAATACAAATACTCAATCGTCACGCCCATGGTCGGCTATTCGACACAACCTGACTCCATGGACCGCATCAGCCTTGGCGCGGTCGTCGAACTGCCGATGCAATTTGCCATTGGCGGTCTGTATGGCATCTGGGAAGACGAGAGCGGCTGGGCGGTGAGCTTTGGACGCTACAACCAGCGAGGAGATTACGCGGGGTTGCCGTCCATGGCGTTGAATTACATCGATGTTCCACAGACTTACAAATGGACGAATTTCCGCATTATGTGGGGCGATAAGGGCGGTCATTATGTTCGTCCGACATTCGATGACAACACCTTCGGCGGCATCATGGATGTCAACCATACGCTGATGTTAAAGCCGTTGGTTGCGGACAATTATCGCAACTTTGACTCGCCGCTGTTGTTCAGGCGATACGATGAATATGGCACCATTGCTTTGCGCATCAATGACATTTATCTCGCGAACACGCTTCGCAAGCAAGATTTCAACCTGACGATCAATCCGGGTTTGTCGGTGGGTGTGGTGGAATCCATTCGCACGGTGATAAGCTACGGACGGTTGCATCATCCGGTTTACGGCTGGCAGAACGACCGCATGAGTTTCAACGTGGTGGGATTCCCGATGGGCAGATTGCTGGTGTCGGCGACTTACGTCACTGATTTCGATCAGTATGAAGATCGTGTGATTGACATGCGCCTGCGGGTCAATTTCGACTGATCGTCCTCCAAGATACATTTTTCAAGCGGTTCTTTCTGACAATGGGAAGAGCCGCTTTGTGTTAGGGGGTGGGGCTCGAGGAAAAATCGTCACATCGTCACATAATTGGCGGTAACGCACAGTGGGTAAGGGTTAGAAGATATGACGGAACGGTGACGGAATGGTGATGGAATGGTGATGTTCCCTTAATTCACAACAGATGAAACAGAGAAAACAGATTAATTGTTCCCACGCTGAAGCATGGGAACAAGGTGGACTAGTGGGTGCTACTCGTTCCCACGCTCCTGCGTGGGAATGCCAAAACTCTCAGTCTGGGTACCGGCTTTCGCCAGTACGACGGGAAGGAAGAATGACCCTGAAATATTGAAACTGGATCCCCGCCTTCGAAGGTATGACATAAGGGAGAACAACTGATTGGACGTTTTTAAAGCACTGGGTTCCCTTACTACTTCAGACAACTCACTGGAATTGTCTGGCTAAACTTTTCCGATTTAAGGTGAACTATATATTCGCCTGTTGGGAAATTTGTGGCATCAATGCTGACGATGCCGACGTTTGATGAATGATTAGTCTGGAAAACCTTCCTTCCGTTCATATCGAATATGGAGACCAGAACCGAGCCTCGATTTTCCGGCGGAAGTATAATGTTGAAGGCGTTGTTGAAGGGATTCGGGAAAACCTCTACCAAACTATAACTTAGTGGTTCATTAGGAGAAATAATTGCAGATTCGGAAATAGTATGACTCATATAAACGTCATATTGATCGTCATCATCACCTCGGCTGAGATATATTATATAGATTTCATTATCCACCATCATTGCATGAATTCGCGCGCCAGATGCATACGGCACAGCTTCCAGCGAATCAATTTGATTGCCAGTTGTATCTACTGCCATAAGAAAACAATTTTCATCATAACCTTCATGTGGTGAAAAATGAATTGCATAGATTGTATCGTTTGCACAAAAAATCACCTCCAGAAAATGCGAAAAACCTGAATAACCCATTTCAACATCCGCCAATACCTCCATATCACAATTCATCTTTCTTATAATGACAAGCCCATTTTCAGCGCTTTCACTGAGCAATAAATAGATATTGCCATGTGAATCTGTGGTAACTCCACCAAGAGAAGATGCCCCTACAAATTCACGATGCTGAGGCGCTTGATAATTAGCAACAACCACAGAGTCCGCGGCGGTTACCATTGCGAATCGACCAGTATTGCCTCCATTCGGGATTGTTCTAAGCAAACGCCAAGTGAAGTACATGTTGTCATTTTGGTCCAAATAGAATCGAGTGGGTCCCCATACAGATTCATTTTCAGCCCAGTGCACAATGCGTGTGCTGTCAATAAGTTCGCCTTCTGGAGTGAATCTTGTGTAAGTAATTGCCTTAATTTCATCTTCACGTGAGACTAAATCAGAACATTCCATTACAAGGTTGCCATCAGAAGTCATTTCTAAGTGACTCATAGCTGAAGAAACAGGAGATAAAACTCCTCCATACCAAGGATGTGCAAGCCCTTCGATAATCGCTGGTTCATGTATGTATTCGCCGTTTTCATCAATTATTGCATAATAATACTCATGATCATCTTTGGTAAGGATATGGGCATTATTATCTGGGTCAACACACATAGCCCTCCCAGATTCCCAAAAACGGTCTTCATTAAGACCTGGAAAGATGAGCATCGGGTTAATCAAAATGCGTCCTTCCCCATCGCATTTAGTATAATACACTCCGACTGAATCTTGCACATCGTCGAGGAAATAGAATAAGTGAAAGTTACCTGCAGCGTCTGCCTTTGCATCAAAATACAAATTTGACATCATTCCACTGGTATGGTTAGTGATCTGAATCCTGTCTGCCCATTCCAAGCCCCATCCCATTCCCACGCAGACCAGTAGGGCGAGGGCGACTAGGATTGTGAGTAAATATTGATTCTTCTTCATGGTTATCCTTTGTTTTAACATGATTTATCTTTCTCGCAAAATATCGATTTATTCTTTCAAAAAACCAAAAAACACCTCTCTCACACCGAAAGCAAATCAGCGTGCGAAAGGCGAACATCCGTTTGACAAATCTATCTTAGTCTTACATAACATCCCGAACCTCACAAATTCAAACTAAATTTCTTACAATGCGTTTAGGGAGACAGGAATAGGCGTTAGATAATCTATTCTTTAATCTATACTCCAAATTTCACAAAGTCAAGAGCAATATTTGTTTTTCTTATTTTTCTTCTCCGGTTTTTCAATCATTATTAACGCTGACTTTCCGATTGCGACCTGAATAGCCTTCGATTTCCACCACAAATTCCACAATACTTCCTGAACACCCCCCTCCCTCGTCAAAAGGCCATCCAGCCTTGAAATGCCTTGGTCACCCGGCTTGTCGAAGCTGTATTAAGGCATGCTTCAATCAATCATCGACACTCTTAGAGCGTTTGCTGAGATAGCAACGGATCATTCTACAACGGAGGTATAAAAATGCCCTCGCATAGTGTTCACAGCCCAACGGCTTTCAGTGCTGGATAAACTTTTGACGTGGGACAGCCTGGCTCAAATCTCTATTTCAGACAACTCACGGGAATTGTCAGGGGTAAATTTTCCCAAAGATGAATGAGATATTCACCTGTTGGAAATTTGGTGGCATCAATGCCGACGAAGCCAACGTTTAAACACTATCAGCGGAGTAAAACCACTTTCCGCGTGATTCGGCTCGCACCATACTTCATCGTCAGAAAATACACACCCGACCGCCAATCGGAGGCATCGAGATTTAAGCGCTGTTCGCCAGCCTGATGAGTCGCCAAGGTTCGAGCATCAACCAGCCGGCCGTTCAGATCATACACTTTCAGTGTCCAGCGCCCCGCTTCGGGTAGCAAAATGGTGATGCTCGCCATAGCGTTAAACGGATTGGGACTGACAGAAATTGCAATTCGATCCGGAAGCGAAGAATGGTGATCCGGCGAAATCCCATTCGGTAAGACGCTGAGGCTGAGCGGGATTTCAAATCCGCTCCCCTGGCCATCGTGCTGGAATTTGAGTATGCCTTCGTAAGGCTCTTCCTTGGTCGGCAATGCGGATAAAGTTAGCGAGATATCAAGGTCGCAATCAGGATCAATAGCCCCTGCTTCCGGTGTTAGCGTCATCCAACTTGTATTGGAGAAAATATGCCAAACGTTGGCAGTCGTGCGAAATTGCCCCGCCGCCGCTGTCATCAGCACTGCCGTTTCGCCGCCATCAAAGTCCACCGAGATAAACACACCGCCCGGAGCGGCTCGCCCCGGCTGATCCAATTCAAACACCAGCTGGGGATCGTTCTCATCGGGATTCTGTCGGTAAAGAAGTTGTTGGTAGTCGCCGGGATTGGTAAGGAAATAGAGGCTCATTCCGTCGGGATCGCCACGCCAGTAAGCCATCCCGTAGATGTCCAGCCCTTGCCGGTTGAGACGCGCCACCTCTTCGCCATCGACATCCACGCCCACAATGTCCGTCGAGATACCTGAAACCCAGGCGAATCGTTGTTTACTATCGTAACAAATTGCCTGGTTCTGTTCAAACGGACCCTCGAACATGCCTAACACATCATCATCGAGGCTGAGTATCCAAATCATTCTCCCGTCCACGCCCCAGAGATTCTCGCCGTCCCAAGCCAGATCGGTGAAGCCAGTTTCCGATTCGCCCGGTTGAATCGAAATGTTAACGACTTCGCCATCGCGATCCATTTCCACGATAAAATTATCCGGCGCCGAGGAAACAGCCAGATAGTAGTGTTCCTCGACGAAACAGACAGCTTTGATCGTCACCATCTCGTCGAATAGCGAATCCAGCGTCAGATTGGCGCGTAAGTCTCCAACCATGTAGTTGCCTGCTTCACCGGGCAGGCAAGCGGTTCCGCTCCAGTGCAAGGTGTCGTCGTTGGCATTGTGGAGTTGAAAGGGTACTCTTAGCTCATCGCCCGCGAGAGTTTCGAGGGAAAATGCTTCTTCCGAGGCAGTCAACGCCGGATTGAGCAAGAGGATCGAGACGGCGATGGTGTCCGTATATTCGCCATCAAAAGCAACGGCATGAAAGGCGTAATTGCCCAATTGATAGTCTTCGCTGTTCAGGTCAATGGCGAGGCCTTCGCCTGCCAACACTTCCACCGGGAAGTCTTCGGGCAGGTCGTTGGCTAACAGCGTGATTTCCACCTCGTCATCGTCATAATCCACCGCTCGCAAGGTGGTTTGCAGAAGTTCGCCGGCAGTGACTTCATAGACGATGGAGGGGCGGTCGCGCCAGCGGAGCGGGTTGTTGGAGGTGTGGTCGGTCTCGGTGCGGATGAGGTAAATATCATCTCGGCTGTTGCTCACCTCATGATAACCTAACACAGCTAAGCCAAAATCTTCACAAAGTATTATGTCGGAGCATGCTTCATTCATTTCGGTTCCATACGACTCGCGCCATATTTCTTCACCGTCAGAGTCGGTGCGAATGATCAGCACATCACCATTTGGATCTTCTTCGCCAACCCTAATCGTACCTCCAAGCAAAAATCCGCCGTCGGGCATAGTTATAATTTTGCTCGAACCTCCGCTTATAAAATCTTCATAAATCCTGTACCACTGTGGATTTCCTTCGGAATCAACTTTCATGAGATAGAAATTGGTTTCTCGCGTTTCGAGATTTCTCAAATTTCCTTTGATAGCGTACCCCCCGTCATTGGTTACTATCATGTTATATGCATACCACCACCAGTCGTTTTCATGGCGGATAGTCCGTTCCCATTCCATCTCACCCTGCGAGTTGACCTTTACCAAATAGATTAGATAGGGGAGATTCTGACCTTCCGCATTCTGTTGAATAGTCCCAGCCAGGAGGTAGCCGCCATCGCCAGTCACTGTAATAGATGATGTTTCCTCTGATACCGAAATACTGTTATGATCAGCGATTCCATACGCAGTTTGCCATTCTATGTCGCCCTGGACATTCAGCTTGACGAGACCGCATCTTCTCTCTCCACGGACATTCAACCCAATCAGACATCCGCCGTCAGGAGTTACCA
This sequence comes from uncultured bacterium, assembly GCA_964484805.1. GTDB lineage: Bacteria > Electryoneota > AABM5-125-24 > Hatepunaeales > Hatepunaeaceae > CAZAGU01. Next base: position 12,867 of record CAZAGU010000080.1, read on the forward strand.
CCATGGCGCATGGCGCACGCTGTGTTACATTGTTCAGGTCAATATCGCGGATAAGCTCACCTTCAGGAGTGTAGATTACAGCCACTGGTCGGTTCCGCGGCACTTCCGCAAAACCATCGCTGGTGCCTATAAAGATGAAATTTCCATCCCCGAGAATAACCGCTGCACTAAATTCATCATTGTATTCCCGACCGTAGGTATTGAACCAGAGAATTTCACCCTCGGCGCTTACCTTTGCCCAATAGGCATTATTGAATGGTGGATTTGGACCAAAAGATCCTGTCCTACTGGCGAAAATGAATCCGCCGTCAGGTAATTCCGTGACGGCTCGGGCGTATTCGTGCCCCTCCCCGCCGTAAGTCATTTCCCAACGAACATCCGGCTGAGCCATCAAGACCAGCGGAACAGTCAGTGTTAGCAGTATCGTAAATAATTTTGCCTTATACATGAGAATGTTCCTTCAAATTATTAAATCAAAACACTATCAGCGGAGTAAAACCACTTTCCGTGTGATTCGGCTCGCACCATACTTCATCGTCAGAAAATACACACCCGACCGCCAAT
>CAZAGU010000080.1:13530-15116 GCA_964484805.1 uncultured bacterium
CGGAGGCATCGAGATTTAAGCGCTGTTCGCCAGCCTGACGAGTCGCCAAGGTTCGAGCATCAACCTGCCGGCCTGTTAGATCATACACTTTCAGCCTTACTTTCGCCGCCTCGGGTGTTGAATAGATTATTTGCAGGCGGGAGTTGAAGGGCTGGGGATAAAGGCTATTCAGCTCAAACGCCACTGGCGCGTTGGGATGTAACGGCGCCGATCCACCGCCATTGTCATCGGACAGATGCTGGATGTAGTAATTCTTTCTGGCCGATATTAGTGGACTGCCGGGAACAACGGCTACACCGGAGTATATTGCCAGGAAATTCTGGTCGGGAAGACTGAAGAGGTCAGTGAGGCTCGGGCGGCGATCGAGGCTGGCAACGCCTTCACCTTCCTCGCTCCAGCCCTCAGACAAACCTCCAGTCGCCTCAAAATGCCAAGCCCGCAACCCAACTTGTGTCGAGTACAGCGCCAGCCACAAACCACCTTCTTCATCAGGAACAGTTTTAAAATAATCTCTATCGTTGTGGAGGAGCGAATCGCATCTTGACCAACCATAATTGCCATTCAACCGCTCGCCGTTCTGGGTGATGGCTTGTATGCCCCAACCAACTGACTTCATCGGGACGATCCAGTTGACACCATCAGATTCAATCAGGCTGATCTGGGGATAATAAAAACCGGGATCATATTCACCTGGCTCTGGCTCAGCGTAGGGATAGACCCGCTGTGAGAAACCGTGTTGACGATCAAATTTCTGAAGGTAGCAGTCAAGACCCTGGTCGCTGTGTTCCTCAAAGCCGATCCAGAAACCACCATCGGATGCAGGCGCACTGCCAAAGATTCGAGTAGTCTGGAGATCGCGATCAATGGCATACGATTGAGCTAAAATTGATTCTCCATTGTAATCGGTGGCGAAAACCGTACAGGAGTCCCCTGTCCAGTCAACGACATGATAAGCCGCTTCATCAGTAAGTTCAAAGACTATCTCACCATAGAATTGGTTGATAGACGAAGTGAACGAACGCCACTCCAGTTCACCATCCTCAATTCTAAACTTTAGACACAAGCCATTCATTTGTTGAGCTTCCTCATCCTGCAAATGCGTGTTCAGGTAAAAAATACTCCGCTTATCGGGTGACATGATATAGCGACCCAAGAAGAAGGACTCATCAATCTCAGGTAGCTCATAATGTCTGTCCCATAGGACTTCGCCTCTTACATTCACGGCAAAAATATGGGAATTATCATCGAAAAAGACATTTATACCATTGGTGCTAAATGACCACCACGGGTGGTCGATTATATCTGGATCGTCGAGAATGAGCCTGCCGTTAGGATCACCGACGACTTCTCCTTCTGAAGAGAGGGTGACCATTTTCAAACCGAAGTAGGGTTGCACAAATTGAAAACAATATTGACCCTGATCATCAAGGCAAACTTGACCTGAATTGGGACTAGATCGATCTCTGACACCATAATCGAGGCTATTTTCGGATAGCTTAACACTATCGCTGTCAAACCGATTCAGGAGATTGATGTTGTACTGGCACTACTTAACGTTCCATAGGCCCAAAACCCATTGTCAGGCG
>CAZAGU010000081.1:0-7573 GCA_964484805.1 uncultured bacterium
TTGCAGTCTGCGGAGAACAATGGTGTGGTGATGAAGAAAGGCGAGATTCAGATTTTGCTCTGGTAAAAACGGATTCTTTGGGTAACCACCTTTGGCACCAATTCTATGCAGGAATGCCGTTAGACAGACACATGAACGATGAAGCAAACAGTATGATTCAACTTCCTGACAGCGGTTATGTTTTAGTGGGTCATAGCGGCGGCGTGCCCATGATGGTGCGCACGGACAGTGAAGGCGCGCTGATCTGGATGAGTTTTAGTCCAGATGAATATGATATTGGACACATTGACGACTGCACGCCTGCCGAAGATGACAACTTTCTTGTAGTCAGTCGTGATCGTGCCGGTAAGATAAATGGCGAAGGTGAGGTGGTTTGGCATCGTCACTTTTACGAAAGCGGGAACACCGGCTTGTATCAAATTCTCAAGGACAGGAACGATGAATTTCTTTTTACCGGGAGCATAGACAGAGGGAACGGCGATCAAATCGATATGTATGCGACCAAGATCAACACCGACGGCGAAGTCATCTGGGAGCAATCTTATGGGACAGCTTTAAGAGAGGTATGTGCCGGGGCAGTACAGACTTCCGATGGAGGCTATTGTCTTGTCGGTACGCAACGGTTTGGCTCATCTGACAGCTTGCAAGCCATCATGGTTCGCATAGATGCTGATGGTGAACTGATCTGGCAACGGATATATGATGAATTCCGTCGTGGCATTAACCTTAATGCTGTTGTTCAGACCTCCGACGGCGGTTTTGCTGCTGGTGGGACTAATGATTATGATTTATATCTTTTCCGAGTTGATGCAGATGGTGAATATCAGTGGCGTGAGTCATTTGGAAGTCGTTATGCTTGGGAGAGGTTCAGTTCTATGTTACTGATGGAAGACGGCGGATATCTTCTTTGTGGTTCCAGTTCAGAATATGGAACATGGCTTATTCGCACCGAGCCCGACCCACTGTACAACGGCGTGGAACTTGTTGACCCCGCCTTCCCCAATAGCTTTGCGCTGGCAGCACCCTATCCGAATCCATCCAACTCCACCACCACCATTGGCTTCGATTTGCCAAGGCAGGAAGAAGTCCGGGTAGCGATTTTCGATATGAATGGCAGAGAGATTGACCTGTTAGTCAACAGCAACCTTGGCGCTGGTCATCATAAGCTTGCCTGGAATGCTGAAGGAATTCCCGCAGGTGTGTATTTCCTAAACCTTTCAGCAAATGGCATAAGTAATACTAAGAAGGTGATGTTGGTGAGGTAGAGGGAATGCACAACAGATTTAACGAATTAAACGGATTAATAATTGTTCCCACGCAGGAGCATGGGAACAAGGTGGAATAGTGGGAGCTACTCGTTCCCACGCTCCTGCGTGGGAATGCTGGGCGAAACATGTCTGACTTGACCCACAGCGGACAACGTCGGCTGTCATACCTGCGAAGGCAGGTATGACATAAGGAAGATAACCCTGAATAATCAAATCTGGGTACCGGCTTTCGCCGGTACGACGTGGTTGGGTGCGTTTGGCGCACTCAAAGGTGGTGAAGGTGATTCTCGAACTTTTTTGAGATTGCTTCGGCGGGCTAAAGCCGTCATTGCAATGACGGATAGGGAGTTTTCCCCGGGATGCAGTCGCTCCCGGGCTACGGCTTAAAGCTGTTCATGCTATTGCGAATCAAGGACATGCCACACAACTCCAACCACCAGAGAGAAAAACAAGCAGCCAGATTTTATTGATCTGACTGCTGGTTTTTCGTGGCAAGATTATTGTCTTGAAAACAATCTACTTCAGGTGCGCAATCTTCGCCAAGCCGCGGCTGTTGCCAGCTTTAACTTCAACGATGTACAATCCTGCCGATAAATCTCCAGCAGTAATCGTCAGGCGATGCCGTCCCTGCGTCAGTGGCAGTTGATTCGTCCGAACTTCCCTGCCATTCAAATCGTAAATGCTGTAAGCTACCACGCCAGTATTCGGTAAGTTGAACTCAAGCGAGAAACGGTCGTTGAACGGATTCGGGAAAGGTGAAGATAATGAGAAAGCAGTCGGTATTACCAATTCATCTGAGGACGTTGCCAGCGGTGAATCAAAACCGATGTCGGTCAGGAAACGTTCGCCGGGAATGACTTGAAAAGTTTGTGAGTGCGTTTCAGAATTGTTGGGACCCTTGACGATCAGCATTGTTCTATCGCCAACGTTAAGATGTTCGGGCTGAGCGCTGACGGTCAGTGGAATGCGGAACTTGCCGGGTTCTACGCCGCCAGAAAAAACTTCGTACTCAGCCATGACTTCATGCACAGCTTCAAAGCCGCCTTCGACATCCATCTGCATCGTCTCGCGGACTACCTGCACGATGAATCCACCATCGCAAGCCCGTCCATCCTGAAAACATACGGGCAAACCGTCTTTGTTGCCCACGATCACAGGGTAGGGTGGCATTTCAATAACGCCATTATCAAACATCTGTTCAACTGGATCCATGTCCTGTCCCTGATCGTCATCGCCGGGATTAGACAACACACCGTCGCTGTTGCGTTCTTCGCCGATCCGCCGCACAACTCTGCCTTGCTTGTGAATGATGTATCCATGATCGGGTTGCAGAGAGTTGAATGTGTTGGCAAGCCAAGCTCCGCCAGCCTGCGCTTCGGCTATCTCAAATCGGCTGTTGTCGTTATTCCACGCGATTAATAGATCACCCTGTGAAACCGCAGTAAACTGGTCAAGCGGTTGTGTTTTGCCAGAGGTAGGCCCAAAGTATCGCCAGCCAGTGGCAATTTCAGTTTCGTGGGTGCGGGAATAAACTTCAGGATGCCCAACCACGCGAATGCTCTGTTGCCCGGGCGCATCAAGAAGATTAACCCAATAAGCAACGCCGCGCCTGAGAATGAATAAATTGCCTTCCCAACTGGAGGTTTCGGAGTTAAACCTTGCCCAGCGGTAGCCATTGATGCGATTGTCCCAAGTGGAAACTTCAACATCGCCAAGGCGATTGCCAAAGACCGCGTCAAGTGTGGGTGTGTCTGGCATAACGGGAAATGTTACCAGATTAAAACCCGGTTCGAGGTTGAATGTCCAGTACCCAACCACATCTTGTTGGCTTTCGGCGCTGGTGACTGCCGCAAATGACAGTATGACCAGTAAGGAGAAAAGAATACGAATTAAAGCTGAATTGCTCATGATAATCCTGCTTGGATTTTATGTGAACTTGCCTGAAAAAGCCCGAATTAATGAATTTCTAACGTCACAGTTCGGTATGTTACAAAAATCGAGTCCATCGGCGCTCGTCCTTCAACTTGAAGATAATAAAGGTCGTTCGGATAATCAATGCTCAAGCCCCCGTCGAACGAATTTACTTCATCCCATTTGATTAATTCCACATCGTCGCACCAAATATGATTCTCGCCAGCGTTTGCGCCGAACAATTGCCAACGCACGTTAATGAAATCGGTATTGTTCGGAACTGTCAGGTTTTGCCAGACATACATCCAGTCATGATCGCCTTGCAAACGCCCTTCAGCGACTTCATCACCAACGATATACCGGTTCTCGTTATTGTAGCGATACATATAATAACGAGCCACTAGACCGCCGTCGTTGCTATTAGTGGTACGAAGCCAGCCAGCCAGTGTTAGCCTATCATTGACGCTGGTGGGAATTCTTTGGGTTAGATCAGTTATGCCGTCTCGCCAGCCTTGGTTGCGAGTCAGATGCGAAGATCGCGTTCCGCTATGAACGACATCTTCCACCGGTCCTTCATACGCTGAGTTGTAGTTCCAGATTTCCGCGCCTTCCTGTTCCATGTTGCCGACGAGGATGATGTCGCGTCCCAGGCTGACGCGCAAGTCTGCATCCGGGATGTTCGGGCTGATGTCGATGATCTCAGCCGGGAAACCGCCGCCATTGAGGCGAATTGGCTCCGAGCGATAAATCTCCAACTCGTCAATGTATCGCATCTGCGCGCCAACCCGGAACTCACGCTCGGTGCGATGGAGTGAGGCGGGGTCGAGGACGACTTCGCCGCGCATGGTTTCGTAATTTGGAACGACGATGGCGTTCAGATCGTAGGAATAATCTGCCAGCCGGTCAAGGATTTTTCTGCCTAATGCGCCAGTGGCGGGAGTGGGACGGTAGTTATCGACGAAAATCGGTTCAGTCCATACTTTGCTGATCTGATCGCGGTCAAACTCGGTGCAGATCATTGCTGAAGCCCAGGTCTCAAAGAAATTCTGGTCGAGGGCGAAATTGCCCATCGAGTGGGCGATGAATGTGCCGCTATAGACTTCAAACCCCTGCAAAACATGGGGATGTGATCCAATCACGAGGTCTGCTCCAAGATCAATGCAGAGATGTTCGAGCTCGCGAGTGGCGGAATCCACGGCTATTGTTTCCCGAAAGGCGAGGTCATCCTCGGTGCCTGGGTCATCCCGACCGAGCATTGTGGGCGAAATTTCGTATTCCCAACCACCGTGAACATAGACCACCAGCATGTCGCAGTCTTCATCTGCTGGTGGAATGCTGCGCAGGATATTGTCCGCTGAAAAATAGGCGTATCCATAGCGGTCAAATGATGCGTCCATGAAGGGGCGGTCGTTGTAATCTCTGCCGGTGCGGTTGCAGTAGGAAAGAACGCCGATTCTCACACCATTGACAGTGCGATAAACCGGTTTTAATGCTTCGTATTCGGCGGCGCCAGCGCCAGTGTGGCCAATTCCAGCCGCGTCGAGCACTTCTTGCGTCTCCTCCAAACCACGTGCTCCGTAGTCAATCACGTGGTTATTTGCTAAGGCGACAATATCAAAGCCCGCCGAGATAAGCCCGGTGACATTGTCGGGATTGGAACGGAAGACGATGCTTTTAAGTGGATGGCGTATGCCTTCATCGGTGAGCAGGCATTCCAGATTGCCAACAGCAAGATCAACTTCAGTCAAACGTGGGCGAACGCGATCAAACACGTATTCAGGTCCAAATTGGTCAATTATACCACCTCGCGCTTCATAGCGTCTGCCCATCATCATGTCGCCGACGAAAATGGCGGTTGCTGACTGTTGGACGCGCATCTCGCCGATCTCGATAGTTTCTCTGTAGCTCCCGGTCAAGCCATTGTTGTCTGAGACTGTCAATGAGACTGAATACACACCATCAATTCGATAGGTGTGTGTGGGAGTGGTCATAGACGAGGTTGAGCCATCGCCGAATTCCCAGAAATAGCTGAGGTCTTCACCGTGGCGATTATCCACGCTGGCGAAAAAGTCATAAGTCACGCCCGGAGCTTCTGCTTGGTGGTTTTCCCGCCAGCGAACTTTGGGGATTGGCTCTGGTGGGAACTGATCTGTTACATCCAGCAGTTCATCAAAATATATTCTCGATGCCGGGTGGTTGTTGTCATTATCGTTAATGAAATATAGCTCATCAATGGATGGAGTATAGCCGAAGCGGATTGTCCAATCATAGCCAACAGCAAGGTGGTAAACATGCCACTGTCCCCGTGGGTGAACATCCTGATTTGCAACCTGCCACTCGTGTTCCCAGATTGCCCGCCTGCCGTGAAAGACATAGAAGAGCTGATTTGAGCCATCTCCGATGCCGAAAGCTTGAACGTCAGACTCGGTGTTGCCATCAATAGACAAGATGCCGATTGACCAGACAGAAGAGTCGCTAACATCAACGCGGTCAAGTGTCATGCGCTTCCAGGTGTTGCCGCTGAGGCAGAGTGAATTTTCGGATTCAGGAAGCGTTTCATCGTTAGTGATTTCCCATTCGTCAGGATCACGGTCTTCGTTTTCACTGAAGGATTGGAGGTCGAGGTCTTCGTCCTCAAAGTTGAGAATCACACCGCCATTGCGTTGAACGCGATGAGGCGAGCTGGATGTTCCACCGGGGCTGTAAACGGCGGTGACTTTGTAAAAACAAGCGGTTTCACTGGGTTCAATGTCCATCCAATGTGTAGCGACAGTCTGACCGCATAGCTTGACATCGGACGGATTCTCGCCGCGGAAAATGTGGTAGGCGCTGAGGGTTCGCCAGGATTCAAGATCATGGTTTAGCAAGGGTTGCCAGGAAAGCTGGACATTGCCGTTGATGACCTCTAATTTCAGTGTGGTGACATCAATGCTCTTGGTGGATAGGTCAATCTGAGTAACGCCTGACCATGGATTCTGGGGAATAGATCGAACATCACGCACAGCGTAGGCTGAGCTGGCAATCGTTAGAAAGAAAAGCATCGCGTAAAGTGAATAGCGCATTGTGTGATTCCCGCAAGTTAAGCTAAGTGTATGAATTTACTTCATTTTTCTTGTATTGTCAACGGGTGAATTTCGGAAAAGGGAGAATTGAATATTCCTTGCTTATAGATCAAAGCGATGGTGGGGAAATTCTCTCCACAGATGAAACAGATTTTACAGATTATAATAAACATGTCTGGCTTGCCTGGAGATGTTTATTATAACGAAAAACAGCGGACTTTGTCCGCTGTCATACCTGCGAAGGCAGGTATCCATCGCATTGAGAGAAAAAAAAACGCACAACAGATAAGGAAGAATAACCCTAAAATCAAATCTGGGCACCGGCTTTCGCCAGTACGACGTGATTGGGGGCGTTTGGCGCGCTCGAATACTGTGACGGTGATTCTCGAACTCTTATGAGATTGCTTCGTCCGGCTGAAGCCGTCCTCGCAACGACAGGGTTTGGGTATGGGTGGCTTGTCTGGCTTGCCTGGAGATGTTTATTATAACGAAAAACAGCGGACGAGCGTCCGCTGTCATACCTGCGAAGGCAGGTATCCATCGCATTGATAGAAAAAAAAGACGCACAACAGATAAGGAAGAAAACCCTTAAAATCAAATCTGGGCACCGGCTTTCGCCAGTACGACGTGGTTGGGGGCGTTTGGCGCGCTCGAATACTGTGACGGTGATTCTCGAACTTTTATGAGATTGCTTCGTCGGGCTAAAGCCCTTCTCGCAAAGACGGGGAGGGGATGAATGCGGTGGGTTACTGCCTTCGCAGGCATGACGATAAGGAAGAACAATTGATTGGACGTTTTTAAAGCACTGGGTTCCTGCCTTCACAGAAACGACATAAGGAAGAAAACCCTTAAAATCAAATCTGGGCACCGGCTTTCGCCAGTACGACGTGGTTGGGGGCGTTTGGCGCGCTCGAATACTGTGACGGTGATTCTCGAACTTTTATGAGATTGCTTTGTCGGGCTAAAGCCGTCCTCGCAACGACAGGGAGGGGATGAATGCGGTGGATGCCAGCCTTCGCAGGCATGACAGCTTTGGGTGTACAAGCAGCATAGAGCAACCGCATTTCGGGAAAAGAATCAAAAATCTCGCAAAATCATATATTGCAGAGTCAAGTATTTATCCCCTTGTGTTGTTATTATTTATACTACTGCAACGCTACAACCTTTTGTCGTCAGTAAATTTCGTACTATATTATAAAACTTGCCTGAAAAGATCGGAATTGATTCCGGTTTTTCCCGTTTCGTCGATCTTAACTTCGCGGGAGATTGCTTTGAGCGCCACATTAACTTCAACAAGGATCACCATGCTGGTCCTGTTTTCTGTAGCCTATG
>CAZAGU010000081.1:7583-15097 GCA_964484805.1 uncultured bacterium
TCACAATAAGCGGACAATGCTCATCCGACACCGGATGCACCGTCAATTTGCAGGAATCCAATCATGACGGGATGTCGCTACAATTTGAAATCACTGACCTTGAAATAACTCCCTCCCTGGATGGGGTATCCACATCTGTGCTGATTGCGGGAGAATCTGCCGGAAACATTCCGGGTGCATTCGATCTGCCGCGCATCACTCGCTTGATTGCTGTTCCCGCTGGCGTTTCTGTCCGGGCAAGCTGGACAGTCGGCGACAAACGAAGCATACAGAGCCCGGAACCAGAACGCGTTGACCTCGCCAGCCCACATGGAGATTATGTTTGGAACAACGCTTCGACAATGATGATCGATCAATCGGCAAAAGTTCAACAGCTGGTTGAAATCAGCAAACCTGCGATCATGCGCGGAATTAGTATTGTCAGTCTGTCCGTTAATCCAGTGCAATATAATGCGAACAGCGGTGAGCTCGAAGTAATAGACAGAATCAACATTCAACTCTCTTTTGAGCGTGACATCAACGTCCAAGACAATCAAGACCAGCAAAATCGCGTTACAACGTCAGTCGCGAATCTCGCCAAGAGAATGGTGATTAATCCTGATGACATTATGATTAATCGCGATCAGCCCGAAGGCTCTTATGTTTATATCATCCCAGAATATGAAGGCGTTCGCGAAGCCATTGAGCCTTTGGTTGATTGGCGCAAGCGACAAGGGCACGATACTCAGATTATCGTGATTGAAGATAACTCCAGCAACCGCGAAGTGCGCGATCTGATTATGGATGCTTATTTCGACTGGGATGTTCCACCGGAGATTATTACTCTCGTTGGTGAAGCTGACCTTGAAGCTCCTTCAGAATTTATGATCCCCACTTGGGATGTTGGCGGTGCGTTTATGTGGGAAACGGACTATAAATATGCATGCCTGGAAGGAGATGACCTTCTTCCCGAATTGGCAATCGGTCGAATTTCCACCCAGACCGTCAGGCAGTTGGAAGGAGTCGTTGAAAAAATTATAAATTATGAAACAACGCCCGATTTGCGCGACCCAGAATGGCTTCGTCGCGGCGCCGTTATGTCCAACGACGGGCAGACCGGCTACTCCTCGATCTATCTGCAACGCTGGCTACGAAATATGATGCTCGAAGTGGGATTTACTGAAGTTGATACGCTCTACTTCATCCATAACCCCAACTGGCGAGATTCCCACAATTTCATGCGCAACAATTTTAACAATGGCATCTCGCTATTTAACTACCGCGGTTGGGGTGAATTTGCTGGCGCATGGAGCATTGGTGATGCACGGGAATTGAACAATCGTGATATGCTACCACTTTTGGTACTGCCCACCTGTAACACTGGCGACTTTGCCGATCACAACCTTCATGCTCATAGCTATGCTGAAGATTTCCTCTGGGCTAACGGCGGCGCTGTAGGTTGTATTGGCTCCAGTGGCTTCACTCACACCAATTACAACAATGTGCTCGATGGTGGCATTATGAACGGATTGCTTCGGGACGGCAATTGGCGGTTTGGCTGGGCGTTGAATCAAGGTAAACTTGAGCTATACCGACATTTCGGGATGTATAATGATGTTGCTGATCCGCAGGTGCGAAACCTTCTCGTCTGGGAGGCTCACTGCTATCAGTTCAATCTCATCGGCGACGCAGGCACACAGCTCTGGACTGCCATCCCGCAGGCGATTGAAGTCGATTATGCCGATGCTGTTGAGCTTGGCGAGAACAGTTACCCAGTTACCGTTAACGATGAGGCGACAGGCGAACCTGTTCAATTTATTAATGTGACGCTCATTCGTGATGGTGAAATCATTCGCAAAGGGCAAACTGATGAGAGTGGTGAAGTATTATTTACCTTCGCCACGGGAGAGTTCAGCGCGGGTATGTATGATCTGACTGCATCACAGCATGATGTTTTACCTGTGTTTGCTGAAGTGACAGTCGCAGCCAGCGATCAGTTTTTAGGCTTTTCCAGCGTGATGATTGACGATGACGGCGCTGGACAAAGCAACGGCAATGACGATGGCTTCTCAAATCCGGGCGAACGGCTTGAGCTACGAACTTTCATTCGCAACTTTGGCGAAAATGCCGCTCAAGGCGCGGTTGATTTGGCGCTCGAAGTAGTCGAAGGTGATCTTGAGATTGTTGAAGGCGAAATTCACCTGAACAACGCTCCCACAGCAAACGACAGTGCACTGGCGACATTTATCGTTGATGTCGGTCAAGGTAATTGGAACAACCAGCAGGCAATTTTAAACATCACAGCTACTAATGACGGAAATAGCTGGGAATCCGGGCTTGTTTTCCCAATTGCCACCGCCAATCTGGAATACGTCAGCCACGTCTTCACGCCGGAAAATTTCGACACTGGCGACACCGCCTGGGTTGATGTAACATTAGAAAATCTTGGCGCATTGACGAGCAGATCGATGAACGCTCAGCTTATTTCCAACCGGGGGGTTGTGAATGTCTTTAATGACCGCGCCGAGTTTGACCCAATTGATCCCGCCGGACAGAACAACGAAGCCACGGCGCGCTTTAGGATTCACGCCCATTCTCTGACTGTTCCCGGAACTAAAGTAAGTATGACCATCCTGCTGGAAAACGAGGATGGCTTCCGCGACACCACCAGCTTTGATTTCACCGTTGGTGTGCCTCGCCATGGCGTTCCCTTCGGCCCCGATGCTTACGGCTACGTCTGCTTCGACGACACCGACACGGATTGGGAGGAAGGACGCCCCATTTACGACTGGGTTGAAATTGACACAGCCTTGGGTGGCGCTGGAACTGATACCGAGATCACAGACCACGGTAACGAGCAAGACTGGAGCGTGCTGGTTGATCTCCCATTCCCATTCAAGTATTATGGTGAGGAGTTTGAACAGATTACCATTTGCTCAAATGGATGGTTTGCCTTTGGCGATGAATCCAAGCTCGCCGACTTCCAGAACCGCCGCATCCCCCCCGCACTTGGCCCCCGCGCTCAAGTCTGTGCCTTCTGGGATGATCTGGTGAACTATCTTGATGTAGATGGCAATCGCATCGGCGGTGTTTTCTATTGGTACGATGAGGAGAATCATCGTTTTATCATCGAGTGGAGCGAGATGAGGCGATACATTGGGATGGTTGAAGACCAATTGAGACCCGGCGGAGAAAATACATTTCAGGCAATTCTTTACGACATACAGCATTATCCAACCTACACTGGCGATGGCGAGATTATGATTCAATATCAAACCGTCAACAACGAAGCTGATGTTGATCCCATCGAATACGATACTCCTTATGCCACGGTTGGCATCGTCAACCTGAACGGCACCGATGGCATGGAATACACATTCTGGAATGAATATACTCCCGGTGCGGCAGTACTCGAAGACGAACGAGCGATCAAATTCTCGACGGTAACAGTGATTGTAACCGGTCAGGTCGTGGGCTCGGTTGTCGATATTCAAAACGACGAACCCATCCCTGGCGCGGAAATCCGTGGCAGTCTGGGCTCGTTTGCGGTAACCGATGTCAGTGGTAACTTTACCATGGATCATGTGCTGATTGGAGAAGACTACAACTTCACGGCTTGGGCGCCCGGCTACAACGACAGCACGCAATTTGGCTATGATGTCATGGAAGACAGCACCATCACCTTGCGATTCGCTCTTTACCACCCTGAGTTTGACCTATCCATTGGCGCTGTCGAACGAAGCCTGCAACCGGATTACGGCGTTACCGAGTATGTTAATCTAACTAACGATGGCAACGGTGCTCTAAACTACCGGACAATCTTCGACTATTCACAGGATGATAACAGCAAACAATGGGAAAACCTGCTGGAAGTCAATCTCTCTGAAATCACCGGTGATACAAAAATACAAGGTGTCAATTTCCTTGGCGATCATTTCTGGGTGTGTGGAGCAAACAACCGCTCTAATCCGAACAAATTCTATCTGTTTGACCGGCAAGGCAGGCACACAAGCACTATCGACCAGCCAGGAAATTCCAGCTATGGCTTCCGTGGCACTGCTGTCATTGATGGAGTAATCTACGGTGGTGATGGCGATTGGATTATTGGAGTCAATCAAGAAGGCGCGATTGTCGATTCCATTCCCGGACCATTTGCTCAGCAGATGGCACTTGCTTACGACCCCCGCGGCTTTCTGTTCGTCGCCAACGGCAAGTACGATCCGCTGGTAATGATCGACATGGAAGGCAATATGATAGATTCATGGGATCATGAGCTTGATATTCAAGGGCTAGGCTATCTTCGCGATGACCCTGACGGCTACCCACTCTACGCTTTCAGTGCCGATAAAACTAATCCGGCGTTGGTTATCCCGTTCACTTTGGTGTCTAAATTTAACATAGAGACAGGCAATCAACGCAGTGTGGTAGCTCTTGAGGGCGATATCTATAACCGTGCTGGCGGCATGGAAGTCATCAACGGCTTCGACCCCACCAAATGGGTGATGGCTGTGACAATGAGCAATCCTAACGGCGATCAGTTGGCTGTGTACGATATGGGGCCAAATACTGATTGGATAGATATTACCCCGCGCTTTGGTTCCGTTCCGCCTGGGCAGACAGCGAGATTGCGGCTGGAACTGTCAGCTGAAGGGCTAGTGCTTGGTGATTATGGTTTGGTGTTGCGCTTCGAGCATAACGCCGCAGGATTACTGGCGGACGTTCCTGTGTCTTTGCACGTCACCGAAGATGCGACGATTGACAACCCGAACGCCATCCCAACCGAGTTTGCGTTGGGACAGAATTATCCCAATCCGTTCAACGCAGTGACGACAATTCCATTCAGTCTGCCGAATGACACCGATGTTCGGCTTGCGCTGTATGATTTGCAGGGGCGTGAAGTGGTGAAGCTGATAGATGGCAACATGAAAGCCGGATACCATCACTTGAGCTATGACGCGGGGAACCTTGCCAGCGGGGTGTACATAGTGAAACTTAAAGCTGGTTCGCAATCGGCGCGAGTAAAACTGGCGTTGATTAAGTAGCAGATTGTGCCATAGGCTGATATAGCGGCGGGGTTTTCCCCGCCGCTATCATTTTTGAAGGAAATCCAATATTTAGAAGTCGTGTAAAAAAGAAATATCTATGAACTTAGCAAAGAGAGCTTGATGAAAAAGTCAAAAATGTTTATCTTTAATAGGGATGGAAGAAGCCTGAATGGCAATAGCGTTTGTAAACTTTAACCACTAAACCGCACTTAAGCACACATTTAATATATTTTTGATTTTGTGAGGACAACATGCGTAATTTTAAGACACTGGCTACTATATCAGTAATAACCATCCTTTTCGCATTTTGTGTTTCGGCGTTTGCTGAGATTCAATTTGAATGGGATAAAACCATTGCCGAAGGATTCATTCCAACCGGATTGGCTCGCGCCAACGACGGCGGATATTTCATATCGGCTTTCTCGCGCAATGACAACCGCGAAGTCGAATACCTCGCGCTCTTCAGGACAGACGAAGAAGGTGACACCGTCTGGACGCGGCAGTTGGACTACATCCAAGATGAAAACCATGGGTTGTACTGGCCTTATGATAATCTCCAGCGCGATGCCGATGAAAATCTCTATCTCCTGAACGTCAGCCCTTCAGACCAACAACACTCCATCAGCATAACCAAATTCAATTCGGATGGCGATAGTCTCTGGCGGCAAGATTACGCTCCCGAAGGCGCTGAAGAGCCAACGGCAGAGTTCATTTTGCTCCGCGATTCGGGTTTGTTACTGCTTGTCAGTTATCATTTTTTTGAGGGCGATGAGCCTGTTTATGAGCAGAAGCTTCTCAAGCTGGACAAAGATGGAAACATAACGGCTGAATATTCTTCTCGGAATGAATTAGGTCTAGTTGAAGTGATTGAGAATCAAGATGGTTCAATAACAGCGTTGCGTTCGTCTGGTCAATTCCAATACTTCGACAATGAATTGAATCGAACAGATGTCGTGGATTTAAACGAGGACTACAGTTGGAGTCACCACTTAATAACTGCTCCAGACGATTGTTATTATGTTGTATGTGAGTCAGGAGTAGGCGGACCTGGAACTGAAGTTGCCAAATATACTCACGATGGTGAACAGATTTGTACGACGGGGTTATTTACCTATTCGGGAGTGTTATATGATTATTCAGATCAGCAGTTGTTCATTAACGGCAATAGTTGGATGCCTTTTTTAATTGATAAAGACGATTTAGAATATCATGCATTTCATTCTTTGGGTTTTATTGTTTACAAATTCCTGCTTGACGATGAAGGCATCACCGGTGTGGGCGATGGCATGCGGCTTTTCCGTATCAGCCGCGATCAGCTTGATGTTTCTCCAACCAGCGCTCCCGTTCCCAACGATTTCTCTTTACAGAACATCTACCCCAATCCATTTAACGCCACGACCACCATCGGTTACTCGCTGCCTGCGGCGGGGAATGTGTTGCTGGCGGTGTATGATCTCGCTGGGCGGGAAGTTGCACGACTTGTGAATGGCGTGAAACCCGCCGGAACACATGAGGCTGTGTGGGTGGCAGATGGGATCGCGAGCGGCGTGTATGTGGTGAGGTTGGTAGCAGGAGAGAAGACCGCGATGAGTAAGGTGGTTTTGGTGAAGTAACTCCCCGTCGTACCGGCGAAAGCCGGTATCCAGAAAAACGATCAATCAGGGATTTCTTCCTTGCTGTCATTCCTGCGAAGGCAGGAATCCAGTGCATTCATCCCCTCCTCATTCCCGGCTTGACCGGGAATCCAGAGAAGCGTTTTTAGGGTAATTTACTTCCTTATTGTCATACCAGCGAAGGCTGGTATCCACCGCTTTGAGAGGATTAGGCATTCCCACGCAGGAGCATGGGAACGAGTAAAAAGGTAAAAAACAGGAAACTGGAGCTAGTAAAATGAAAATCAAACTTACATTAACTTTTGTCGCCATCTTCGCATTGCTCGGCATGTCCGATGCTTACGGACAGGTCTTCGAGCAGCATCTCCTCGCCGATTCTCTCAACTTAATCGATGATATAGCCGCCTGTGATCTTGACCTTGACGGTGATGTGGATGTGCTCTGCTCTGAATTGATTATAGAACCCAGTTGGCATTCTAATTTGTTGTGGTGGGAAAACGACGGCGATGGCAATTTTATCCGTCATACTTTGGCGGATGGTTTTAAGAGATTGCAGGGCATCACGCCACTGGATTTCGATGATGACGGTGACATTGACATCCTGCTTGCCGGCGGTGAAGATTTTTACGAATTTACCATTATGGAGAATACAGGGGAACTCAATTTTGAACGGCACTTGATCGCAACTGACTTCGAAAGAAAAGCCAATGAAATCAAAGCCGCTGATCTGAATGGTGACGGCAATTTGGATATCGTGGTGGTTTTTTTAAGTCTCTATAGTTTTGATTTGTACTCTGGCGGAATTAAAGTTTTCTTCCAAACGGAGCCATTTACATTCGAAGACATTACATTGGTGGATGATGGGCCATGCGGGTGG
>CAZAGU010000082.1:0-822 GCA_964484805.1 uncultured bacterium
TCGTTCGAGGGTCGGTCATTGCGGTCACGGTTGTAGCTTCCGCCAGAGGAAGGTCTGTCATTGCGGTCGCGGTTGTAACCACCACTTGTGGGTCGGTCATTGCGGTCGCGGTTGTAGCTTCCGCCGGAGGGTCTATCGTTGCGGTCGCGATTATAGCTTCCACCGCCGTCAGGGGTTCGCTTGGGCGCTGGCTTCTTTATTTTCGGTTGAGAGAAGTCACTACCATAAGGTACAGTACCACTTCGCCCATATCTATCCGCAACGGAGCGCGGAGCAGGCATAGGCTTCGCTTGTGGTAGCTTCTTTTCTTCTTCAGGGTTTGTCATTAATGTTCTTTATGTATATTAACGTCTTGTGGGTTCAAAGATGCTTTCTAATCTCTCATATCCCGCAAGACTAAAAGTCGAATTAGTTGTGCAAGCGCCATCGTGGCTGCTGCAACATAGGTCAATGCCGCCGCGCTCAACACCGCTCTCGCGCCGTCAACGTCGGATTCAGCGAGCAATCCTGTTTGTCTCAGATTTGCAAGCGCTCTTCTTGAGGCATCATATTCTACCGGCAAGGTTACGAGTTGAAACGCAAGCGCTCCGGCAAAAAGAAAAATTCCAATCGTCATTAAAATGTGAAATGACGAAAAAATAAAACCAATGAAAAACAACGGAAATGCCGCCGTTGAGCCTAAGTTCGCAGGCTTAAGAAGGGCACTACGAATCGCCAAAGCCAAATAACCTTGGGAATGTTGAATCGCATGACCTACTTCATGAGCCGCGATTCCCAGAGCCGCAACAGAATTCTGACTGTAAACCCCCGCCGATAGCCGAA
>CAZAGU010000082.1:832-15080 GCA_964484805.1 uncultured bacterium
CTTCGTGGATCATAATGATCCGTCATCTCACCCGGTTGCTCCTCGATTTCCACATCCTGCAAGCCGTTGGTGTTCAGGATATTCCGCGCAACCTGCGCGCCCGTCATCCCAGACATTGAACGCACCTGTGAATACTTGCGGTATGCGCCCTTGACCTTCGACTGCGCCCATAACGCCAGCAACAGTGGAGGAATGAGCAGTAAGAATGTTGGATCCCAGAAAAACATATCATCACCTCTCGTTAAATTATCAAACTTACATTATGATGATACGCTCAATCAGAAAACTTTGTTCCGATCAGTCCTTGATTGCCGCGAAGAAACTCACCGGCAGTCATCCTGCGCTTGCCCTCAGCCTGAAGTTCGGAAATTCCCAGATGATAATCGCCAGTTGCCACCACAATCATGTCATTCGTTGTCTCGACAATTTCGCCCGGATCAACCGTGGCAGATTGCTCAATAACCTGCGTTTTGAAAATTTTCAACCTGCGGCATTTCAACGTGCTGAATGCTGCTGGAACTGGAGACAGACCTCGCACAAGGTTGTGTAAACTTTCCGCGCTACGCTTCCAGTCTAGACGACAGGTCTCAACGGTGATCTTGGGCGCTCTGGTCACTTTGCCCTCTTGCTTTTGAATGGGCAGATTGTCATCCTCCATCAAATCAAGTGTCTGCAAAATGAGATCAGCGCCAAGCCTTGAAAACCGCTCCGAAAGACTTCCGGCATCGTCATCGGGTTCGATTACCGCTTCGTGCTGAAGCAGAATGTTCCCTGCATCAACCCGTTTCTCGATCAGGAATGTCGTCAAGCCAGTTTTACAGTAGCCGTTAATCAGCGCCCAGTTTAGCGGTGCCGCGCCTCGCAGATCCGGCAACAACGAGGGATGGAGATTCACGCAACCGCGCCGCGGGATTTCTATCACCTCCGGCGGAAGAATCCGAAACGCCACAACCACGCAAACATCAGGTTGCCAGTCGGTTAAAGCTGATAGAAAACCAATGTCATCAAAGCTTTCAGGCTGGAGAATTGGCAAGCCTGCCTCAACCGCTAGCTCCTTCACAGGAGTCTGGCGAATTTTCAGCGATCTGCCCGCCTGCCGATCTGGGCCAGTAACCACACCAATGAGATTGTGCCGGCTGTCAATCAGCTTTTCTAAAGTCGGAACAGCAAACGCTGGCGTTCCCATGAAAACAACATTCAATCTATACCCCGTGAGCTAGCTATTCGTTCGTTTTCATTTTCCGGGCAACTGCTCCGCGATCCATCTCAACTTTAACGTTCTCGGCGATTTTCACCATGATAACAGGGTCGCCGTCGTTCGCTCGAACAATTGTTCCGTGGATTCCACCATTGGTGACAATTTTATCACCTTTGCTTAAAGAATCCAGCAGCTTAACCTGGTCTTTCTGACGTTTGGATGCTGGCCTTAAAATCAGAAAATACATAATCACAAAGATTAATATCATCGGCAGCCACATCAACATACCGCCGCCTTGGGCGTCTCCGTTTTGAGCTGACTGAGCCATTGCTATGAATGAGTAAAACATCGTCAACACTATCCTTTATTAAATTATTTTATTGACTAAAATGGAACGTCTTCATCGCCGTCATCGCCACCAACATCCGGTATGAATTCATCAGGATCGGGTTCAGGAGCTTGTAACGCATGCCTTGAAAACGACTTCGCAGCATTGATGGCGCTTTTATCTGCCGCGGATTCAAATGCAGCATATTCAGAAACGAAAGTCAAATTCACCACGCCTGTAGGGCCATTTCGCTGTTTCCGAATTAGTATCTCAGCGCTGTTATCAACTTCAAAATCATCATCATCGGAATCGGCTGGTTTTCCGTCTTTGTATTGTTTGGCTCGGTAAATAAACATTACCACATCCGCATCCTGCTCGATTGCGCCGGAGTCGCGAAGGTCAGAAAGCTGCGGTCGTTTGTCGCCACCACGCTGTTCGACAGCACGGCTTAGCTGAGACAATGCCACGACCGGCACCTCAAGCTCGCGCGCCAGTCCTTTCAATCCGCGCGAAATTTGCGCCACTTCCTGCTCGCGAGATTGAGCCTTGGGTGGTTTCATAAGTTGCATGTAGTCGAGGAAAATAATATCAATGTCATGCTGTTGCTTAAGTTGGCGCGATCGCGCCCGCATCTCGGTTAAGCCCAGTGAGCCGGTGTCATCAATGTATAGCTTGGCATCGGAGAGCGATTCAATTGCCATCGCCAATTGCTTCCACTGCCCGCTTCTAAGTTTGCCCTGACGCAACTCGTGAAGGTTGATTTTTGCTGATGACGACAAAAGACGCAAAGCGATGGACATGGCGCTCATTTCCATCGAGAAATACGCCACGGACATCTGGTAGTTCAGGCAGGCATGGCGCGCCAGATCAAGGCTGAACGCGGTCTTGCCCATTGATGGTCGAGCGGCAATGATAGCAAGATCACCTTTCTGAAAGCCTGAAGTCATCTCATCCAACGCTGGGAAGCCTGTTCCAATGCCAGAAAGACCACCTTTTTTATCTTTGGCTTTGTTTAGAAAATCATTGGTCTCGTCCAAAACACTATCCAACGCCCGAAAGCCACCCGTGGCGCGGTTGGTGTAAATATCAAAGAGCTGACGTAGGGCTTCATCGAGGATTTCACCCGGCTCGGCAACGTCGTAGGCATCCATCGCCAATGTGGTCGATGTTGAAATTATCCGACGCAGAGAATACTTTTCGCGCACAACCTTGGCATAATCTTCAACATAAACGGAGGTGGTTACTTCATTGGTCAAACCAACGATGTACGACGCTCCGCCGGCTTTCTCCAGATTGCCTTCCCGGTCAAGCGCTTCCGAAACCGTCAAAGCATCAATGCCTGAGCCCTCGGCGAAGAGATTGGTCATTGTCTCGTAGATCAAACGATGTTTGAGCTCGTAAAAGCTCTCAGCGCTGACAAAATCCACGATACGAGCAAATCCTGCCGGATCAATCAACGCGCAACAGAGCGTCGCTCGCTCCATGTCCAGATTGTGTGGCGGGACTCGCGCTCCGGAATCAAGGATATCCGAAGAGGTCGTTTTTTTTTTGTTGTTCTTGTATTTATTATCAGCCATAGACAACTAAAGACTAAAGCGTCCCTTCTCCCCATTTCAAGCTGCCATCGAGCATTTTCATCACATTTTGCATGTCCAACCAAGTCGGTTTTTTAAATGCCTGATTGCGCAACAGCGCCGCCGGGTGATAGGTTACCACAAAGGGGATTCCCGTATAGAAATGCCGTTGCTCACGCAGGGCTTTCACAGAAATTTTATCAGGAACTCCAAGTAAATAAAGCGCCGCAACCTTGTCCAGTCCAACGATGACTTCCGGCTGAATGATCGCAATCTGCTCTTTTAAAAAATGGATGCAGGCATCCGATTCATCTTTCTCTGGATTCCTGTTTTCTGGCGGACGGCACTTGACGATATTCGCGATGTAAACATCTTCACGATCAAGCCCCATTGCCACGATGATTTTATCTAAAAGCTTGCCAGCGCGTCCAACAAATGGCTTGCCCTGCATGTCTTCGTCAGCGCCCGGTCCTTCGCCGATGAACATTAAACGAGCATCTGGGTTGCCATCGCCGAACACGACCTTGTTTCGGGTTTCTGATAGTTTGCAGGCTGTGCATTTTAGTGCCACTTCCTGCAATTCACCGAGTGTTTTTTGCTTGATGGGATCGTAATCTGTCAACGGTTTATCCGTGATGGGCTGATCGAAAATGATTTCAGGCTCTCCCTCAGCGTACTGCCGAAGGAATGTTGTGAGTTGTTCTTTTGCAGAATCCATCTGTTAATCTGCACATTCAGGAAGAAATCTGGCGGCGTTTTTTAACAGCTCATAGGCGGCAGATTGCTTAGATCCAACCGGCAACTGAACTTCAGCGCCATCGTGGGAGATTAATGTTAGCTGGGTCGAATCTCCCCCAAATTTAGAATCGGCACGGGTTGGGTCGTTAAGAGCGATCAAGTGGATGTCTTTACGTTTCAATTTTTCCCGCGCTGTAGCTTGATGGTTTTCCGTTTCAAGTGCAAAACCCGCAACCACCTGACATTTTCGATTTTTCCCTGCCCAGGCGAGAATATCTTCAGTGGGCGTGAGCTCGAAAGCAGGCACGCCTTGATGTTTTTTCAGCTTCTGATCCGCGGGTTTGCTAACTGTCCAGTCAGCAACCGCGGCTGTCATCACCAGCAAAACAGAACTCTTGAAGTATTGCTTAACTGCCGATGCCATCTCGGCGGCGCTGGAAACAGTCACCACACCAACGCCTGCGGGTGGCTCGCCAACACTACCTTCTCCGCGGATAAGGGTAACTTGCGCGCCACAAATCGCCGCGACACGTGCAACGGCATCGCCCATCCTGCCACTTGAGCGATTGCTGATATAGCGCACTGGGTCAATCGCTTCGCGGGTTGGTCCTGTGGTAACCAGCACACTTCTACCCAGCAGGAACTTGTTCTCAAACACCAGCTCTTCAAGCTTTGCAAGAATAGCTTCAGGCTCGCTCATTCTGCCGTACCCGGGTTTCTCCTTGACCCCTGCCATTGCGCCAAGTTCAGGACCAACAAAATCCACTCCGTTTTCATAAAGCATGCCTAAATTACGCTGAACGGCGGGATTGTCCCACATGCGTGGGTTCATAGCGGGTGCTACGAGTGTTTTCCCACGATACGCCAAGGCAATCGTGCTGGCAAGGTCATCTGCAATTCCACTCGCCATCTTGCCGATGAAATTCGCAGTCGCAGGTGCAACCACCAGCGCATCCGCCCACTCCACTGGCTCAAGGTGAATCGGTTCAGGCGGTGCAGAGTCGGGAAACATCTCGACATTCACAGGGTGGCCTGTCAGAGTCGCAAATGTCAAGGGCGCAACAAACTTAGCCGCATGATCTGTCATAACCACACGCACATCGACTTTGGAGCGACGTAGATCCCGGACAAGCGAACAGGCTTTGTAAGCGGCTATGCCACCAGTTACAATTAGGAGTACCTTTTTGCCATCTAAGGGGGTAAATTGGTTCAAACTAATCCATCCGGTAAATTATTCGTCCTCTTTAGTGTCTTTTTCCGGGTAATAAAAATTCACCTTGCCTTCGCTTAGCTCTTGAAGCGCCTGAACGATAGGCTTAATGTGGTGAAAATGATCAATGCCCGGTTCGTCAGTGACCTCTTCCTCAGGATTGACAATTTCAATTGCCTGCTGCGTCGAATTAAAGTTATCTATTTCCTGTTTCTGCCTTCTGCCAATCTGTCGCGCTCGAATTGCCGCAACCTTGATCGCTTCATACACACTTGTTGTTTGCTCAGAAAGATCAGACACCAACCAATTCAAAGTCCGTTCTCGAACTGGTTTTTCCTGTGCCTTCTCTATTTCACAATCCTGCGTGGGCATTGCGAATTTTTCGTCAAAGACACCATCAATCTTTGGTATGGAAACTTCTTGCTCATCCATTAATCACTCTTGCTAATTTCTTTTTAACAGCAAGTATTGAACATCAGCTAATTGCGCGTTCAATAATTTCTGCCACTTCCTGAATTGCCGTTTCCAGGTCATCGTTGACAATCTGGAAAGTATATTTCTTCCCTTGCTCTTCTTCAAAAGGATAGCGTGAAAGCCGTTTTTCGATCTGAGCTTGTGAGTCAGCGCCTCTCTTTTCCAGACGTTCGCGCAGGCTCTCCATGTCTGGCGGTTTGATGAAAATCAAAATTGCTTCGGGAAAAAGCTTTTTTACCGCCGCTCCGCCATAGACATCGAGATCAAGCAAAACATAATGTCCAGCTTTCAGTTCGCCTTCAATAACTCGCTTCTCTGTACCGTAATACTCACCATGCACTTCTGCCCATTCGAGAAACTCACCCGCTTTAATTCGCTTGTCAAATCCTTCATGAGTTAAAAAATAATACTCGTTGCCATTTGTCTCATGGGAACGAGGGGTGCGGGTCGTTGATGAAATGCTGAAGACATACTCAGGTTTGCGCTTCAGTATTTCTTTAAGAATAGTGGACTTCCCGCTGCCAGATCCACCGGAAACCACAATAAGTTTTGCTGGCATACTACTACTCAAGATTCTGTATCTGCTCTCGCATCTGTTCAATGATTTCTTTGATTCGGATCGCTGCTTGAGAAATATCAACCAGCCAAGCTTTGGAAGCAATGGTATTTGCTTCTCTGCCCATCTCCTGCAATGTGAATCCTAAAGATTTCCCGACAGGTTTGTCACCTTCAAGCGTGTTCCTGAAAAGTTTCAGATGGCTGTCAAGGCGCACCAGCTCTTCGCTGATGTCAAGCTTGTCGGCAGTCAGAGCTATTTCAGCTTCAAGACGCTGAGGATCAAGGCGGTTGTCAGTCAGCAATTCCCGCAACCGTTCTTCGAGTTTGTCGCGATAGATTTTTACTTGCAAACCCGCCAGCTCGCCGATTGTCGCTTTCTCCTGCTCGATCAGAGCCAGCCGCTCAAACATGTCAGCCACCAGATTGTCACCTTCGGCTGTGCTGACAGCGATGAATTCTTCCATAGCCGCTTCCAATGCGGAAACCGTCAGATTCAGAAGGCGTTCGCGGTACGATTCATCCACCACTGGGCTGATCAGGTCGGGAATGGTAATCAGATGATCGAGATCGACCTGACTGGACAGGTTTAGCGTCTTGCTTAACTCATTCAGAGCATTCATGTAGCTGCGCGCTTTGCCTTCTTCGATTTTGAAACTGGGAGACGATTGCCTGTCCCACTCTTCCTTTATAAACACTGAAACGCGACCGCGTTGTATCTTCGAGCGGATAATGTCGCGCAATTTTGTTTCAAAAGAATATAAAACGCGCGGCAGTTTAAAACTTACTTCAAGATAACGATTGTTGACACTGCGACACTCAACAGTAACGCTGTGTCCGTTTTCGTCAGCCTGCCCCAAACCGAAGCCCGTCATGCTGCGGGGCATATTTCCTCCAGTATGTCAATCGGCATTCGCTGCCGTTGTAAATTATCGGATTTCGCCGCCCCAGCGCACTGTAATCGAAACGCGATGGGTGGCACCCAAGTCATCATGTTCGTAAAAAGCGTAGTCAACATCAAGCGGTTTCAGAGAAATTCCACCACCAAATGTAAATTTTCCCTCATCATCGCCGATTCGAAGCGCAACTGCCTGGCTAACGAGGTATTCCAAACCGACGTTAAATGCAAGAGCTTCACTCTCGCCAGCGGATTCCAGCCGATAGGAAACATCGCCAACCGGACGAACAACGGCATCCAGCGCGGCAATAGTGATTTCAGCCGCCAAGCCTGCTCGGAGTGTAGAAACGATGATCTCCTTGCGCCCTGTGGTTTCCCAAGCTATGGGAGTGCCGAGCACATCTTGCACCGACAGCCCGGCAGTCAGCGGGAGTTTTTCAATCGGTCTGCCAACGATGCCCGCGTCGAGCCCCAAGCCGTAGGCACGATGCTCCCAGCCGAAATGCTTAAAGATCAGCTTTGGAGAAACGCCAATATGCCAGTTCTTGAGCGAAAATGTCCGTCCAAAATAGAAGGCATACTCCGCTTCGTTGACCACTTTGTCCACCACGACCCGATTCAGGTCGGATAATGGATCGCCGGTAATTTCCTTTTCGGTAAATTCGACTCCGTTAACCCCCAGTCGAATCATGCCGAGTGATAATGTCGAGCCATCCTTTTGTGGGAAAGCGGCGATGGCAACGTCATAGTCCACAGCGCCGTCAAAGCGTTCGCTGTGAGTGAAGCCAGCCTGATTGATTTTGACACTGCCCACATTGGCGGGATTCCAGAAAAAGCTCCAGACATCTCCAGCCACCGCAGTCTGCGCGCCACCCATCGCTTGCGCGCGAGCTCCGCCTCCACCCGCCATGAACTCCGCGCCATAGCGAGCGATAAAATCGTCTTCTGCATGAACGCAAGGCGTTAAAAACAAAACGCTTGCAAAAACAATCAATGCAAAAGCCGCTGGATGTTCCATGTATTTTGACATATTCAAGCTAATTTAACCTCATTTTCTTCCACATTCAAGAGAAATCACTCATGTTTCATGCCTGTTACCTTATACCTGCCTCCAGAATACATTTCCGACAAAAATATCGGCAAGTCTCTGGAACTGATGTCAGAAGCTTTCCCTGACACAGGCTATTTCAAGGAAACTAAGCGCTTAAATCATTATCAATATGTCAGAAACCAGATATCCCCTTGGATTTTTCGATTTTAATGTCTTGAAGCTGGGTTGATTTGATGTTTACCCGCAGATAGAATCCTTTGCCCATGCCAACAGGATTCCATGATAATCTGCCTTCCCAACAGTGCATGTCTCGGTAAAGCGAAATCGTCGTTGAAACAAACTCATGAGACTTCAAATCAAACCGTGATGAATAAGAGACTTTCCAGTTTTTGGTAAACTGAAGCTCCAAGGAGCTCTCTTCCCAGATATTCCGCGTGATATTAGCCGGATCACGATGATTCTCACCATAATGAAAGGAGAACGACCCGCTCCATGGCGTGGGGCTGGGGTGCCATTCAGCGCTCTCGAAGCGGTTGTCCATTTGCGGCAGGACAAAGCTTTCCTTGGCGGTCGTGTCTTGAGCCGTCGTGTCTTGATCTGAAGATGTCATTGTGGCTTTATCACTACCGCCACTGACCCTGAAAGATGTTGACATATCCACGCTCAACAGGCGCAAACCACCCGGTGCTGTGCTATTAATCGTGGTCTTGGCGTTACTCGTCGGGTTAGTGTAAAGATCATAAAAACTATGATAGGCTTCCACCTGCAAAGACAGCCCGGACAGTTGATCGACAGCGCCCCATCCTGCTCCACCGGAAGCCAGCTCAGGCAATCGAAGGCTGGTGTGCAGATCGCTCCACTTTAGCGAATCCGCGGCGATGTTGTAGGCAGTGTTCAAGCTGAGGTTGCACAGCTCACCTTTTGACTCCTTCTCATCGACAATTCGCTTATATTCAAAGAGATTGCCAATCGTCATGCTCACAGTGCGGCTCTCTGTCTTAGTCGCCGCGCCGTAAATGGGGCTGCCAAAGCGATCATAGTACTTTTTATTGCCCAGCACATCCTCATAGACATCGTAATAATCCCAACGAGGCTCGGAAAAATCCGGGTAATAGGTTAAACGCACACTGGGGCTGAGCGTATGTCGGATGGCTTCAACATTAAGTAGATGCGGGTGAAAAAGACCGTACATCTTGGTGCTGATCCCCAAACCAGCGTTGAATGTCCTCATCGCCCGGAAATTGTCCGGCAAGCCGCTGTGCTTCACCGTGTCCACACTGCCATCGTCGTTCTGAAAATATTCATACCACTCGTCGTACCATGATTCTGTGTATTTAATGCTCGGTGTCAGCTTGAAATATAACACAGGATCGGGCGAAAATGTCCATGAGGCATTATGCTTAACGCCACTGCGAAGCCTTGAAGATTTCTGGTCGAGATAATTTACATTGACGTTTTTCCGCAGTTCAGCGTTACCAGTGTACTGCACAAACATTTTATGATACCAGCTCTCTTCATCGCTCTCCAATCCTTCGGGCACTGGGAAGATTCTCCCGCGATCCGTACTAAATGAGATACGGGGAAAAGACTGTGAAATTACGCCAGATGACAAATTTTTCCGGTAGCTGAGGTTGATCTCAGTGCGGTATGGTTTGTTTTCCCAACGCTTAGATAACGTTGCACTCGATGTTATTTCCCTTTTCAGCCATTCGTCGCGATTCTGGGAAACATCTCGCAGATAGGAGTCATCAGAGACAAAATAGCCCGTCGCCCGCAATGTGGTCAGCGGATTAAAGGTGTGACTGTGATTCAGCCGTAAATCCCAGCGTCTCTCGACTTTATTGTCGCGATGCTGATTTATGAGCGAGCCGGAAATCCCGCCTGTAAAAATATACCTCTTGGCGTAGTTTAGATCGCCATGTGAAAGTATGCCATAGCGTTCGTAGAAATCAAGTGTGGCTTTGGCATCAAAATAATCATTCGGTGCCCAATAATAGCCCAGATTGCGGAAATGCCGCCCCTGCCCGGCAGTTTCGCCGTATGTCGGAATGATTAGACCGGAATGCCTCCCCGAACGAGTTGAAAAAACCGCATAAGGAATTATCATAACAGGGACTTGCTCAAAATACAGCACGACCGGCTTTGCAACGACCTTGTCCTTGATGACCATTTTCATATCACGCGACCAGAAATGATAATGGGGGCAATCGGCATCACAGGTGGTGTAATGTCCAGACTGGATGTTATAGGTGTACTTATCCATTCTCTTGACAGTTTTCCCATGATAGAAACCATCGTCAAATTGTGTGTCGCCGTCAATGACCCGGCCTCGTTTGGATTTCAGGTCGTAAGTCATACTCTCGCCGACTATAATCTGCATACCGTCGTTTAGTTCTGGAAACCCAACCCACCACGTCGAATCAATGGTTCCCAAGGTATCAGCGAACAGTGTGTCCTGTTTGCCTCGCGCGGACACGAGGTTTGTATCCCAGTTTATCTCGATCTCGTGAGCTTGTAGGATTGTCTCACGATATTGGAGACTGGCGTTGCCTTGAAAAACCGTGCGGCGAGGGCTAAACTTAAACCAGACAGAATCCGCCGCATAGAGCACAATAGTGTCTATCCCAGTTTGCTTATTGGTCGTATCTGGGGCAAACATCAGGCTGTCGGATAAAAGTGGAAGCAGAGTATCTTGAGCAGAGAAAGCGGGGAAGCCCGGTGCTTGTAAAACAGGCGTAGTCTGGCTTTCCGCTGTTGAGCAGAAAAGCAGAACTGTCAAAAATAACGGTACTATAATGCTGAAATTCGCCTGTCTCATCAAGTGTGAAGTTCTCTGTTTTTTTAACGGCATTGACTAAGGCTTCGGCTTGCGAATACGATTTGGCCACCATATTTGCAACCGTTCGCGAATGGATTTTTCCACACCGCGCTCGGTGGGATGATAATATGTCTTGTCGCCCAGTTCTTCTGGCAGGTGATGCTGATCTGCGACACCGTTTTCAAATTCATGGGCATATTTGTAATTTTTGCCGTATCCTTGAGCTTTCATCAATCCTGAAACCGCATTTCGCAGATGCAACGGTACCGGTCGTTCCGGGTCAACTTTAACGTCTTCCATCGCGGCGAGTAATGCCTCGTAAGATGCGTTGCTTTTTAGTGATGTAGCAAGATACAGCGCAGTCTGGGCTAAAATCAACTGAGCTTCCGGCATTCCGATAAACTTAACGGCATCCACACAGGAAGTTGCCAATAGCAGGGCGTTCGGGTTGGCGTTTCCAACGTCTTCACTCGCTAATATCACCATCCTACGGGCGATGAACTTGGGGTCTTCGCCGGAGTGAATCATGCGCGCCAGCCAATAAATTGCGCCGTCAGGATCGCTCCCACGCAGGCTCTTGATGAACGCTGAAATGACATCGTAGTGATACTCGCCCTTCTTATCGTACTTTCCGGGGCGTGCCTGCAAAGCTTTTACCAGTAATTCAGGATCAATGACAATAGGCTTGGAGTTCTCTTCAGCCAAGGCTAACTCAGTGGCAATCTCCAGCCCTCCCAACGCCGTGCGGGCATCGCCACCAGAATACTGAACCAAATTTTCCCGCGCTTCTGTCGTCAAGGATATTTCGCTCTCTATCAGGAAGGAATCGCTAACGAGAGCATGGTCAAGGATTTTTCCAATATCGTCCGCATTCAGGCGATTGAAGCGAAACACCCGACTGCGTGAGAGTAACGGGCTGATGACCTCGAAGGATGGGTTCTCTGTGGTCGCGCCAATCAGCGTTACCGTACCGTCTTCCACAGCATGAAGCAGAGCGTCCTGTTGGGCTTTGTTGAAGCGGTGGATCTCATCGATGAACAGAATAGTTCGCTTACCGAGCGGGCGGTTTGCCTTGGCGTGGTTGATGACATCCCGCACATCGCGCACTCCGGCTGATACCGCCGATAATGCAATCAGGTTTGATCCGCTACGACGGGCGATGATCCGCGCGAGCGTGGTTTTCCCAGTGCCAGGATCTCCCCAGAAAATTATCGAGGGCAAGCGGTCGCGCTCGATCAATTGCCGGAGAATACCTCCTTTGCCGAGGATGTGTTCCTGACCGACGAAATCATCGAGATCTCTGGGGCGCATTCGCTCTGCCAGAGGCGATTGTTTATCAGCCTCAAACAGTTCGCCGCTTATGTTAACCGCTTCTATCATAATCTTTCAATTTATAGTGCTGACGGACAAATTAAAAGTGTCTCGGCGGAAATATCCAAAGAGATCATTCCATCTTGTAATTTTCACAGGAATTTTCTTAGGATATGGATTAGCAATAACGTAAATTATCGGCGCTGACTTCAAGGTCAACCATTGACAAGCACATTTCGAGACCATAGATCAAGGTGAGTAATTGAATCCACCCCTGCCGTACTTCGGAGAAATAGTTGCTGTTTTAACCGCGCTCACATGGGCATTCGCCGTCATTTTGTTCAAAAAAAGCGGCGAGACAGTGCATCCAGTGGCGTTGAATTTTTTCAAGAACATCCTCGCGTCGGTTCTGCTCGTAACGACAACATTCCTTGCTGGAATCGAAATGATTCAGCCTTGCCCTCCACGCGATTATATTCTACTGTTCCTCAGCGGTGCTATCGGCATTGGTATAGCGGACTCGATGACGTTTAAGGCGTTGAATATTCTTTCGGGCAGCGTGTATGCCATCGTTGACTGCCTGTACAGCCCCATCGTGATTGGCTTGTCTATTTTGGTGCTTGGGGAATCTTTAGGGGTCATTCAAGTGATCGGTGTTCTTTTTATTGTTGCTGCGGTGTTCACTTCCACACGAGAGAAGAGCGACGAACCATTGGCTCGGAAAAGACTCTTCGGTGAAATCCTGTTCTTCACCGGCGATGATGTCAATGGATTGTCTTTCAATCGTATGGGAAGGATCATGGCGAGCTTCAGCGACCTTGAGAGCGATAGGCCCAGGGCTTACATTTTTACATTTTTACACGCTTTTTTACATTCCCTCTTGTTCTCATATTCAACCCCAGACGACGACAGATATTGGGCACGTTAGGGAAAGTTACCAGTTGGAAATACATGATTCCCGGATCAATCGCAGGCGCATATCTTTCTATGATTTTCTGGCTCGCCGGCATGAAATACACTTCTGCTTCGGTCGCTTCAGCATTAAACCAGACATCAAATGTTTTCATTTTTATCTTTGCCGCCTGGATTCTGAAAGAAAAGATAAATCTTCAGCGTGCCATCGGAATAGCTCTCGCTATAGTGGGCGTTGCGCTCGTGACCCTTGGATAGTCAAATTATAGCCAAAAAAGTGTTCAACACTATGACGTTTAATCTTTAACTTCACTCGTGCATCGAAAAGAAAACCATCCGTTCTGTTTTCCCACTTGACATGAATTCAATGAAATCTTACATTAACAAGCTGTAAGAAGTGTAAATTCTGCTTTCTAACCGCCATCAAGGATCGTTAGATGTCTCGACACATCGTCACCTCAACATTATTTTGTCTCGCTTTGCTGATCTTCTCGACCAATGTTTTTGCTCAAAACAACGCATTTTTAATCACCTACGGATCCAACGCTGGCACTGCCGAGGGCGACGATGATTTCACGCAAGTCATCTTCCTGGCAGTTCCGCCAGAGGTTACCGACAGCCTTTACATTCGCATTCTCGATGCTGATTGTGGTGGAGTTCGTGATGCGCTGTATGGCGGCGTTTGGGACACTAAAACCCGTTTCCGGTTTTATGGCGGTGATGGGGCGTTTTCGCCTTTGTCAGTTCAATCTGCGAAACCTGACCGCAATGATTTAAACAGTGGCGCGCTCTTGGCAGAATTAACCATCGGCGAAGATTCTTTCAAGGATGATCGCTGGTTTACCCTGGCGGGTTTCAGTGTGTCTTCTGGCGATTCCATTGAGGGCTTGCGCTATTTCAGGCTAAACGTCGAAGGGTTGAACGGCAATGATGGGAATATTTTTGACGTTTCCGTCAGCCGAATGCCGCGACTCAGCAGGGAATAGCCTGATAACAATTCTACGCAGGACGCAGAGTGTTATGCCCAGGGCTTACATTTTTACATTTCTACACGGTTTTTTACACTCCAACTGGCTTATACTCTGGACATTCACCGTCAGAAGTGTATTCAAGTCCAGCCTTTGCGTACAAGAACCTAAGAGCACTGTTACGATTAAAACCCCTAAAAGCAACAAGATAGT
>CAZAGU010000083.1:0-11964 GCA_964484805.1 uncultured bacterium
CATCAACTCAAATATGTGTCAGATATTCATACTATATGAATCTCCCATCGCCTAGGATTCCGATACAAATTTTTGTAACGAGCATAGGCACTCGACAACTTCCCTAGATCGGTCTCGCCCATATAGCCATCGAGCGCCCGGTTGGATTCCGAAAGCGCAATTAACCACCCTCTGCAACCAGCACAGTTTCAGCCCCCGCGAGCACCGCCACTTCCCACGCCCTGCATAATGCCTCCAGCCGGAGAAAATCAGCGATTTCAACAACGCCAGACAGCAACCCCTTTTCCCCAAAACCACAAACGGCGAAGCCAAAGCCTCGCCGTTTAGGTAAACCTTGCCTGAATACCAGGCGTTACTTCAGAAGCATCAGTTTTTGCGACCGTGTTTGACCCTGCCATTCGATCTTGCAGAAATATACGCCCGATGGCTTATGCTTAGCATTCCAGACGTAAGTGTGAACGCCGCCTGCAGTGGCATCGCTGTGAATCGCTTCGACCAATCTACCATTTAGATCATGGATCGCGAAGTCAACCGCCGCCCGGCTGGGGATGGTGTATTGAATCGACACCATGCCGTTGAAAGGGTTGGGGTAGGCGGTGGAGATGGCGAAGTCCATCGGCAGTGCGCTCTCGCCAAGTTTCACCACTGTGAAAGCGTCTGTCGCATAGTTCAGCGATCCGCGCAAGAGGTCAGCGTCAGTCAAATCGGCAGTCTGGTCGTCCCAGCGCCGTTTGATCTGCAAGCTCATGCCCTCTGTCGCGCCGTCAATTTCTGGTGTCAAGGGATTGTCCCCACGGATAGCCACGCCGCATCTGCCGTTGACTATTACTCCACTGCCAACGAGGACATCATCGGCATATACGCCAATCTCGCCGGTCATATCTTTTGGTGTGATTGCCAGCAGGCTCATGTCTGCGCCAGTAACGGCGGGCGTTCCAAGCAATGCTGGCTGAGGAATGGCGGCGTATTCCACAGCGGCAACTTGACCCGGCATCAGCGTCCAGACGAGTTCCCGCGCTTCCGTCATGTTGACCAGATAGCCCTTGCCCTGCCGGCAACTGCCTATCAAATTAAAGTCGTATTCCGGCGAATAAAACCGTCCATCGCCGTCTTTGGCAATGGTCAACACGTCGCTGATTCCCGAAAATGCCGTCGCCGCGCCAATGGGAATCTGAGGATAATAGGACACCGTGTGCCAGCCATCTTCGAGCGCGATTGGTTCGTCTG
The DNA here is from genome assembly GCA_964484805.1 of uncultured bacterium. Taxonomy (GTDB): domain Bacteria; phylum Electryoneota; class AABM5-125-24; order Hatepunaeales; family Hatepunaeaceae; genus CAZAGU01. The sequence continues at coordinate 1,228 of CAZAGU010000083.1, forward strand.
TGCGAACAGTTACGCCATCGAGCATCATGCTTCCCGCGCGGTTCATGAACAGCCAGTACGCCTGCTCGACAGACCAGCCGTCCATGTTGTAGAAGTTATCCACGGCTGGCAGATAGAAATGCCCAAGGCCATCTTTAACCATGCGCAACGAGCCATCGTTCACCAGATCTTCAGTGATAATGCGGATGTCCGGCTCATTCGGCTGGAGATTCGCGGAAACCAGATTCCAGCCTCTGGCGAGCGTGATGCGCCGATGTGCCTGGGCGGGGCCTTCGATGACCACCATGCTCACGTCAATAATCGCTTCGCCACCACTGGCGTTGTGCGTGAACTGAAGCTCAGCCTCGTAAACTCCTTCTCTGAAGTAATCAGAGTTAAAACTGACTGTCAGTTCTTCCGATGCATCAGGGTCAAGCGAGCCTTGCAATGGAGCTAGAGTTACCCAATCCTGTTTCTGCTCAATGTGCCAGATGTCAATTCTGCCAGCATTATTGATTGATGGCGTTGTCAACAGCGTGGCACTGTACGGGTGAATCTCAGCACTGATGAAAGCACCGCTTGGTCTGCCGCCGTCATCGGGTTCGAGCGCGCCCCATGAACGGGGATCATCATTTTCAATATTCAGGCAGGTCAAACCGGAGCGCGGGGCATCGCCAAGATCATGAAGCACGAAAAGTTGTCTGCCGTCTGTTGCTAACTCCCAGAACGCCAGTCCGTAAAGACGCAGGTTGGGATTTGGCACCTGATCAACTTCATTGCCGTCTTCGTTGTAAGCCGAGACAGGACTGTTCATTCCCGCCGCCCATAGGACATTGCGCTGAGTATCCCAGGCGAGACCCGTGGTGGGATTGCGCGGACCTTCAAAGCTATGCACAATTTCCCCGTCGAGCGTGAAGCCATAGATCATCTCGTCGCGCGCGCCCCAGATCAGCGAGCCATCCCAGGCGAGGTCGCTCATGCCGTCACCTTCGCCGGGTTGGTCGTAGCTGTTCATTACTTCGCCGTTCTGATCTGCGAGGACGATTAGATTCTCATCGCGGCTGGAAACTGCCATGATGTAGGTATGGTTGACAAACAGCACGCCCTTGAGGTTTGGCTGAGATTCGATGGACTGGCGCATTTCCCGCGGCTGAAGATCAGCATCCGCGGCAACGACCACTTGTCCTGCCCAGTTCAGAATTCCATTGCCGGTGTTGCGCAGAGTAAGATTTGCTTCACTCTCGCTATTAACATCCATTTCAGCAGCCACCGGATCAAGCGGAAGGTTAAACTCAGGATGCGTTAATTCAAAATTAACTTCAAGCTCTTCGTTTTCAGCCAGTTCGTTGTCTTCAATCATCAGGCTGTTGTAGCCATCGGCGCTGGCAGATACGTCAAATCGACAAGCGCGAGCCTCATGAATTTCCCAGTTGCCCTCTTCGTCGCTAATAGCTTGCTGTTGCTGAGATGTGGTGATGGTTGTGCCAGCGATGGGCTCATCAGTGGCAACATCAGTCACTCTGCCATACAACCTGCCGACTATATTAAACCATTGCACACTATAATGAAAACCAAGGTCAACTTCATCCTCATCCGGGTAAAAATCAGTCTGTGTGCTCATGTTCTCCATGCCGACTTCGTCAGCCCAGCCTAAACCGAAGTCCACGCAGGGGCTATCTTCGTTCAGGAAGAAGCCGTTCAGCGAGAATTCAGGATCACGCCCATCTTCAAACACAGGATCATCTTCAAGGATGTCTTCCGTCACCAGATCGGCATAAGTCCATGCCTCATCTGGATCGACTCCGTTCTCAACGCAGACGTTTGTGATGCCAACATTCCCGGCATTCTGAGCAAACAGTTGCAAGCCTATGTCGGAATCGTTGTCCCAGAAAATTGAATTGGTGATGTTTGTGACCGTATTGCTACCCATATATAGACCACCACCCATGCCATTTTCTCGCTCTGAGCCTGCCAGATTTCCGACAAAATCACACAATTCAACGTCAATCATTGATCCAACTGAACCAGCGATGCCGCCACCATCAATGCCGCCAATATTCTCAACAAATAAGCAGTTTGAAAATAATCCTTGGCAATCATTATACGCCAGCACTGCGCCGCCGTTGCGAATGCTTTGGTTTTGCACAAAGACAGAGCTGGAAATATTAAAGACAGAAGTGCTCAAATAGATCGCACCCGCGGATTGAGTCGTCACATTTTCAGTGAAAGTGCATTGGTAGGCTGTTAAATTTGATGTGGCTGTAATGCCGATCGCGCCGCCATTATGATCAGTAGCTTCATTACTCAGAAACGTGCAGTCAGATAAACTGAGTTCAGAACTGGACGTGGCTAAAATAGCGCCGCCATAAGCGCCGGCATGATTTGCTGTGAAATCAGAATTAAAAATCTGTAGATCCGTTTCGCTTATGTAAATACCTGCGCCGGAACCCATCGTTTCATTTTCGATAAACCTGCTATTACGGATAATGCCTGAACTGGCATCGAATCGCATTCCAGCGCCTTGCTCTTCTTCATTACGGAAGGTTTCTACAATTTCGCAATTTTCAAAAACAACATCAAAGGAGCTGTCAACCTGAATGCCAAGTTGGTTGCATCCTTCCACGATACAACCAGATATAGTTACGTTTTCGGTTCGTTGTATGAGAATACCGCCGCGGGAGTTACGAATAGTCAATCCAGAGATGGTAGCTGGAGCATTGATAGTAACTGCTACTCTAGCCTGATCTTCACAGTCGAGAATACAGTCTGCAACGCCATTCTCTGACATTATCACAATAGATATATCAAGAGTGATTGAGCAGTTTTGTACTCCCGTGTACTCACCATCAGCAACAAGAATGGTGTCACCCTCCTCGACCATATCAAGGGCATCCGCAAAGGTTTCAGCATCATCAGGAATGTGAATAACTTCAGCATTCAGCGAGAGTGTAAAAAATAGCGGGACAAGGAGAAAGATGGCAATCAAACGGCTCATGTCATGCCTCCGGTGCAAATGTTGTGGTTTCATTGACTTGTGGTCAAAAATTAGCCTTCAATGTGAGGGTTCACGCCTAAAATACCCATTTTGAAATATATTCATGATAATCAAATAAGTCAAGTCAAAGTATGGATTTAAACCAATGTGTGAATCCTTGTGTTTGAAAATATAGCGTTTCTTGATACCCTTGTCGGCATCCGCACCTTCACTTACGACGGTCACTACCGATCCCTAATCTGTATGTCATACCTGCGAAGGCAGGTATCCATCGCTTTGAAAGGAAAATTTATCCATTGATTTCCGCGATTTTACTCGTTCCCACGCTCCTGCGTGGGAATGCCAAAACTCTCAATCTGGGTACCGACTTTCGTCGGTACGACGTGACTGTGGTGCGGTTGATGCGCTCATTGTTTGGAATTGTGTTTCTTGAATTCTCATGAGATAGCTCAGTTGGGCTGAAGCTGAATTTAAAAACCAAGCGGCTACTCCGTTTCCAGAGCTGCCACTTAGTATTTCAACACTCGCAAGATTTCGATGTGTTTACTTCATCAGAACGATCTTCATTGATGTTTGGAAGTTGCCAGCGTCCATCTTGACGATGTACACGCCAGTTGCCTCTGAGCCAGCCTCCCAGACGACGCTATGCACTCCAGCTTGCAGGTTCTCGTTTAACAGCGATGTTACAAGCTTGCCCTGCATATCATACACAGCAAGACGCACCGAAGCTTGCTCAGGCAATGTTATGTTCGCCTGCCTGATAGACGCCGTTCAACCATGTTGGAGAATCGATAATTATCCATGTTTAATGTTCTCTTTGAAAAAATTAGTTAATTTTCCTTGTCCAGTTGACCCAGGAAAAAATTCATCTTTACTAAAGTAATCATCCTGAACATCAATATCCTCAAAATATTTGTAAAAATTGTCTGTGGACGGTATTGATAACGCTTGAAAATCAGGATATATATTCCTTAGTAAGCGCATTAAAGCAATAAAACCTGTACTTCTGTTCAGTATCATATTTGGTATAACTTCATTCCAAGCAGTAGGCCATTTCCTCCTAACTGCACTAAAGTAGTTCATTAACACTTGAGCAATATCGGAATCCAGTTTATATATAAAGAAATTCCTAAAGAAATATCGTTGTGCTTCATGACCGGATACTGGTGAAAGCTCCTTCCCTCTACGATAAACGTCTCTATCTCCCAAAGGATCACTTGAAATGTACTTTAATAGACTATCCACAAAAGTCGCTTGTGTAATGGTTTCTTTTTCAGCATCTTCAGCGCTCCCAAGGATTTTGATTTTGTCTTTAAAAGGGCTACCATCTTTCTGATTTAATGCCCTGGCAATTACGTGCGCAGTACGTTGAGGACTCCGTGATTTTGCGAATGCGTAGAGATCCGCAACGAGAGATTTGTTCACTTTAGTTTGGGTTTTGTTGATTGTCGCAAATACTTGAGCTTGATCCTCGATATCTAAATCGATAAATATTGCTACTGTAAGTTCAAATTTTGTTTCAGTATCTTTAAAAAACTTGAGCCCTGCTATGCGATGTTGCCCATCTAAGATCTTTGCTACATTATCTTCATGTTCAATGGTAAGTATTTTTTGACTTGCATCATACGAGGCATTTTCACTCGATATGGCCAAAATGATGTTTGTGGGAAATGTCGCATCAATCAGGTTGACATATTTTCCTATATCCTTCACCCTGTTCTTTTGAAGGGGGCGTTGGATACCAGTATATTCCACCAATTCTCTTTTACCCTTTTCTAATCGCCTAATATCTGCTTGGGATATTTTGATTAAATCTTGGTGATTAATGACAGTCAAATAATATTTACCGATTGGTTGGAGAATTTCTAAACAATCCAAAACAAGCTTATCCATTTTAAACCTCCACTTCTAGTTTGTCGCACAAATCGGAAATGTTTTCCTCTTGGATTTTGACATTATCAGGAGGAATTATGTCTCTTTGTTGACGAATACAAAGAGGAAGATATAAGAACAATGAGAATGCAATTATAACCCAAGAAGAAATCATTAAAACGGGTTTATTTGCGTTAATGTCAATAATTCCATTATCTGGAGAGATTACAAACATAAAACTGTAGATAATCGCCGATACAAAAACAAGTAAGCTTGCAGCTAAAAGAGCCAGCAATTGAATATTATTTTCATAATTTCGGCTAATAATAAAATAAGAAAACACTCCTGTTCCGAAAGAAGCAGCATACAGAAACAATTCGCCACCTTGATAAAGTCTTTCCCATTCTGGGTTTTGCGCGAAAAACAATATAAAGATGGTGCCAATCCAAATCGGGAGAGTAGTGCCAAAGACATTCACAACGAAAGCCAGCACACCCTTGTGTGTAGATTCCTCACTCACAAAGCGTTGAACAGCTTTCATCCTTGAGTATACCTTTGTCCATAAAGAAATCAAGTTTTACTTCCTAATCTTGTGTTAAGTTGATTATAAGATGGGAATGGGTTGTCAAAAAATACCCCGTTATCCAAGCTGAAAATAGCAAATTTTGCAACGAATATCTATAGTATTTATCTTTCTTTCGACGACTACCCAAAATTCATAGAGACTTTCCAAATTTACCCAAAAACCCAACAGGGCGCAACCTGAGATCGCGCCCTGCAAGGAAATTTTATCGGAAGCCATTCTTACTTCATCAAAACGATCTTCCTTGATGTCTGGAAGTTGCCGGCATCCATCTTGACGATGTACACGCCAGCCGCCATTACATCAGCAGACCAGACGACACTATGCACGCCAGCCTGCAGGTTCTCGTTTAACAACGATGTTACAAGCCTGCCCTGCATATCAAACACAGCAAGGCGCACCGAAGCTTGCTCAGGCAATCCAAAGCCTATTCTCGTGGTAGAATTGAAGGGATTGGGGTATGCTCCAGCAAGATAGAACGTCTCCGGTATCTGAGCCGCAAGGCGCACATCGAGCACCGTCAAATCATCATTGATATATTTCACGCCCTTGCCAGCCAACACCTGCGCCAATGCTAAGCTATGGGAAGTGTTATCTTCAGCAGAAATGAGCGTCAACGTGAAGGCTTCATCGTCTTTCAAGCCTTCGATTTCATTGGTGAGTGGATCATCGCCCCAGACTGCCAGACCGCAACGACCATCTTCACTGACAACGCCCGCGCCGACGATTCTGCCGTCAGCAGAAATAGCGTGTATTTTATCGCCAGCCTCAACGGAAACGCCAAAGATGTTATTTACCAGCAAGCTCATGTTGTGGGTTGTTAAAATTGCCACCTGCCCGGCTTCGGGTTCAACGCCAACCGCCGCAACACCCTCTTCGGGTGGTGGGTAATTCAGCACAACGTCGCCTTCAACTTTAACCAGGTAGCCATTCGTTTCCGACCAGGGAGGCATATTTGAGAAGTCCCAGGAAGGCGACATAAATCTGCCGCGTATGTCCTTGGCAATCTCAACCTGATCGATGATCGGCGAGAGCACGTAGAAATCTGGATCGGAGGAATCAAGCTCATACTGAGGATAGTAGGCAATCATATTCCAGCCGTTTGCCATTGGAATATCAGCGTCCGCCGGAATCTCCTGACCTGTCCAGACAGGTTCCAGATCTTGAAGAGCTTTAATCATGTAGCCATTGGTCAGATCCCAATAGGGAATGTTATTGAAATCCCACGAAGGAGCATAGAATCTACCACTGTTGTCTTTGAAAAGGTCGAAGAGACACTCATCGCCTTCCCAAAGTTGAGCGGTCATCAGAATGACATCGGGTCCACGATCTTCATCTTCAACGTACATCTCTTCGCCGGGGCTGACATTGATGGACATCATGTTCCAGCCTTCGAGCATTGGAACAACCAGATCACGGTCGGTAATCGCCGAGAGCGTCATAACCGTGAAGCCGTTGTTTTGCCAAACTTGAGGTCCTTGAATGTAATTCGGTTCACCGCGATATTCACGGTTGGCGATATCATCCCAAAGCATGAAGGTCACAACTTCATCAGCCTGGAAGCCGTCAATCTCTTCGGTGTTGGCATCATCGCCAAAAGCGCTGACTCCAGCACGTTCTTCATCATCCCAGACCACCGCGCCAGCTAATAAACCACCAGGTGTAAATGCGCCGATCTCCCAACCTGTGGGAATATCTTCGCCGTCCATGGTCAAAGCCTGAACGAGGTGGCTGTGGTTCAGGTCAGTCTCAACGAAATCGACAAAATGCCGCAAGCCGGGAACTTCGCCACCACCGCCGCCCGGCGCAAGCGCCGCCATGATGAAGAAATCTCCATCGTCCCACCATTCCCAGGTTTCTCCGTTATCGACTGTAAATAGGGTCATACCCGGCATTTCATTGTTCATCGCATCAATGGGCAGATCGCGATCAACGAGTAAATAAATCTCAGGGCTGATGTTGTAGCTAGTAACAACGAAGGCTTCACCAGCGTTAATGGTTACGTTAGGATCATAGTCGAAGTCCACAGGGTCAACCCATTCAGCGCCTTGCCCGGTTGTCATGCCGTGTCCTTCCCAGACAAGGCTCATGTTCAGGTTTGCATCGAGAATATGAACACTGAAGTTTGTTTCGGTCTCTTCTTCGGAATACATTCCAAAGTTTATGTCAGCCAGCGTCATCGGCTGGTTGCCGCCGGGATGATAGAACGCCACACCCCAGCCATTGCCATCGTTGCCGAAGCGGCGGAATTCATAGTCAAAGTTGTTAAACCTTTGCCAGAGTAGCTCTTCACCAGTCGGATCGAGGATATTCTGAGTCATCCCGCCCCGGTTGTTTTCTATGCGGGCATCATCGTCGATATTGCAATCGACAAACAGCGTGAAGTGCCCCAGCTCATCCATTGACGGCACCCATACTTCGTCTGCTTCAACGACAATGTTTTCATCAGCGGCAAAATCGTTTAGCTGGACAAGGTTTTCCCAGATGACATCATTATCATCGGTAACCACGCTGAATACAACATCGCATTGTTCAAGATCAACGCCGAAGTTAGCGATGTCCGCGTTAAACTGAATTTCTGTTTCGGCGTAATTATTCCATAATCCGTCGGCATTGCTAACGGAGAGCACCGCGACATCTTCGAATTCACCAGCGAATGCGCCACCAGCGCGGATGAACAGATCGCCGCTGAGCTCTGCCCAATCTTCGTGTGTGTCTGAAAACTCATCACCGAATGCATCAATTGAGTACCAAAAGCTTCGGTGAAAATCGTCATTACCATCAAACAGACACCACCAGCCATCACCTTCCTGAGCATTCATGTATTCGCCACTGGGAGAATCATATAGAACGGCAAAGGTTTCACCCTGCTCAAATTGGATACCATCCTGCCCCAAATCAATTTCAATCCAGTCTGGATAATCAGGAACATCTTCGATCTCGATTTGGAAAGCCAACTCAGCGAAATCAAGCGATTCTTGATCTAGCCGATAAACCAGCACCTGCATTGGATCTTCATGGTTGGCATATTGATTCAGAGGCAATATCTGAAGCGCGAGCAAATCAAATTCAGACTCAGCGGTAAAATTCGTTTTTACCCAATAGGGATCGTCAGCAATTAGAGCGGAGGGCTGCCCGTCATCATAGATAATCCAGTCTTCAATCTCCTGAGCTCCTTCTTCAACCATAAGTCGCACGTCGTCGAGCCAGAATCCTGTGCCCTGATCGCCGTCCATGTTGTCATCGGTGTTCATTACCCACCGCAGTTGAACTGTTTCGCCTGCGAACTGGCTGAGGTCAAGGTTGGCAGCCCATTCAGGCTCCTGCCACCAAACGCCGCCGACATAATGGAACCAGTCATCCGCCATTTCATCCTGGCGTTGATAGTCATAGATGAAGTTTTGCCAATCTTCATCACCAACTTTTAGCTGAAGTTGCCAGTAGTCATCAAGTCCGTTGTCGCCGTTGGCATCCCAGCCGGGCATGTCGCAGATAATCTAGAAATCGAGTATGATTGTGCCTTCTGCTGGAAGCTCAATCTGTGGTGATTCAACAGCGTTAACAAGCTCAGGTTCCACGGGACAATGAAGGCTAAAATCACCATCGTGAGCGTCATCTTCAGCGATTTCCCAGAAGTCTCCATTGGCGGGCGCTTGATGAAGCTCCATGTTGTTTTCTTCGCCATTATTTGAGAAAACGACATCGCGTCCGGCGGTTACGCTGATGTTGTCAACCAGCATTCCAATGAGGCTTTCGTCATCAATGGCGCAAAAGGCGGGATCGCTACAGAACGCCCATCTGAGGCGAACATCGCGCTGTCCGTTGTAGCGATCAAGGCTGGCAGTGGCTTCCACCCAGCCGTCGGATGAACCGGCCCAGCCAGCGATACCAGCGTCCATGCCCCATTCAAGGCCAAAACTGAAAAGGCTTTCGCAATCATAGCGTGGTTGTGCTGGTTCGAGCACTTCCCAGCTCTCGCCCCCGTCAATGGACACCCAAAGGTTGCAACCATCCCAGCCATCATAAGGGTCTTCAGCGCCAGCGGGTCCTTCTGTTTCATATTGCAACTGGAAAGTAACCAGGCATTGGACATCTTGAAAGCGGCTGAAGTCCATGGCGGGAGTGTCGAGATACTGTAGCCAGTGATTGTTATAGCCGCCGAGTTCTTCATCGGCACACCACCAGCTTGTCCCTTGGAAGGCGTTTTCATCGGACACATGCCACTGAAGATCGCCTTCAGTCATATCATAATGAGTCCATTCATCCCAACCATCCTCAAAGCCATATTCGACAATTACTTGAGGGTCGTCCCGATGGGGAAGGCTGGGGCGGTCAAGCTGAATGTTTGAGGGTGAGAGAAATTGTAAGGAAACTTTTTCGGGTTGAGGATTGTAATTATCAATCGGTAATGGCACTGGCGCAGGTTGACCTGCAATAACCAGTGCGGGGAAAAACAGCACGGCAATAAGAAGTAAAATCATGCCGTTTCTGGATTGTTGCATCTCTTCCTCCTAGTAGAAGTTTAATATGGCTTTCACCGACAGTTAGGCTCCAAAATACAATGCTAAAAGATAATAAATTATGGAACATACAGCAAGAGAATTTGACGTTCTTACAAATAACTATTCAGACTCGATTCTTCAACAAATTCTTAGGTATAACAGAACGACATTCAAATGTGAAGGAAGAACAACTGATTGAACGTTTTTAAAGCACGGGATCCCCACCTTCGCCGGAATGACGAGGTGTAAGGTCTGGCTGGCATGTCCGGCTTGAAACACCCGTCATTGCGAGGCGCGAAGCAACAAAGCAATCCCTGTGATTTCATAGAGACAAGGGATGAAAGCCCTGGATTTCAGCCTTCGCAAGTATGACATAAGAAAGAACAACCTTAAAAACGTTTCTCTGGATGCGAGGGTCAAGTTGGGCATGACAACGGAAAGCTTTTTACTCGTTCCCACGCTCCCGCGTGGGAATGCTAAAACTCTCAATCTAGGTACCGGCTTTCGCCGGTGCGACGTGGAGGGAGATGAATGCGGTGGATACCTGCCTTCGCAGGTATGACAGTGTGTGGTTGATTTGAATGTCTCAATTAAATCGAGAGTGCCAAAACCACTAAGCTCCTCGTTCCCGACTTGCCCGGACAGGTTTCTCCAAATTGCATTTGTCTTAATCTGTTAAATTCGTTCAATCTGTTGTGAATTAAGGAAATAACAATAAAACTCTCAATCTGGGTACTGGCTTTCGCCAGTACGACGTGGAGGGAGATGAATGCGGTGGATACCTGCCTTCGCAGGTATGACAGTGT
>CAZAGU010000083.1:12064-15018 GCA_964484805.1 uncultured bacterium
AGTACGACGTGGAGGGAGATGAATGCGGTGGATACCTGCCTTCGCAGGTATGACATTAAGGAAGAAATCCCTGAAATTTTAAAACTGGATTCCCGCCTTCGCGGGAATGACAGCCTATGGGGCGGCGAAAGTGCTCAACACATGTGATGGTTATTCTCGAACTTTTATGAGATTGCTTAGTCGGGCTGAAGCCCTTCTCGCAACGACCGTAGGGTGTTCACCCCGGAATGCAGTCGCTTCCGGGCTACCTCTCGCAATCCACAAAATCTGTTGTGAATAATAGATATAAGTATTCCTTCGGTGCATCTGAAGTTTATCATTAACTGACTATTTAAAACACCTGCGGGGACTCAAAGCCCCCGCAAGTAAGACATATCAGCAGTTCCGTTTACAGTTCGCCGAGCGCCCAGAGCATGATTGCTTTCTGGCCATGAAGACGATTTTCTGCTTCATCAAAGACCACAGAATGCGTGCCGTCTATCACTTCGTCGGTGATTTCCTTGCCACGTTCCGCTGGCAGGCAGTGCATGACGAGGGAATTTTTGCGGGAGAGGTCAACCAATTCCTGATTGATCTGGTAGTCTTTTAACAATGCCATTCGCTCTGCCACTTTGTCCTTCTCACCCATGGAAGCCCAGACATCGGTGTACAATACGTCCGCGTTCTTGGCGGCAGCCTTCGGGTCGTCGGTGATGGTGATTCGACCGCGGGAATCCGCTTCGACTTCAGCGAGGAATTCCTTGCCGGGATGCGTTTCAGGAGGTGTGGCAATCCACAGGTCGATGTTCAGCATTTTCGCGGCGTTCATCCATGAGCGCGCCATGTTGTTGCCATCTCCAAAGTACGACAGTTTAATGCCTTCAACATCGCCAAGTTTTTCGCGGATTGTCAGAAGATCGCAGAAAATCTGGCAGGGGTGGAGCATGTCGGTCAATGCGTTAATCACCGGGATTTCCGCCCAATGCGCCAGCTCTTCAATGTCGGATTGTTTGAAGGTGCGGATGACGATGATGTCAAGGAAACGATCCAGAACCCGGGCTGCATCAGCGATGCTCTCACGCACGCCAAGCTGGATTTCTTTGTCGGTGATGAACATGCCCTTGCCGCCGAACTGATTGACACCGACTTCAAATGAAATGCGGGTGCGCAACGACGGTTTGTGGAAAACCAAGCCTGCGGTTTTGCCAGTGAGCAATTGCGGGCAGACGCCGGACTTGGTCTGATCTTTCAGGCGAATGGCTTCGTCGATCAGGCGCAGAAAATCAGCACGCGTCAGGTCAGTCATTGCCAGAAAATCGCGGTATTTGTTCTTCATGAGAACTCCTCTAAAATCTAATGTTTGAATTTGTAATCTTTATCGACTTTATCAATGCCAACGGAAACGAAGGCATATTCTGTGGACTGCAAACGGTCATCTTCGCCGAAGTGCAGTATGATTGATTTCGTGTTTTCCATCCAGTAAACCCAAACCGAGTCGCTGACGGCGTGGCTACGGTCGTCAGGGTAGCCTAATGTTCTGAGCACTGCTGTCTTGGAGATGCCTTTCCTGATCTCGCCAGCTTTCACACAGGATAGTTCTTCGGCAGATAATCCTTCAAGCAGTTGTTCGGGTGGATCGCTCGTGAACAGGCGTTCCGAGTATTCCAGAATGGAAATATTCGGATGGCAAAGCGGCTGGAAATTTATCCTGATTTTCTTCTTTTGTAACATCTCGCGGAAGAAAATGCCATTTGTGGAAGGGTATATTTTTATCTCGCTCACTTCAGTTCCGGCGGGGATCATTGAGCCTAGTTTGTAGTTCAGGCTCACGACCTCGCGCGGGTTGCCATACCAGAGATTATGTGAAAGGTAGAATTTTTCGGCTGGTTCTTTCTGAGCAAAAAAAGGCAGGTAAGCACAGCCACTTCCTGCCAATATCACAACCAGAGCCAAATTTATAGCTATCGCCAGCCGACTGTGTTTCTGAATTGTTTTCACCCGCCCCCCTTTGTGGACTTAAAATTTGCTGACTCAAGATCAGTGTAAAACGTAATTGTACTCAAACCTAAAAGTATAGCAAATTTTCTGTTTGGTATCAACTATTTCTTAGTGTTTTGTTCAATCTTTTCCAAAAGTTCAATAATCTTGCTTTGCTGAGAATCTTTTGGGGCATCGGAATTGCCTGTTTCCACGACGGGCTTTGATTCACCTACTCGCGCTGAGTAAATAAATTGCAAGAATGTGTCGCGGAGTTCATTGAAGTCTTCCTGGCTGAAAATTTGCATCTCGGCATCGCTGTTAGCGCCTTGCCCTGCAGTTTGCACTTTAAGGGTGGCGAGATTGCGCGCGCGTTGCCAGGGTCCTTGCATGATGTCGATGTTGGTAATCCTGGAATATGGCACAAGGGTTTGTTTATGCCACCAGACACCGCTGAACACACGGATTTCGCGCTCGTCATAGGAATAGCGGAATTTTTTCCAGTAGGCGACCATATAGAAGTAAATTATAGAACCAACAAGAAAAATGATCGCGGGTATCAGAAACAGGCGGGGCATACACAGCCCATTGGAACGTGTGATCATCATGGGGAGGAAGCTCAACAGGGTGATGATGACGACCCAGCTCCAATACACAGCGTTCCAGAGGTTCAGGCATTTTTTCGACAGCTTACTTTCGGTCATGGCTTTATTCCTTAGTTTGTCTTACAGGATCTCATTTCAGAAGGATATAGAAAAATTGGGCAGAAGTCAAAGGAAAAATGAGTGGGATGGGGAGGGAATGAAGATGGAAGGGGAAACTGCTTTGCTAGTTATAATTGTTGTTCAAATTATTCTGTGTTCATTTCTTTTGAACAAGGCGAATTATTGAACAAATCTGTGATACAGATGTGTATCGGGAATTGTGTGGGAGTTAATCCACCCCTCCTCACACAATGTGCAATTTAGTGCATAATATTATAATTATGGCGAAAATGG
>CAZAGU010000084.1:0-14992 GCA_964484805.1 uncultured bacterium
CTTATCCACTAAGCGTTACCGCCAATTATGTGACGATGTGACGATTTTTCCGCACCCCCCTAGTACCTTGCGTCGGTTTCCTTCTACCCTTCGCCAACTTCAACATCAATTCCACGCCGCCGAAGCTCAGCGAAATACTCGGCAGGTGGAACGTTAAGCTCCTGCCGCAATACCCCGCGACCAGCAATGCTACCGCTGAGGATCATACGGGCGATCACCACCGCCGAGAAGCCCGTAGTTCGCGCCATCGCAGTCAGTCCGCTCTTCTTGTCGGCTTGATCGTACAACCTATACGTAAGCCGCTGCTTCTTACCATCCTTTACGCCAACCGCCCACGATAGCAACGCAACCAGATCGTCTTCCATCCAGCCCAGCCGCTCAAACAATGCCGCCGTCAAATTGCGAGGCTTCACAACAACGCCGTCCTGTGTTTCAACTGGCGCGGAATCAAAGAAGCCTAAGTCTGAGAGCAACTTAACCTGAGCGCAATGCCCCGGATAGCGAAGCGTTTTGTAATCCAAGGCTTCAACCTTACCCAGATAGGTCTCGACCATGGTTGATGCCCCGCCAGAAGTGTGGAATGCTTCCAGCTTGCCCAGCGGCGCACCGAAATCTATATCTTCCACGTCTGTCAATGATGGTCGCGTCTGAGTTTTCCCATCGGCGATAAAGACCGTTGGCTCGACGTATTCATTGATGAGCCCCTGCGGCGAAAAGCAAAGCTGGTAGCCTAGTGGTGGGACGTTCTTTAGTGGCAATCCACCCACCCGGAAGTGAAGTTCGCTGATGGTGTCGAGTTTGCTGAAGGCATCCCCCGCGATGATGCTGACCATTCCCGGCGCTAATCCACAGTCGGGAATAATGGTAACACCAGCGGCTTTGGCTTCATCGCTGAGAGCAAACTGCTCGTTCACGATGTCGTTGTTGCCACCGAGGTCAACCCAGTGCGTTCCGGTTTCAACCGCCAGTTTCGTCAGATCAAGATTGAGATGATAGGATGCCGCGCCAATTGCCAGATCAGCTTCTTGAAAATGCTGACGCAATGCTTTTGTATCGGAAGCTTCAGCGCAAACGGTTTTAAGTCTGTCGGATTTTATGAAGCCGGCAAGTTTGTCGAGCGCTTCCTGTGAGCGATCAATGGCAGTGACTGAAAACTCAGGTTCGACATGGCAAAGGTCGTAGGCGATGGCTCGCGCCATGCCACCAGCGCCAACGATGAGAATATGTGATGTAGTATTCATCGGTATCCCTTATGTTGTAAATAAAAAAACAGCTCGAAAAATCGAACTGTTAGAAAATAGTTATCTTTAAGGCAAATGGTCAAGGTCTAATCGTATCCACTTCGAGGTACTCGTTATCATTGCCGTAATTGTTGATCGGGTGGATTTTCCAGTTCAGGATGTAAAAACCTGCCTTTTTGATTTCATCGAGAATCTCATCAGCACAGCCAACATAGCGCAAAATGTTTCCTGAGCCCGTTTTAACACAGCGAGATTGAGGATCGAACGAATCGCGGAAGTATTTTCCCTGAACCTGCCCGCACATTGTGCCCACATGGAAAAAACCACCTGATTTCAAGACATTGCGAACGTTGAGCAGCGCCTGTCGTCGATCTTCACCGACGATGCAGTGCAACATGTTGCCGTCGAGAATCACATCAAAGAAATCTTTGGTGAAGTCAAGCTGTTCTGTGATGTTCTGAACGCTGAGATTTGCTTTGACGTTACGGCTGTACGCCGTCTGTTTGGCGATTCTGATTGCGGTTGGCGAGACATCTATGCCATAAGCATCGTAACCACGGGCGGCGAGCCAGAGGGTGATGTTGCCAGCGCCACAGCCAAGTTCTAGAAGTCTTCCTCGGACAGGTACATACGCATTGCGCATGACCTTCTCGATTGATATTATTGTCCGGTTGTATTGATTTACATTTTCCCAACCCGGCATGCCAGCTTGTTCAAGTTGCCTATAGGTCTCTTCATGCCAGCTGTAATCTAAAGCCATATCGTCTGTCCTAAAGGATTCTTATCGAATCCTTAAATCTTAAAGCGAATCTATCTAAGTAAAAGTACTTGCGAAGCCGAAAAGTATCTGAATCTCTTGTCTTTGCAGGTGTTGTAGGTTAACCGTTTCTTTAATCAAATTTAAAGTAAAAGCTAACAGGGGACATTTATTTCTTGAAATTATTTTTGGGCACAATCCCCTATTATTAACCATATAATGTAATAATAAAAATGGGAAAGTTATGTTTTATTCGAATGAATTTTATAATATTTGAAATAATCTGACATATTTCTAAATACAGCACACGCTCTGATTGGAAGGCATCTTGGATTAGATGCCAGCGGACTAAGTTTCTGTCATTCCAGCGAAGGTTGCGAGCCCAAGTGCTTTAAAAACGTCCAATCAGGTTACTCCTCATAACAAATAACGAAAAACAACAATTCTTTTTCACTCTCAACTTATGAAGAACTCAGGCGCATTGAAAACAGAAAGTATGAGGGAATTTTCACATTTTACATATATTGTTGTCCTTTGCTTGACAATAAGTTTGTTGCGGCATAAATTGTTAGGCACAACGAACTTTTAACAAAAACTGGGAGACCTTGGTTTTGTGGTAAAAATACTTAAGCAACATCTGGCGTACTCAAATATCACGCCTATGCTCTGGATTGTGTTCCTCGCATGGCTGGCATTAGTGTCATTTCACTTTGAAAGTGATGGCTGGATTCATGATGACTGTCCTATTTGCATGGCTTCAGTATGCTCGTGTTTTATGCCAGTCGTGGCAATTAGACTCATTATCACATTACTGATAAGTGGATTCGCAGAAACCGACAACTCCTTTCTTGTTGACTTATTCTCCTTTTTTTGCGCCATCCCTCGCAGTCCTCCAGTGTAACCATTAATCCACATTTTTCGAAGTCCAGAAAAAGCATGAACTACAGGTAATTCAGCGCTTAACTTACTGGATCGTAAACTCCATAAGAACATAAGACTTAGATAAATCTGGTCTTATGACAGGATATCTATTTTTAAAAACGTAAGGCAATTCGATGAAATTCATAAAACAATCTTTAATTTTACTTGTCATTTCAGCTTTAATGGCAGCCTCATCCTCCTGGTGTGGTGAAATAGCAGGTGAAATAACCAGCGAAAACAACAGCAGTCCCATTGGCGGTGCAAATGTATTTTTGGAGCATACAACACTCGGCTCCACGACAAATTTAGACGGTCAATTCAACATCAGAAGCGTCTGCGCTGGAAAGTATCATTTGATCGCCACAATGATCGGATACAAACCATTTCATCAGGATATCGAAATCACCGATGAGAATGATCTGTCCATTGACATTCAGCTCAAACCCACAATTCTTGAACTAGGCGCGGTAGTTGTAACTGGCACTGGAACAAGAAGTGTCTATGAAGATATGCCAGTGCGAACTGAAGTGATACCACGATGTTTAATCGAGCAAAAACAAGCTGTAAATCTTGCTGATGTCCTAACTATGCAAACTGGTGTGAGGGTTGAAAATAATTGTAATAACTGCAACTTCAGCCAGCTTAGAATTCATGGGCTGGATGGTAAGTACTCGCAAATTCTGATTGACGGCGACCCAGTTGTCAGCAGTTTAACCAGCGTCTATGGACTTGAGCATTTTCCCGAAGAAATGATTGAGCAATTAGAGATCGTCAAAGGAGGGGGAAGCGCCTTATACGGTGGCGGCGCTATTGGCGGAACTGTAAATCTTATCACCAGAAAACCGCAGATTCACAATGTGCGTATCCGTTACCTTGGATCATCAATGGATGGTGTTGGCGATAATAATGTCAGCGCTGTTGTGCAAACAGTTAACGAAGAGAGAAACACCGGAGCATATATTTTTGGTTCAGTTCGCCAGAGAAATCCTTTTGACTATAATGACGATGGCATCAGTGAACTTGGTTTGTTGAAGAACAGCTCGGTTGGATTCAATTTTTTTCACGATCCATTTGACAAAGGAGAGATCAACATCCGCTTTCATAAGATAGTAGAATCTCGACGCGGTGGAAACAAGTTTGATCGCCCCAACCATGAAGCTGAAATCTCGGAATCTGTTGATCATGATCGATGGGGTGGCACAGCCCGTTGGAACCATACACCGACAAATAATTTCGGATATCGCGTCTATTACTCATTTGCCCTGGAGCGGCGAGATTCCTACTACGGTGGACTTGGAGGTTACACCGCCGAGGATTCTCTTGAGGCTTTGAGCTATTATGGCAAAACAAACAACCCCTTGCATGTTGGGGGATTGCACTTGGAATACAATATCCAACAGCATTCCATATCGGCGGGAGTAGAATATTCCAACGACCAGATTGATGATAAATCAACGGCAGACCCTGACTACTATATTGATGAAACTTATCGCAATATGGGTGTTTTTCTTCAGGATCAGCTACGATTTGGCAAGACTAATCAACTTGAGATCGTCGCCGGCGCAAGAATGGATAAACACTCAGAAATTGATGAGGCGATTATCAGTCCAAGAGTGGCGGCAAAATGGAAGATTAACGAGAAAGTCATCACCAGAGCAACATTCAGCACAGGCTTCAAAGCGCCTCAAACATTTGATGAAGATTTGCATCTCTGCGGACTGGAAGGAGATCAGCGCGTGGTGCGGAACGATGACGACCTTAAAACCGAGCATAGCCACTCATTCAGTGGTGGTATTGAATACTCTTCAACACTTGGTAACGCCCCGTATATTTTTGCTGTGTCAGTTTTCCATACTAAACTGAATGATGTTTTCAATGAAGAATATGTGGGAGTTGTAAACGGCGTGGAAATTTGGCGGCGAATAAATTCAGATGGCGCTCACGTGACTGGATTCGATATGGATTTCGGAGTCAGACCTTTCAACCCATTTGAATGTCGAGTTGGCATTACTTATAAGCAGAGTGAATATGATGAACCGTTGGAAGATTTCAACACGACCAATTTTCTTCGCACCCCTGATTTCTACGGAAATCTAAGAATCTCTTATGATGTGCTTGCGCGGCTCAACCTATTCGTAACCGGTAGATATACTGGTCAGGCGGATATTCCTCATGAAGTCCTGGTCGTAGGTGAGGATGATCCTGAGCTCCGTCTGGAGAGTAGCGATGAATTTGTTGAATTTGACCTTGGAGTCTCATACAGAATTCCGTCTCAAAATAATCTGAACAGCTTCACAAAGGTTAATTTTGGGGTAAAAAACATACTGGATGCCTATCAAAGCGACCTTGACGAAGGATTCGACAGAGACCCTGCCTATGTTTATGGCCCCAGTCTTCCACGCACTTTCTACGTTGGATTGGAATTATCTTTTTAAGCTGATTGCAATGAATTTATACTATTCGGACGCGCCATTTAAAGAAAACGACGCGTCCGAATTTTGTTTAAATCTATGTACAAATCATTTAGTCTTAAATCGTTTTGCCTAAAAGTAAAAATCCCGTTCATCGCTACTCTTGAGTTTCTCCAGCCGCTCGATGAATTTCTGGTGAAGCTTGGGATCAACCTTGTGCGTCTCCTGCTCGATCAACTTAAAACCAATCTTGCGCGTTTCTTCCGAGCCATAATCCACCAAATACTCCATCAGTGTCAGCAAGCCATTAGGCGTGCAGAAGCGGTTGATAAAGCCCGGTATCGCAAACTCCATGAAGTGCTCTCCAGTGCGCCCGACCCGGTAGCAAGCCGTGCAGAAGCTGGGCACCTGCCCGTCAACCATCAGTTGCTTTATTACATCATCAAGTGTACGCATATCGCCAAGCTCAAACTGCTCCTTCTGGATAACCTGCTGAGCGTCGCCGATTTCTGTGTAGCCACCGATCTCTATCTTGCTACCAGCGTCAATCTGCGACACACCGAAAGACATAATCGCCTGCCGGATTTTCACACTCTCGCGCGCTGTGAGAATCATGCCGGTGTATGGCACCGACAAGCGCAGGATGGCAACCAGCCTTTTGAATTCTTCATCCGAGACGAAATTCTTCTGGTTGAAAGTGATGCCTGAAGCCGGTTGGATGCGCGGGAAGCTGATGGTGTGAGGCCCCACATTATAGCGGTCTTTCAGGAATTGCGCATGTCGCACCAAGCCCAGCACGTCAAAGCGCCAGTCTGCCAGCCCGAACAACGCGCCAATACCCATGTCATCGACACCGCCCTCGAATGCCCGGCAAAGGCTGTCGAGTCGATAGAGATAATTTCCTTTGTAAGTGCCTCTGGGGTGGTATTGGCTGTAAACCTCGTGGTGGTAGGTTTCCTGAAAAACCTGATAAGTGCCGATGCCTGAGTCGTGAACGGTCTTGAAGTCTTCAACAGGCAGGGGCGCGGCATTGATGTTCACACGGCGGATTTCACCGTGATCTTTCTTGACGCTGTAAACGGTCTTGACAACATCGGCGATGTATTCGGGGCTATAGACAGGGTGTTCGCCGAAAACCAGGATCAACCGCTTGTGTCCCTGGTCTTCGAGCACCTCAATCTGCTTGATGATTTCGTCCTTAGAAAGCGTGCGGCGAATAGCATCCTTGTTTTCACTACGAAAACCGCAGTACTTGCAATTGTTGATGCACTCATTGCCAATATACAGCGGCGCGAAGATAACAATGCGGTTGCCATAGACCTTTTGCTTCAGGTCGCGGGCGGCGTTGTAAATCTCTTCGATCAAGTCCGGAGTTTCGGCTTTCATTAACACAGCGGTCTCTTCAAGCTCGAGCGGTGTCAGGCTCATGCTCTTGGCGATAACATCACGCACTCTGGCGGCATCATTGGTCTTGGTGTCAGCTATGAGCGCCGTTAGTTTGGCATCGTCAATAAAGTCTTCACCATTCTTCGACAGCTTGCGGTTCTTTAAGTAGCTCTGTGCCTCTATCTTTTCCATGTCATCATTCCTCGATGAATCTATGTAAAACAGCGTGATGGGATATTATCAAATCCAATGATGTGTTGGAAAAATCCCACTGCTGTAAATCCCGTAGTCGCGGGAAATTAGTTTCTATGTATTCCTCCTTATATACGCCCATCCCCAGCTTAGACCAGACTGACAGACTACTGTTCACCCCCGTAAACAGATTCAAGGCTCATGAATATAAGACTTGAAAATGTCTGTTTTTCTTCCAATCGCAGACCTTCGCTAACTGTGTCATAGGTCAGATTCACGTCTTGTGATATAATGTAATACAATCCAGCGAATGTTTCCAGCTTTATTTATTCTTAAAAATTCTGCCAAATCAAGCCTGGCAAGCCTTCAGAAAATAGCCCGTATATTTCACAAATAATTTGAAATGCAGGGTAACATTACTCATCTTACTCAAGTCTAAAAACCTGAAGCCCGTGAGACAGGCAACTGTTCGCAAACGGACTTCATTTGGACGGTAATCGGACATTCCATGTGCACTACGTTTTTATAAGTGGCTGATATGTCAGCACTTAAATCTTGGCATCATTGTAGCATTAGAAAATGTAGAAGTTAATTCGTAGTAATGGAGGTCCCAAATGAGATTCGCGAAAATTATCACACGAGGAATCACTTTCCTCTTCCTGTTGCTGTTTGCGGTTGGTTGTTCAACCGATAATGTAGTAGGCCCCGCCACAGACAATGATCCTGAGCAAGGTCTGTTTTCAAAAGGCGCTGAAGATAAGGTCACTGGCATCGACAGCCAGCATAAAGGCAATTATGGCGTGCCAAACGCTCCATCTGATCTGACATTCACGCTGATAGACCCAATGCCCAGTCGTCTGGATGCCACAGTATTTCTAACCTGGCAGGATAATTCCAGCAACGAGACTGGCTTTGTTCTTGAGCGACGATGCACGCGAGAGGGTGCCTGGTTTGTGGTCGAACGCTTGAACAGAAATGTCACAAGCTACTGCGACCGGACTGTCTGCCACAATAGTAGCTACCACTATCGCATCCGCGCCTACAACATGCACGGTTCATCAGACTATTCAAACCAGGTTAGCGTGTCTGTCGGTCGCTCGGTTAATGTGAGAAGACCCTCCCTTTAGTCGGCGATGTCCTCATCATACCAGCAACCTGTGCATTGAAGCGGTGTGGGTGAAGTCGTCGAAGTTACCCACGCCGCCAAGGCGTAACGTTGAAAGTCTTGGTTTGTAATTCCCGGCGAAGCAAAGAGACAACGCACGATTGATTCTGAAGCCTTCAATTTTTTTTGCATCAGATTCAGCACGACAAAATCGTGTTCGAGTGTACTGCCTTTGTTCTCACCGGCGGTTACATCCACCGACGCGCCACAGCCCAGCAATGCAAGATTGCCAACCATCGCATCATCTTCAGTTCGCTTTGGTTTGTATGTAAGGACGATATACTGGGTTGTTTTTACAATGGTCAGATTTCCTGCCGGACGTTTCCATTTTCGCAATGAGTCGCCATCAAACCAACCACGCCATTCATATCCATTGAAGACGAACATGGGCGTGTAAACCTGCCCGTTGCTTTGGTATTTGGAGTTGTCGCGCTGACGTTGGCTAAATTCTGGTTTGGCGAAAACGTCTTTCCAGCCCAGTTTATCCCAATAGTCCACATGAAACGCAATGGGAACGATCTGTTGCCAGAGATTGACATCCTCCTTGTAACTACCATGCCATGCTTCGGCGGGAGGGCAGGAATTACAACCTTCTGAGGTGTATAGCTCCAGCAAGGCAACCCGAGTCTCACCGCTCTCAGCGAGAACCTTAGATTGAGCATACAATTCCGCTGACGAGAAAAGAAGCAACATTGTAATGAAAACCAGTGGCATTTTCAATTGGCACTCTCGAGCATTTGGTACGTACTGTAAAAATTTTTCGGGGAAATGCTTCGGCAGTATCACTGAAGAAATTTACGGCATGAAGATCAGAGAACAGAGAAACATTTCCATATAAACAAGATAGTAGAAAAATTGCTCCCCTGTTAAAAGAGATGTGAGAACGTTTCAGTCTGGAGAAAAAAAAAGGGAGCCCGGGGGAGACTCCCTTTGGTCTATGAGGTCTCGAAAAAGGAGGAGAAAACGAGACCTGGGGATTTGAATTCAGATCGCAGTTACGACCCAATTAAAAATATGAAATTTTTCACAAAGAGTCAAGGATTCCAGTGATAGCATTTGTTTCGTTTCACAAAATGCCTAAAATATTGCATTTTTACAATGCCACCTCACCGAGTTTTTCCGCCAAGTATGTTCCAATATTATCCTTGTTAATGCGTTCTTGCAATAGTGTGTCTCGCCAGCGGACAGTCACCGTTCCATCTTCGATTGTCTGATAATCGAGCGTGAAGGCAAACGGAGTCCCCAACTCATCCATCCGGCGATAACGACGACCGATAGATCCTTGAATATCCAGGAAAAGAGGCCAGCGACCACGGAGATCATCATAAATGCTCTTCGCCATGTCTGCCAATCCGTCCTTCTTGACCAGTGGCAAAATTGCCGCTTTCATGGGAGCAATACGAGGATCAAGCGCTAAATACACTCGTGAATCGTCCGATTGAACATCTTCGCGGTAAGCTTCGCACAGCAACATCAGCATAGTGCGGTTCAAGCCAGCTGAAGTTTCAACGATGTGCGGAATGTAGCGCTCGTTTGCTGGTTGATCGAAATACTGCTGATCCTTGCCCGAACCATTCTGATGAGCGGTCAGGTCGAAGTTGCCGCGATCATGCAAACCTTCAAGCTCGCTCCAGCCAAAGGGGAATTCATACTCAATATCCCAGGCGGCTTGAGCATAATGCGCCAGTTTTTCATGCTTATACCAGCGAAGTTTTTCGGGGCGCACTCCCAGATCGAGTAGCCAGTTCCAGCGTTGTTCTTTCCAGTATTCCAACCATTCAGTGGTCTCACCGGGTTTGACGAAATACTGCATTTCCATTTGCTCAAATTCGCGGGTGCGGAAGATGAAATTGCCGGGCGTGATTTCATTGCGGAATGCCTTGCCCATTTGAGCGATGCCAAACGGCACTTTCAAACGCGCGGTTTCCTGAACGATTTTCCAGTCGAGATAAATGCCCTGTGCGGTTTCGGGGCGAAAATAACCGACGGAATTCTCGTCGTCAACTGGCCCCATATTCGTCTTGAACATGAGGTTAAACTGTCGTGGCTCTGTCAGTGTGCCATCTTTGCCACAAACGGGGCAACGCAAGCTTTCCATGTTCGGAGCAGTTTCGGGGTTGTCTTCGCCGAAGATGACATCTGCGCGGAAGCGGCTCTTGCAGTTCTTGCAGTCGATCATGGGATCGCTGAATTCTTTGAGGTGTCCGCTCGCTTCCCAGACTTTGGGATGCAGAATGACTGCCGAGTCCAAGCCGACGATGTTGTCATGCTTGAGTGTCATCTCGCGCCACCAGAGACGGCTGATATTGTTCTTGATTTCGACACCATAGGGGCCGTAGTCGTAGGTCGAGCCAATGCCGCCGTAAATTTCTGACGATGGGAAGACGATGCCGCGTCGTTTACAGAGCGCGACCAGTTTCGCCATCGGATCCTGCTGTTTGGTTTTCTTAGCCAATTGAGGTATGTTCCAACTTTTTATTTCTAAGGATGCTATCTTAAAATCTGCCTAATTTTATTAAGTTAAAAGAAAATAGATAACATTACAAGGGAAATAAATCGCACTGTGGCAACTTGGGATATTGGCTTGATCAATTAATTGACGAAGCGCGATTGTTCTTGCGACCTGCAAAATATTCCGGGCAGGTGCGTCGAGCACTTGCAAAATAGCCATGCGGAGATTACTTTAATAATATTAGTTTTAGGCGATTTACGGCAAAACCAGCCAAACTTTTCTGAATGATTTATTCATCTGATGTAACATAACTTGTGGAGCTTATCATGTGGTTCAAGCGTTCATTATTTGTCCTGATGTTCTGCCTTCCTTTAATCGGGCAAGCGGCAAACCCCGATTTCGAGAAGGTCTGGAATTTCGAAATGTCCTGGTCGCAGGCGTTGGTTTGCGAAATGCAAGACCGTCTGAATTCTCACTACCTGCCTTATGGCGAAATGCTGGAGAATTATTGCTCCGGCGCAGAATTCGACTTCGCTGCCATCGTCGAAGCATCGGCATCATTGCCTGAAGTGGAAGCCATCGTGGCAATCTCCAGACTCTCCGATCCATCCAGCTACAAAGTAATTTCAGGCGAGGTCAAATCCGTGAAGAAATTCGTTGCTCAGTTTATCGACGGAGCACCGGTCAGATTTGATTTCGCAGCCCCGATGATGGGGCGGTTGATCGGCGGGAAATGCCGCTTGACGAGCCTGTCGTTCAAAGGTAAAAGCGTCGAAACGCTCTCGCTGACGCGGGAAATAACTACTGGCGAGAAGAGTGATCGTCAAGCCTTGGTGTTTATCCTGAACCAGCGGAAACAGGTGGATCGCATCCGTCAGACCATGCCTGAGATTTTCGAGAATAGCTCGATGTTATTATTCTGGGCACCATCACCGCGCAATCATTTGGTAAAGCAGAGCTTAGGTCTGACTTATGGCGCAGATACATTGTGGTGGAGCGGACCGAAAGACTTGAATATCATGAACATCCAGGAGATTTACCCGGAAAGCGGCATCAAGATGCACATCTACGTGAAGCCGGAGTGATAGCGCAATATGGGAGTTGTTTCCCCGGACTGAGCTCATTCTGGGGAAACATATCCTTCACTCGTTCCCATGCAGTAGCATGGGAACGCCCCCTCCGGTCATTGCGAACTTCTTCCCCCCTTCCCGTCATTGCGAGGCGCGAAGCAACGAAGCAATCCCTTTGATATTTAAAGGGCTAGGGATGAATGCTGTGGACTCCAGCCTTCGCAGGTATGACAACAAGGAAGAATGACCCTGAAATTTTAAAACTGGATTCCCGCCTTCGCGGGAATGACATAAGGAAGAAAACCCTGAAAAGCAAAACTGGGTACCGGCTTTCGCCGGTACGACGGGGAGGGATGAATGCACTGGGCTCCAGCCTTCGCTGGAGCGACATAAGGGAAAAAATCCTGAAAATATTTCTCTGGGTTCCCGATCAAGTTGGGGATGAGGAAAATAAATAATGTACGACAGCGCAGGGGCAAAGATTTTGTTCATTCATTTGAACGCCATACATCAGACATTTTAGCATAAAGGACATAAAAATGATACTTACAGACAAAGTTGCGCTGGTTACAGGCGCGGGTGGCGGAATTGGCGCTGAGACCGCCCGTAAATTCGCCGCGGCTGGCGCGTATGTCGTGTGCGCTGACATCGCGGCGGAAGCCGTCGAGAGCGTGGTCGAGGAAATCAAAACCGCCGGTGGCAAAGCTGGTGCCGCATTGCTGGATGTGGCTCACAAAGAGCAAGTTGCCACACTGGTCAACCAGATTCTGAAAAAATATAACCGTCTCGATGTGCTGGTCAATAACGCTGGTATCACTCGCGATGCGCTTGCCATGAGAATGTCCGAGGAGCAATGGGACATGGTCATTCAAGTCAATCTGCGTGGCACATTCATTCCTTGCCAGGCTGTAATCCGCCCGATGCGCAAACAACGCTGGGGCAGGATCATCAACACTTCATCCATTGCCGCAAATGGCAACGCCGGGCAGGCAAATTACTCGGCATCCAAGGGCGCGGTCGTGTCATTGACAAAAACGCTGGCGATTGAACTCGCTTCATCCGGCATCACGGTCAATTGCGTGGCACCGGGCGCGATCTGGACACCGATGCTCGAAAACGTGCCCGAAAAAATCCGCGAGCAGATGCTGGCAAGTATTCCCGCCAAGAGATTCGGCACACCTGAAGATGTCGCCAAAGCCCAGCTATTCCTTTGCAGCGATTCTGCCGATTACATAACAGGACAGGTGATAACCGTTGACGGCGGAATGAGCATCGGCAGGTAGTACAACATCTTGAATTGGAGCAGTATTTGTGATACAGGTCAAGTTTTTTCGCTGTCATGGTGTTAAAATTCAGGTTGGGATAGTATAATTCTGAAGTGCAAGAATCTCCCTAAGATTTTTCGTGGGGAAATGTTCAAAGAACCGCTGCAAAACTTAAGAGGTAATAAAATTGAGTTTTGAACAACCCAGGAGACAGGTTTCTTCGTTGTTCGTCTTGCTATATTCCGTGTTTGGAACGGTATTTATCGCGGTCGCGAAGCCCGATGTTGAACCGGATATAGCAGACAACATCTGGAAAATGATCAGCCTGTCTCTCGCCGAGCATTGGTTTCGATTTTGCCAGATGACGGCATTTCTTGGTCAAATCTGGTGGTTATTATTAGGGATCGTGGCGCTGATTGTTTTTCTTATCATTAGAGTGCGAAAAAATCGTGTACCTGACATAGAAAAAATGAGGAAAACCAACGACATCGAAGGTTTGATTGCCGCGCTATCCTTTGGGCTCGATAAACTCCGCTACGCAAACAGACCACAGCATGAGCAGTACGAAAACAACATCGCCGCCAAAATCCGCGCCAATGCCGCTTATGCGCTGGGAGTGTTTCGCGACGAACGAGCCGTTGAGCCGCTGATCGAATCTCTCAAGGATGCCAACCGAGACGTGAGGATATACGCGGTGAGGGCATTGATCGGAATTGGCGATATCCGAGCAGTCGAGCCGCTCCGCGACGTTGCCGAAAACGACCCGGATGAATACGCCCGGACATCGGTTAAAGAATGCCTGCGCGCCAGAGGTCATTAGATTTTCAGACAGTTTCACTGAAAAGACAGGATTTACGTTTTCTAAAATGAAATTATCTGTGATTGTTGGAGCGATCTCACGGCGGAAAAAACTCTGCGAGATCGCTTTGCTTTGTGTGTCCTGAACGAGGCTTGCTACGATACGGAAATCATTTGATGGATGAGAAGAACATGCGCAATCAATTTTATAATATTTTTCTTTTTTTCAGCTTACTCCTTGTGTTTGTCGGTTGCGAGCTGGACGACAGCGCCACCGCCCCACAACCACCTGAAGCTGGCAATCCGATGCTGGCTCTCACCCTAAGTTCTCTGGATTTTTCCGCCCAGGAGACCGAGCTTGAGTTCGGCATTGTCAACGCCGGATCAGGAACGCTCGAATGGACGCTAACCTACAACCGCAACTGGATGGAAATCGAGCCAACGCGCGGCTCCACCAGCTATGAAACGGACGTGATAACCGTCAAAGTTCATCGCGATGAACTCGACGAAGGAACCTACTCCGGTGCCATCACCATCACGCCGAACGCCGGCAATGCAAAAACTATCACCATCCGCTTGTCGGTCATGCCGCCGCGCATCCGCATCGAACCCACCACACTCGACTTTGACTATGAAGAGGAAAGGCTGGAGTTTACCATCGTCAATAACGGCGGCGGAACGCTGAACTGGGTGATAAACACCAGCGACGAATGGATTTCAACATCCACCAACAGCGGTTACACTTCGAGCGAATCTGACCCCGTGTCGGTCTGGGTTGATCGGCAAGGATTGGCGCGCGGCTCCTATCTTGGCGAGGTCGTCGTGATGACCGAAGTCGGCGATGTTGGGATTGACGTACTCATGGACGTTGGCGAGTTGATCTGGAGCTATTTCCCGGACGATGAAGCCACATTCGAGGACGTGTGGGAATGTTACGACAGCAACGTCTTCTCGGAATCTGACTATTGGGGCGTGGTGCCAATGGATGGCGGTGAAGTCGAGTACAATGCCATCTGGTGCAATGGAGTCGGCTCGCATCCTGTCGATAGATATGACAACAACATGGACGCGCACATGCGCCTGCGTAGCGACCACGCCATAGACATCAGCGAATTCTCGGACATCACGATCAACTTTGAGATGGCTTACGAAACTGAGTCGCCGTTTGATTATGTTCGGTTTCTATTGCTCGGCGCGGATGACACTTGGTATTATATCGAAGATCAGACGGAATGGAAGGGCTATGATTTCTCCTGGAAGGAGTATGAAATTCCGCTCAATTGGTTTTACATGGCGCCAAGTCATAGCTTGCGCTTCGATTTTTTCTTCAACTC
>CAZAGU010000085.1:0-14960 GCA_964484805.1 uncultured bacterium
AACCCGCGACCTGCTGATTACAAATCAGCTGCTCTACCAACTGAGCTACGCCAGCCAAACTTATTTCATAGACTTATCAATATAACACATCAATAATAAAAGTCAAGCCAATTTGCATTAGTTTAGTAATTTTTCCTGAAAATTCCTTCGATTTATTTTTCAAAGAAAAACAAATCTTAGTTCAGCATTTACAAACACATACAAATTCACTTATCCTGAGGTATTACAATCCGCCCCTGATCCCAGATAATCTCACTTCCGGCAGGCGTGTCTTTGACCTCATAACCACGTTTTTTCAGCTCGTCTCGAATCTGATCGGAAAGAGCAAAATTCTTTAACTTGCGGGCATCAAACCTCTGCTGTACCAAAGAAAATATTTCATCTGAAAGTGTTTGTTTTTCCGGGCATAACACTCCAAGAACCCCATCTAATTCATTCCATAATGCAAGGATACGTTCGCCCTCCAACCCTGACAAAGCACTTCTGGCGTTAAGTCTGTGAACATCGGAAACAAATTCAAATATCGCAGCCAACGCTCCAGCAATGCCAAGGTCATCTTGAATAGAATCTGTGAATAATTCGCGAGTTTTATCAATCAATTCCCCCAGCTCAGGTCGCACATCCCCTGTGCCTTCAGCACTCTCGGCGGCGAAGCGAACTGTATCCAACCTCGCCAGAGATGCCTGCGCCGCACCAAGTGTCTCTTCAGTCAGATTGACTCGTGCCCGGTAGTGTGTAGCGAGCAGAACAAAACGCAGCACTCTTGGCGAGTAGCCTTGTTTGATCAACTCGTCCAGGGCGATAATGTTCCCAATAGATTTCGACATCTTCTCGCCAGACAAAACCAGATGCTCGCTGTGCAACCAATAGCGCACAAACCCCGCGCCAGTCGAGCAAACGCTCTGGGCAATCTCATTCTCATGGTGCGGAAAGATATTGTCAACGCCGCCCGTGTGAATGTCAAATTCTTCGCCAAGATACTTCTTTGACATTGCCGAGCATTCGATATGCCAACCGGGTCTGCCTCGTCCGAAGGGTGAATCCCAATAAACATCGCCATCTGCTTCCGTCCACGCTTTCCAGAGAGCGAAATCACGAAAGTTCTCTTTCTCATACTCGTCAGCGTCAATCCTCACGCCACGTTGGAGTTTTTCGAGTTTCATGCCAGATAAATTGCCATATTGCGGGAAGGTGTCAATGCTGAAATACACTGAGCCATCCTGAATATAAGCATGACCTTTGTCGATCAGCGTCTGCACCATCTCGATCATCTCGGCAACATGTGTGGTCGCAGTGGGATATATTTCAGCCCGCTCAATGCCCAAAGTCTTCAAATGTCCGAAGAACTTCTCTATCACCGGCGCGGTGAGTTCTTCCAGCTTAATTCCCTTTTGGTTCGATGCTTGAATAGTTTTGTCATCAACATCGGTCAGATTCATCACCTGCTTCACTTTGTAGCCGGAAAACTTAAGAGTCCGGCGTAATAAATCTTCAAAAATATAAGTTCGAAAATTCCCGATGTGCGCTTCGGCGTAAACAGTGGGGCCGCATGTGTACATGCGGACTTCACCGGGAATTAGGGACTCAAACACCCGTTTTTTTCTTCTGTATGTATCGTAAAATTGCAAACTCAACGTAATCTCCTTCAGAGAGTCAAGTGGCTCTCTTTGACATCCTTCAGTACAGGTTGTTTCAACAATTGAGAAACTTGATAGGCATAGCGCACAACTGTTACCGGCACGTAAAGAGCAACAAAATATGCCAGATAAATTGATCCGGGAATGCGCAACGTAAAAGAAATAACCATCAAACCCAAACAGACCATATATTTGCGCCCGAATTCATCCGATGACATCACACTTTTCATCCGTTTCATCGTCCAGGCGTTCATCGACAGAATGATCAAATCCCGAAGCACAATCACAACCCCAATCCAAATCGGCAAATCACGGTATTTGACAATTAAAATGATCATCACCACAGTCCACATCTTATCCGCCAACGGATCAAGAATAAGACCGAGACGTGACTGTTGATTCAACATCCGTGCCAGCATTCCATCCAGATAATCTGAAACAAACGACAACACCAAAAGTATAAAAACAGCCCAGAATGCCACTCGTGAAGGATTTGAATAAAGCAGTGCTATCGGAATGATTAACGCAATCCTTACAAGGGAAATGATGTTTGGTAGAAGTGCTAAGTCTTTAACCATAACAACTTACAGCCGTTAAACAACAGCTACCCCGAAAGCTGCGGTCTGTACGGAAGCCTCCAGATAAATTAACTTGTGAGAAATGCCTTCATAATGTCCATAGATAGCTTCGGATAACGAGCTAACCCGTGGATAAAAATCTTTCGCATTGATAACTTCTCACCATTGTTCTTGCTCAATTCATGCGCCGTCTGGTTCAGGGACTCATCACTTAAATTCGCAACCGCCTTGGCAATTCTGTAAGCGCGATTGTGAACGACAATAATATCTTTGTAAATCTTTTTGTTAAAGATTTTCAGGAAATTCGCAGAGACATCGCCCCGCTCAATCGCATCAGCCGCAACATCACCGCCGTAATGCCCGGAAACAATCGCCGTGTAAATGCCACCACCCGTGAGTGGATTGCAATGCCTTGCAGCATCACCGACGAGTATAACTCCGTCGGCAAACGGCTCCTTCAACGGCGTTCCACAGGGAATGCCGCCAGCAGTTTCGGAAACAACACTCGGATTTCCAAAGTGTTTTTTAATAAATTCATCAAGATTGCGTTTTGCTTCACCCGGATTGCCCATTAACGTCTTTACACCTATCCCAACATTCGCAGTGCGCTCCCCTTTGGGAAATATCCAGGCATACCCTCCCGGCGCCAGAGAGTTCCCAAGGTAAATGTGAATCTTTCTGCTATCATAATCTATATTGGCAAGTGTCTTCTGATAAGCGCTCTCTAAGTCCATCGGCTTGGCTTCAGACTTGATTCCAGCCCACCTGCCAATACGAGACTCCACCCCATCCGCGCCAATCACCATCTTGCAACGAACTTCATGTTCCTTGCCGAGCTGGGAATATCGCACGCCTTTGATCTTGCCCTTCTCAATAATCAGTCCGGTCACATCGCTCTTCGTCTGAACATGTGCGCCAGCTTCAGCCGCAAGCTCAGCCAGATGGCGGTCAAATATCGCCCGTTCCAGCACCACGCCAAGTTCGCCAGTGTTGTCAACTGTCACGCCTGTGTCATCGGGAGAATATAATGCGATTGATTCGATCTTGCGAGCAATGAACCTAGGTTCGATGTCAACATATTTGCCAATAAATTTCGTCGAGACACCCTCAGCGCATCGCACTGGCACACCGAACGCAGAATCACGCTCCAGCAAAAGGGTTCTCACATCCCGGCTGGCGGCGGACTTTGCTGCCATTGATCCCGCAGGACCTCCACCGACGACCACAATATCATATTGATCTGTGTTCAAAATCAATCCTCTTTATCGACAATAATCACACCATCGTCCCGCCAGCGCAAAGCCTCAACCGGACAGGCATGAAGACAGAATCCACAACGTATGCACTCATCCGATTCAATCGACACCGCCAGAGACTCAAGCGTGATGCAATTTGGCGAACAAATCGCAATACATGAGCCGCACTGGTCGCACACATCCTTGGCGACGATGATCGGAGTATCTTCTTTTAAATCTGGTCTGGCAACTATCTTGTTCATTTGCTCTTAAAATTTGGATAACTTATCCCAAACCGCTGTTTGTAATACCAGCGCGCCAGAGGATAGTATAAAATCATCGTTAAAATGTACACAGGAAAATAAAAACCCACAGCCATCGACAAGCTGAAAATCGCGATCTTGTTCGCCGAAACCGTCTGCTGCATATTCTTCCGCACCAAGGCAACAATCAACACTGGCAGCGAAAGTCCCGATGCAATCGTAATTACCGGATCTCGGAAAATAAGTCCTAAAGTTAAAGACGTAGCAATCATCAAAATGCTGACCACCAACGTCGCCAATTCACCATAGACTACCGAAAACGTCCGCTTGTCCGCCTGTCGATCACCTTCGATGTCGGGCAGATTCGTCAACAGGAACGAGGCGGAATATGCGATCACATAAGGCACTTCCTGCCAGATCGACACTTCGCCATTGTAGATTATCACACCCATTCGCACTAAAATCCAACCGCTGACGACATGCGCCAGCAAACCACCCCAAGGATGTTGCTTGAAGGCGAAACGTGTGTAACTATAAAAAAATCCAATCAGTAGTAATGTCCCGATTCCAATCCAGAGACCGGGTCGCCATTCGGCAAGCCATGCCATAGAGACAATCGCAATCGCCATCAAGACGAATATCTCGACAAATTGATGGCGACGGCTGATTATTCCATCAAACACCAGAAACAACTTCCGGTTGATGCGGTCTGTGGTTTTGTCACGAATCTGATTTAACAGATACACCAACCCAAAAATACTGGAACAGCCGATGACAATCAATAACCAGCGAAATAATCCGGCAGATGATCGATCCACCGCCAGAGTGCTCCCGGCGAGGATCATTGTCCAATAGGGAAAAATCAGCGTCGGACGCAGAACAAATAATGAATCAAAAAGACGAACGAAATGCCCACCTTTCAGTTGATATCCAGAATTATCCTTCTGGCGTTGGGACGGCATCGTCCTCCTCCCTGACAGGCACCGGATACTCACCTGTAAAGCAGGCTGTGCAGTATCCCTGCCCGTTCTCATGTGGGACAGCCTCAAGTAGTTCTTCAGGACTTAAATACTCCAATGAATCCGCGCCAACTTTCTTGCAAATTTCAGCAACTGTCATGTTTGCCGCGGCGAGCTCTTTGCGCGTCGGGAAGTCCATGCCATAGAAACACGGGTTGAGTATTGGCGGAGAACTAATCCGAACGTGAACCTCTTTGGCGCCGCCATGACGGATCAGTCTCACAAGCTTGCCAATAGTAGTGCTACGGACAATAGAATCATCAACCAGCACTACTTTCTTATCGCGGACAACGCCCGCCACGACATTAAACTTCAGCTTAACGCCGAAGTCGCGCAACCGTTGCTCAGGCTCAATGAACGTCCTGCCCACATAATGATTTCGGATCAACGCCAGCTCAAAGGGAATTTCAGCTTCATGCGAATATCCCAGCGCGGCAGTGTTAGAAGAGTCAGGCACAGAAATCACCATATCAGCACCGGGAGCAGGATGCTTTTTCGCGAGCATGTGCCCAAGTTTACGCCGTGTTTTATCGACGTTGTCGCCGAAGATAATGCTGTCCGGCCGTGAAAAGTATATGTACTCAAAGATACAGTAAGCCCTTGGACAGCCATTGGAAAACTTGGTGCTCTCAAGCCCGTTCTTATCAATAATCAGCACTTCGCCGGGCTCAACATCACGCACATATTCCGCGCCAAGTAAGTCAAACGCGCAGGACTCCGATGCCACGATCCAACCATCATCGCGCTTGCCCAGGCAGAGCGGCCGGAAGCCATAGGGATCCCTAACTGCAATCAGCTCATTCTTGGTCAGCAACACCAGCGAATACGCGCCCTTCACCATCCTAAGCGCGCTCACCAGCCGTTCGCGGATGTAATCGCCATGCGACCTTGCCGCGAGATGAAGTATAAGCTCACTGTCGCTGGATGTTCTGAAGATTGAGCCTTCTTCCTCCAGAAAATGCCGCAGAGTGTGGTAATTCGTCAGGTTGCCGTTATGCGCCATCGCCACCGGACCTGTCCTGTCCTCCACTAACAGTGGCTGGACGTTGTCATCGGTTGATGGCCCCGTGGTTGAGTATCTGTTATGCCCAATGGCGGCGTTTCCGGGCAGACGTTCGAGAGTATGCCGCATCTTGAAGACATCGGCAACTAACCCCAGTCCTG
Source organism: uncultured bacterium (assembly GCA_964484805.1). Classification (GTDB taxonomy): domain Bacteria; phylum Electryoneota; class AABM5-125-24; order Hatepunaeales; family Hatepunaeaceae; genus CAZAGU01. The sequence goes on from CAZAGU010000085.1 coordinate 5,897, forward strand.
CATGTCGATATAAGCCCTTGCCATCCGATGACACCATCCCTGTCGCTTCCTGCCCACGATGTTGCAGAGCATGAAGCCCAAGGTAGGTCATATTTGACGCTTCCGGCAATCCATAGATGCCGAACACAGCACAATTCGGGCGCGGTTTGTCTAAGAAATCATCCAAAACTATCTCTCACAACAATTTATATCAAAAACAAAAAAAACTACAATCCTATGTCACTGTGAATGCCTTTCATGGCATCCAGAGCAAGCTGAAGAAATTCGTCAAGCTCCAAGCCTAATTCTGAACACGCCCGGATCTGATCCCGGTTCACGCCTGCCGCAAATCGCTTGTCCTTGAACTTTTTTTTCAGTGACTTCAATTCCATATCAACAACGCTTCGGGATGGTCTCATGTACGCCCCGGCGGTAATCAGCCCTGTGATAGGATCGCCGAAGTACAACGCCCAGTCGATCTTCGTCTCGCGTGGCAGAATTCCCGGATGCGCTCGAATAGCTTGTAAAGCTTCGGGCGGCAGTTTGCCCTCCAGCATCTCAGCGCCTTCGAGCCCATGCCGGTCTAGATTGTCGCGTGTGCGCCCAAGATCGACATCATGGACCAGACCAGTTATTCCCCATAGCTCTTCATCTTCACCAAACTTCTTCGCCAACGACCGCATCACCGCTTCAACGGACAGCATGTGGTTTATCAGACTCTCTGTATCTATGTTCTCATGAACAAATTTCAATGCCTCTTCACGGCTAATCAATTCAACCTCCAGCTAAAAGTCAGCCGAACACCCGCGCCCGGCACTTTATTTTTTTCAGAACCAACGGGCAGTGTAAACTCAGGCGACACATCAAAATCAAACAGATGCGCGTCCACATAAGCGTCCATCATCGAGAGTATAACCACGCCGGCGATGTACCACGATATCCTGTTCCGGTTTTCCTTGTAGGCATTTGCGTTGTCATCCCGATGGTCATCCAGAGCTTCTTTGTACAGCCGATGCTGACGGTAAGTGCTGAGTATAAACCCAAACTCCAATCCGCCATAGATAGCAGCTTTTATCGGCTGATGCACATAAGCCTGACCCCAACCCGGCAAAATGAGCGACCGGACAGCGGCGCCAGTTGGATTTGGCATCCAGGCGACACTGTCCGCAGGCTCAATCGACAATGTGTCAGTCGCCTCACCGGCGTAAGCACTGGTTTGGACGACTAAAAGTAAAAACAAGCAGATGATTATTTGATTGTAGCGACGCACTCGATCTCGATCAATCCTGCTTTGGGCAACGCCGCAACCTGAAACGCTGAACGGGCTGGTGGATTTTCTTTGAAATATCCGCCGTAAATCTCGTTCATGGCGACAAAATCGTTCATATCTGCAAGAAAAATGGTTACTTTTAACACTTTTTCAAGACTCGAACCGCCAGCTTCAACCACTGCCTTAAGATTGTCAAGAGCGCGGTGTGTCTGCGCCTGAATGCCGCCCTCGACCATCTGACCATTGGCGGGGTCCATGCCAAGCTGACCAGCGGTGAACAGCAATTGTTCAGTCGTAACGCCTTGGCTGTATGCTCCCAGCGCGGCTGGGGCTTTGTCTGTGGAAATGATATTTTTCATCGAAAACTCCAAATGGTAAAAACGTTTTAATCTAATTCTTCGAAATCTGCATCAGAAACCTCAGAGCCCGACCAAGGTTTTGGTTTCTTTTCCTCTGGTGGAGGCGGTTCCTTCACGATCCGAAAATGAGAAGAAATTGCTCGTATAAAACGAACAAATCTGAAAAACATGTATATTAAAATCGAAATCAGGATTAGCTTAAACAAATCATACCTCAGGATAATTTACACGCCCCACTTCGGGCATGGTCAGAATTCTATCCACCAACTTCCTCTGATCTTCAGGGCAGTGAACAAAATCAATCAACGATGCGTTTACAACCAGCAACGGGCATTTCGTCCAGGACTTGAAAAAATGATTGTAGGTCTCGCACAACTGCTCAAGATACTCCTGTGTGATTTCACGCTCGTATTTAATATCTCGAATGTTGATATTTGTCAACAATCTCTCCGGTGAAGACTGCAAAAACACCACCAGATCCGGCGTGGCAGCCTCGTTGGAAAGGTAATTTGCGATGTGCTGGTAGAGCTTATACTCCCGCTCATCTAACGTCAATCTGGCGAAAATGGCATCCTTCTCAAGAATATAATCCGCCACAACCTTCTGATGAAACAAATTCATCTGACGAACCGAAACCTGTTGCTGATGGCGGGTAATTAAAAACGCTAGTTGAGTCTGCAATGCCCAGCGTCCTTTATCACCATAGAAATCAGCCAGAAAGGGATTCGTCTCGGCTTTCTCAAGAATCAGTTCCGCGCCCAGCAGATCCGCCAGCAATTTTGCCAGCGTAGTCTTCCCAACGCCGATTGGTCCTTCGATGGCTATGTGACGCAGTGAACGCAGTTTCCATCCCTTCTACGAAAAGAAATGTAACAAATTCAACAACCCAGCTTCGCCGAAAATAACTTCACCCGGCAATCATCCACACAATTCAGCAATGCTTCCCGAACCCTAAGCCCCGTTGTTGCAATAACCGCTTCAGCGGCAATATCACTCAATGGTTGCAACACAAAACGACGCTCGGTTAATGATGCGTGAGGCACTGTCAAATTTTCAGAGCTCATAATATGCTCTCCGAACAGCAGAATATCAATATCGAGCGTGCGTGGCTGTCCTTTTTTATGCTTTCTCTCTCTGCCAGCCATCACCTCAAAGTTCTGAGTCTGCTCCAACAAGGAAAAAGCATCCTTCGTCCAACTAATCCGCACCGCAATATTCAGGTAGTCCGGTTGGTCACCCACACCCCACGGCTCGGTCTCATAAACTGAGCTGACTTCGACTATTCCACCCTCGCTAATCCGTTTCAACTGTTCCAACCCAAAGCGCAAGTTCGCCATCCGGTCGCCTTGATTCGACCCCAGCGAGAGGTAAACAGTCTCAGACAATTTCGCTTGCTCCGCGCTTTGCCAATAGACTGGCATTCCGCACAATCTCAATCTCCGAGCAGTCCACCACTCCCGGCAAAGGAGGCTTGATCTTACGAACCTTCACCCGTGCCTGTGAGGCTGGGAAACGCCTTAGCAAATTGTAGCATATCTCTTCAGCCAAGGCTTCAATAAGATTAAACCGCATTTCGGTTACGACCTTCTGAACCAGCCGGTAGAGCTGCTCAATATCCCAAGTGTCTTTAAGGTCGTCCGTTCGACAGGGGCGGCTGAGATCACCAGATAGTTCCACATCAACTTCGTAAACGCCGCCTTCTGTCTTCTCAAAAGGTTTTACGCCGTGAAATGCAAAAAAGGTCATTTTATTTAAGCGCAGTGCATCCAATCGTTAGTCCTCCAGCATTGCGCCGAAGTACTCCAGCACACTGGCGCTGTTGCCTTCGGAATCGTAGCCACCTTCAAGCATGGTAATAACCCGCCCTTCGCCAGCGATGTTGGCAATAGCCTTCGCCCGCCGCGCGATTTCACCATAGACCAGCTCAGTCAGTTTCAAGCCGCTCTGAATGTCCCGCCAATGCCCATCAAACCCTGCCGAAACCAGCATGATCTGCGGTTTGTATTCCTCGAATACAGGGATGGCGTGGCGGTCAAGCGCATCAATAAAAGGTCGGTCTGTGGTCTTGGGTGGCAATGGGATGTTTATAGTATAACCCTTGCCTTCGCCCTCGCCGGTGTCGTGCCAGTCTCCGGTGTCGCTGGGGAAGTAGCTCGTCTGATGGATACTGCAGAACAACACCTTTTTGCTCGCCCAGAACGCCTGCTCGGTGCCATTGCCATGGTGCACATCGAAATCCAAAATCCCAATGCGCTCCAGCTTGTGCTTCTGAATCAAATACTCAGCCAGTATGGCAATGTTGTTGAAAATACAGCATCCCCACGGTCTGGCATAGATCGCATGATGCCCCGGAGGCCGCACCAGCCCAAAGCCAAGTTTCCAGCTACCATCCATCACGCCATCGCCAAGGGTCAGCCCGGCACCAACAGCTCGAAGTGCCGCCGGATAACTCTCTTTGCCAACCGCCGCGCCCATTGCGGGCAAATACTGACCGCCAGCATCGCATAGCCGCCTCATTGCTTCGGCGTAGCGAATGTCATGAACAAGCGCCACATCCTCCTGCGTGGCGACCCGTGGCTCGACATAATCCAACCTGTCCGCCCAGGGAGCTTTCTTTATCGTCTGGAGTATCTCACAGACTCGCTCCGCGCGTTCGGGGTGATCCGGACCTGCGTCATGCTTCTTAAAATCATCATGATAAGCTACAGCTAGGCGTGCCATGCCGACTCCCATTAATGCGATTTACATTTAATCACAATACAGATACCAACATTTCAAGTATTTCGTTTCAGGATGCCCCGGAAGCACCGGATGGTCAGGTGGAGCGCCGCCACTTAGCGCTAGTCTCACGCGCCGCCCTGCATCCATTGCCGCCCGCCCTATCAATTCCAGATGGCGGTTTGTGTCCATCAGATGCGAGCACGAACAAGTAACCAGCATTCCACCGGGCGATAACACCTTCATCGCCGCTATGTTCAGAGATTTGTACAGTCTGCTACCCTTCTCCAAAGCCGACCGCGCCGGAATGAGTGCTGGTGGATCGAGAATGACCACATCAAATTTCCGGTCTGTGGCTGAGAATTCCTTCAGAAGATCGAGCACATCACTTTTCAAGTACTCTGCCTTCGCCTGCAAGCCATTACGCTCGGCATTCACCCGTGTCCAGTCTATCGCCAGTTGCGAGCTATCGACCATCAAAGCCGACTCCGCCCCCTGCTTGAGCGCTAGTAATCCCCAGGTACCCGTATAACAAAACAGATCCAGAACCGACTTGCCTGCCACCAAACCTGCCATCATTGAGCGATTCATCCGCTGGTCGAGGAAAAAGCCGGTCTTCTGACCAATATGAGGATGCGCGGCAAAGATGAGATCATTTTCCTTGAACAGTATCTCGTCCGGGGTCTCACCCAGCAACTGCCGATCAACCTGTGGCAACCCCTCCAACGAGCGGAAATGGCTTGAGCCTTTGAGCAGAATGCTCTGCGGTTTAACCACTTCAACCAATGCCTTGACGATTTCTTCAAGACGGCTCTCGATGCCAGCGGTCAGCGACATCAACACAAGATGATCGCCAAATTTATCAACGACCAAGCCCGGCAATCCGTCACTCTCGGCGTGAATCAGCCTGTACGATTCCCAGCCGCGGCACATATTCTGGCGGTATTCATAAGCCGCCGTTATGCGCCGCTTGAAGAGGTCGTCGTCCCAAGGCTCTTCACCGCGTGTCAATAGTCTGACCGCGATGAGCGACTTAGGATTCACATAGCCTCTGCCCAGAATTGCGCCTCGGGCTTCACAAAGCGTCACCGCTTCGCCCGGTTCAAATTCCTTCAGGCTCTCTGCGATTTCACCAGCGAATGCCCAGAGATGACCATTGGCAATCCGCTCGTGTTTGCGGGGTTTAAGATGTAGAGTTAGCAAAGTCTTCCTGACATTCATCATTCTGCTGTTTGTCCAGCACATTCTTCAGAAAATACTCCTTCGACGCGCCGACAAAATCACGGAACAATGGATGCGGCTTGGTGAACCGGCTCTTGAGTTCCGGGTGGAACTGACAGCCGACAAACCACGGATGGTCATTGATCTCAATCATCTCGACCAGACGATGATCCGGCGACAACCCGCCGATAATCATTCCAGCTTCGACTAACCGCTCGCGATAATCATTGTTAAATTCATAGCGATGGCGATGTCGCTCGCTGATGAGCTCTTCCTTGTAAATGCCAAAGGCTTTCGTCCCGCGCTGAATATGACACGGTTGACCACCAAGTCGCATGGTTGCGCCTTTTTCGTCAATTCCGATCTGTTCCGGTAGCAAGTCAATGACAGGATAGCGGGTTTTCGCGTTAAACTCGGATGAGTTCGCCGTTTTGTGACCCAATAAGCTTCGGGCGTATTCGATCACCGCGCATTGCATTCCCAAGCAGATGCCAAAGAAGGGAATCTTGTTTTCTCGGGCATATCTGACCGTCTCGATCTTGCCTTCGATGCCCCGGTCGCCAAATCCACCCGGAATCAAAATACCTGCCACGCCAGCCAGCTCGGTCTCGGCGTTCTTTCTAGTGATGCTACTGGAGTTCACCCAGCGAATCTTAACCAACACATCATGCTCGACGCTGGCGTGAATGAACGACTCGATGATGCTCTTGTAGGCATCCCGCAAACCAGTGTATTTTCCACAAACGGCAATCTCGATCTCATGCTTGTATGATCGCATCCGCTCGATGGTGGTCTTCCAGCTCTTCATGTTCAGATCACCAGCGCGCAACCGCAATTTCTTTATGATCTCCTCGTCGAATCCCTCCCGATAGAGATTCAATGGCACATCATAAATACTACTGGCGTCAACCGTTTCGATCACAGACTTAACCGGCACTGAGCAGAATAGAGCAATCTTGCGCTTGATTTCATCATCAAGGCGATGGTCATGGGTTCTGCAAAGCAGAAAGTCCGGCTGAATGCCGATTTCGCGAAGGGCTTTCACCGAGTGCTGAGTCGGCTTGGTCTTGATCTCACCGGAAGCGGCGATGTACGGAATCAACGTCAGGTGAACATACGCACAACGAGTAGGCCCAAGCTCCTGCCCAAGCTGGCGGATGGCTTCGAGGAAGGGAAGTCCTTCGATGTCGCCAACAGTGCCACCAATCTCGAACAATGCCACATCCCACTTTTTGGCGCCACCTTCAGCCACCCTCTTAATGCAACGTTTAATCTCATCGGTGATATGAGGAATCACCTGCACTGTCGCTCCAAGATAATCGCCCTTGCGCTCACGAGCAATCACAGAAGCGTAAATCTGACCGGTGGTCGCGTTATTGTCCTTGTGCATGGAAGTGTCAAGAAATCTCTCATAATGCCCAAGATCAAGGTCTGTTTCCGCGCCGTCATCGGTCACATAAACTTCGCCATGCTGGTAGGGATTCATCGTTCCCGGATCAACGTTGATATAAGGATCAAGCTTCATTATTGTTACGCTCAAACCCCTCGCCTTCAGTAAACAACCTAGCGACGCCGCTGATATTCCTTTTCCCAGTGAGGAAACAACCCCGCCAGTGAAAAAGATATATTTCGTCTTGCTTCCTTTAGACCGAAGCAACTCACACTCCTGTACTTTATTTCTGAAAAATTAAAAATCCTGTTCGATCAAAGCTCGTGCTTTGTCCAGATCGCCCTGTGTATCAATGCCCATCCCCCATTCATACACCAGAATAACAGCGATCTTCACCCCCAAATTCAGCAATCGTAATTGCTCAAGCTTTTCTAAAATCTCCTGCCAGCAAGGATCATTCCTGACAAACAATTCCAACGCTTCCGTCCGGTAAACATAGAGCCCAATGTGGCGAAATGCGCCTTCAGCTCCAGCCCGCCAGCCATAGGGAATCGGAGACCGCGAGAAATACATCGCGTGATCAACGCCGTCAGTAACAACCTTCACCGCCGCCGGATCCGTAAATTCTTCAAGCTCGCTGATCGGCGTGATTGCCGTAGCAACTCCCGCGCCGCTGTCTTCTGTCAGTTTCCTGACCGCTTCATCAACCGTTTCCGGTGATAAGAACGGCTCATCGCCCTGAATGTTCACCACAATGTCAGGCTTATCGACATCAGGATATAGTTTCGCCAATGCCCTGTAAATCCGGTCGCTACCGCTGGGAACATCCTCGAAAACTTCAACCACATCCGCACCAAATTGCCGGGCGGCATCGGCGATTTTTTTATCGCCCGCCGCGATGACAACGCGATCAATTAACGATGCCTTTTGTGCCCGATGCCATGTACGCTCCAAAACAGATTGTCCCGCCAAGTCCTTCAATAACTTGCCGGGCAATCTTGTAGAATCAAATCGAGCCGGGATTATGCCGATGGCAAAAGGGCGAGAGATTTCTGTTGGGCGTAAATTCTGGCGCTTCATGTCATCTGTCATTCGTCTCTGTGAACTAGTTGAGGAACTCTAAAATAACGATCCTTCCGATCAGGCGCTCCTGCCAAAGCATCAGATGAGCTGATTGACGACGCTACCTCAACATCTTCACGGAGGATGTTCACACAGTCAGACACACTGATCATCGGGTTGATGTCAGTCGTGTCAACCTCGTCAATCTGTTCACAAAACCCGACCATCCGGTTGAGATGTTTAACCATTTCAATTAACTCATCCTCGTCGGGTTTCAGCTTCGCCAGCGCCACGATATGCGCAACACCCTCGGCATCCAACGCCTTCATCACTTTCGGGAATCTAAGATCACAACTTCACAGGGTGCCGCAGCCTTGAATGCTTCCGCATCGGCGCGAGTGCCCACCACATCGGGATCGCCCCAGTGCATGGGAATGGCAACCTGCGGTTTCACCATGTTGCAAGCCTCGACTGCCTCGCCGGGATCCATCACGTAAGTGCCAGAGACCGGTAAAACAAGAATATCACAACTTAGATCTCGCATGTGCGGGAAAGCATCGCAATCGCCCGTGAAGTAGATTTTAACACCATCAACGGTCACTATATACCCGACATGCCCATGCTCGCGCAGGTGAAATCTCTTATTAATGTTGTAAGCTGCCGTAGCGTAAACATTCAACCCAGCGATGCTGTGTTTCATGTATGGCAACGTATAGACATCGGCTTTGCCATATTTATCCCGGCAACATTCCGCCGCCATGACTTTGCCTCCAGACCCAAGCGCCTTCTTTATATCTGGCTCACTGCAATGATCGTAATGATCGTGAGTCACCAGAACGAGGTCAGCGTCACCGCCCACACCAGCGGGAAGTTTCCAGGGATCAATATAGATCGTTTTAGATCCAGCGATTTTGAAACTCGCGTGACCTAACCATGTGATTTTTTCTAAAACTGTATTAACTTTATCGTCCATCTCACCGCCGCTACTTCTTTGAATATCCAACCCAATTCCGATGGCTCAACTCCCACTACCTGAGTAAGATCAGGAAAGGGCAAAGACGACCG
>CAZAGU010000086.1:0-14882 GCA_964484805.1 uncultured bacterium
ATGGGGAGGGGATTAATGCGATGGATACCTGCCTTCGCAGGTATGACATAAGGAAAAACAACCTGATTGAACGTTTTAAAGCACTGGGCTCCAGCCTTCGCTGGAGCGACAATGCAGGGTGCGGTTGATGGGCTAGATGATTGTGAAAGTGATTCTCGAACTTTTATGAGATTGCTTCGTCGGGCTTAAGCTCTTCTGTAATGATGGTTATCACCGAGTTTTCAGCATTCTCAACCACCCTACCTCAGCAGATTCTCCGCCTGCCGTTTGGCGTCGTCTGTAACATCGCCACCAGACAGCATGGACGCGATTTCATCCACGCGCCCCTCACCTGCCAATAATTCTGTCCTGGATATAGTCTCGCCCGCGGCGCTGGACTTGCTGACGCGGAAATGATGCGATGCCATCGCCGCAATCTGAGGCAAATGTGTAATCGCGATCATCTGCCGCCCCTGCGACAGTTCCTTCAGCTTTTCGCCAACCAGATGCGCTACTTTGCCGGAAACGCCAGTGTCGATTTCATCAAAGATAATCGTGGCTTCAGAAAGCGCGACTGGCTGAGTTTCCTTCAATGCCAAATATAGCCGGGACAGTTCACCGCCGGAAGCGATCTCGGAAAGCGCTCGCGCCGCAAGACCGGGGTTGGCGCTGAAATAAAATTCGACGGTCTCAATGCCCAGTTCATCCAGCCGAAAACGCTTGCCGCCAGTTTCGTATCGCCCATTGGTTTCGGCACGGGCATCAAAGACAACCGAGAATTGCGCGTGCTTGATGCCCAACTTCACCAGCGATTTTTCCACGCTGGTGCAAAGGTTCTTGATGCTGTCATGGCGGATATTGCTGATCGCCACCGCAAGCTTAGTCCAATCTGCGAGCAAAAGCTTGATTTGTTTGTTCAGAGCTGAAATATCGCGGTCGAGGTCGTCGCAGCCTTCAAGCTGTTTCTGAAGTTCCTCGCGGCGTGCGAGCATCGCTTGAACCGATCCGCCATGTTTCCTCGCCAGACCGTTTAAGGCGTGAAGCCGTTCCTGAGCTTCTTCAAGCCGTTCCGGGTCAAACTCCAGCCGCATCACGTTTTCGTCAACCTGACGGCAGGTTTCCTGAATCGTAATGAGCGCCGATTCAAGCTCGTTGTGTAATTCCGATAGGGATGGGTCGTAATCGCTGAGGTATTCCAGCAGATCCAAGCCTTCGGATAGCGCATTCTCGGCGGCGGATTCGTCATCGCGGAGCAGATCGAGAATTCGACTGCCCTTGCTGTGCAGTTCTTCGGTGTGTTCCAGCAGGTTGACTTCGGCTTTTAGCTCCTCTTCTTCGCCGGATTGGGGATTAAGTTTGGCGATCTGGTCAAGTTGAAAGAGCAGATAATCCTGCTGTTCTTGAAAATCCTGACGCTTCCTTTTCAGCCGGGCAAGGCGTTGGCTATGCTGGGCGTATTCATCGGCAAATTCCTTGAGTTTAATCCTCTGAGGTTGCAGGTCACAATGAAGATCGAGCAGATTAACATGCCGCTCGGAATCGAGCAACTGGCTGAATGCCCGCTGTGAGGTAATGTCAAAAAGGGTTAGAGCGCGCAGGCTGAGGTTTTTTATCGTCGTCGCGCGATCGTCAATAAACGCCCGCGACCGCCCCAATGCGCTAAGTTCACGTCGCAGGATGACAGAAGAGTTTTTCAACGTGATGAACTCGCCTTCGACCACGGCATTCGCCGCGCCATCGCGCACGAAAGCCGCCGAGACATGCCCGCCGCCAAGGAATTCCAGGGCTTCGACGAGCAGACTTTTCCCTGCGCCGGTTTCGCCGGTGATGACAGTGAAGCCGTCCGCAAAGGCGATTTCGGTGTCCTTGAGAAGAGCGAAGTTTTTTATTGTAAGTCGGCTAATCACAACCGCACTTTATTTTCACTGTTATTTCCAGATCACGGCGACTTTGCCTTGAGCGGCTTCGCCGTCATCGTTATGAGCCACGATCAGATAGACCCCGCTGGCGGTTTTATGGCCATCGTCGGTTAAGCCATCCCAGCCCATCGCCGCTTCGGTGTGGTTCAGCTTGCGCACCAGCCTGCCATCCGGTGTGAAAATGCTCGCGTCCGCCAACCCGCCGAGTGCGGTGCCTGTGAATTGCATTCTGCCTTGATTTGGGTTGAACGGATTAGGTTCGATGGTAACTTCAGAAATTTCCGCTCCGTAATCCCGGTAAGGCGTGAACATCGCCGCGGTGCCTTTGTTCGTGCCGAAGTATGCCCAGCCGGTGTGCGGATTTATACCGAGTGCTGTGACATTTTTCCCCGGCAGCTGGTCGGGATATTCGCTTGATATCCGGCGCACAACGGTGAACAGGTCTGGCGACACTATTGTAACACCAAAAACTGTGCCAAACCATTTGTTGCCGGTAACATCAATTGCGATGGAATTGACCTGATTGTCTCGAAGCGGGTAGAGTTGCGTGAAGCTGGAGTTGTTCAAACTTCCCGCATTGATGTTTACATAATATGCGCCATCAACAGACCCAACCCACATCATGCCTAAGTTATCCCAGGCGAGGTCAAACACTTGCCCGGATGCCATGCCGGGGATTGGCCCATAAATATGGTCGTCGCTCTGGTCGAACAGTGTGCCGTTGTAATCGAGCACATACACGCCCTTTGCGTCGGCTTCAAGTGAAGTGTTGGCGGCGATCCAGATGCGATCCTGACCATCAACGGCTATTTCGTCAAAGTGAGGAAAATTGCGGAACAGCGATCGGTGGAAGTAAACCCAGTTGTCTAATGAATCCGGCTCCTGTATGTAACTGTCGGGGATACAAACAAGAACATTGCCGTCAACCGCAGAGCGATTCGTTAGCCAGATATTCCCACGGCTGTCTTTGGCGAGCGCGGCGACCAGAACTTCATCCTGAGCGGAATTATCCCAGCCGATCAACCTGCCGCCTGTTTCAGGACTGTGGTCAAAGACTTTGAAGGTGTCGTCTGGAGTATAATGGATCAATCCACCACCCCATGTGCCAACCCAAACACCGTCATAATCATCTGCCAGCACCGCGAAATGCTGGAAGCGGAAAGGACGGTTGCGATAGTCCGGGTATGTCCATCTCAGCCAATGCTGGTTGTTGTAAATTCCCAGCCCATGATGCCCTGAGCCGTAACCACCGACGATCAGTGTTGATCCATCTGAGAGATAGCCGAAATCAGCCCCAAGTCCTGATGGAGGACCTTCAGGGACAAATTCAGCCCAAGCCGCGCTATCGGCTCTGACAATGCCACCGCGATATGCGGCTCCATTGTCAAACATAATGCCGCCCCATAAGCGATCACCCTCGTCGTAGTCAAAGGCACTGATGTAGTTTCGAGGCGCGGAATCCAGCCGCCAGCCGGATTCTCCAAGGTAGGTGTAAATACCTGCGTGTCTGATGCCCCGAAGCGAATCATCATGAACTTTCATGCGGCGGACATCATTGGTGGAGCGTAGCATTTGCCATTGATTCTGCTCCCACTTAAACAATCCGCTGTCGGTGGCAATCATGAGCTGGTCGTTGAGGGCGATGATGTCGAAAACTTCAGCGACGGGCAAGCCGTTGTTCTGGCTGTAATTCACCCAGCTTCGTGGCACAGGATCATTGAGGTCGGCGCGAGCAAGCCCAACAGACGTTCCCACCCAGAGTTCTGAGCCGAAAAGATAGAGGCAATGTGCTTCCATTTCAGGTTGAAATTCACCAAGCCGCGTGTATTCTTCCTGCCAGACCCATCGGTCAAACTCGGCAGAATAGACAATGCGTGACACACCGCGATTAGTGGTGACGAACAAGCCGCGATCGGTGAAAAGTAGCCGGTTGATCGTTGTGATGCCGGATTCACTGCCAAATCGCTGAACATCATGCGTGATGCCTTCACCGGGCTGAAAGTGTTGCAGCCGTCCATTGTTGAACGCCAGCCAGAGACCGCCCTGATCGTCAACCGTCATGGCGGCGATTCCGATGCCGGCAAATTCATCGGCGGGATCGAACAGCGTGAATTGCTCGGTGGCAATGTCAAATGCCGCCAACCCGCCGCTAGTGGCGCACCACAATGTGCCGTTAATGTCGATAACTTCGCGGACATCGCGGTAGTCGGAAAGTATCCGCCATTGCTCCTGAGCATAGCCGGGAGTAATAGCGAACAAGCCGATGAACACCGCTATGAACAGGATGAGATGCCGAGCGAAATTGCCAAGAAGACGATTTTTCAGGTGAAACGAAGTTACTCGACCGCTTTTTTGGCTTACTGTGGTGTCGTACTGTCGCTCCAGCGAAGGCTGGAGCCCATCGCATTCATCCCAGCGAAGGCTGGAATCCAGAGAAGTAAGTGATAGCATAGAATATACATTTAAGAAGAAAACTCTTAAACTGGATTCCCGGTCAAGCCGGGAATGAGGAGTCTGGTGCATTCGACATTCCCATAAAGACCGCAATGAAGTACTCCGGAGAGCTGATTCTATCTCACTGCTTTTATCACCTTGAATTCTGGTGGCACTACAACGGAGATCGGGCATTTTGATGCCTCGGTTGGACTTGTTTTGCCCAGTCAAATTACAGTGCCTTCCAGAGGTTCACGAGCTCGATGGCGGCGATAGTGGCATCCCAGCCTTTGTTGCCGGATTTGGTGCCAGCGCGCTCGATGGCTTGCTCGATGGAATCCGTAGTCAGTACGCCAAATGTGATCGGAATCTTGCCTAACATTCCCAATTGTGCGATGCCTTTGGAAACTTCAGCAGCGACGTAATCGAAATGTGGCGTAGAGCCACGAATGACAGCGCCGAGGCAGACGACACCGTCATATTTGTCAGAATCGACAACCTTCTTGACGACGCTGGGCATATCAAAAGCGCCGGGCACTTTGATGATGGTATGGGTGACATCGCCATCGCTGTGGCGTTCGAGGCAGTCAATTGCGCCGTCAACCAAACGTTGGCTGATGAAGTCATTAAAGCGGCTGACGACCAGCGCAAACCGCAAACCTTTGGCGTTCAATCCGCCTTCAATGATCGTGCTTTGTTTCATAGTGTATCCGTTAAAACTTTTGACGTACTATTTTTTTTGGAAAATTCAGGGCAACCACTTTTGTTGCGCTAACTCATTCCATGCTAAAGTGATATGGTCTGCGCGGAAAAGCCCGCCCTTCCGAGGCGACCATTTTTGGACGTATTCAATCGCTTGCTCCGCATTTTCAGCTTTCGGAATGTGGTGTTTTCCAACCCAGTGAGTCGAAGCAAGCAACTCCATGCCGTAAGGTGTCTCAAAACCGGAGATTAACTCCTCAACGCGATCTAATCTTCTCTTAGATTCCTGAGCCGCAGTAAGAAAATCATTTGCACAATTTGACGCATCCGGCAGCAGTTCAATATCCACATCCGGTTTCTGATTATCTCCATAGCCACGGGTGAAATGTCCCTCCAACACCTCAAGAACTTTGTTCAAATTTGGGGCATAAGGACCGTAAACGCCCGCTTCATAGCGAAGTCGTAGAGGCTCGCCAGCTTCCTGAAGAAAGTAGGCAAGTTTTTGTATCTCAAGCAAAGTTAAACGATATTTCTGAACCGTATAAACACTCATGATTTTAATCAACATTGCTCGCGGAATTGTAAGCTTGGGTTTGGGTGTGCCGATAGGCATCGTTTTCGCGTCCGGCGCACCAATTGGTTCAAAAAGCAATACCGTCACGGTGTCAAGGTCTTGCAATGCTTGAATAATAAGCTCCTTGACAGCACTCCAATCAAGTCCTCCCAGACCACAGCCAAGTGGCGGAATGGCAATGGATTGTATTTTTCGGCTGATAATTTCCTGACGGAGTGAGCTTAACCCCTGCTTAATGTCATATATCCTGGATTTTTCACGCCAATGTCCCTTGGTCGGGAAATTAACAATATACTTGGGATTGACCAAAGTGCCAGTATTCACAATAAACATCTCGCCGAGTTTCACCTCGCCTGCCTTACATGAGCGTTGGTAGTGAGTAAAATTGGCAGGATATGCCTTCTTGAACTGTAATGCGATACCCTTGCCCATAAAACCGACGCAATTGACTGTGTTCACCAGGGCTTCCGCATCGGCAAGCAGAATATTGCCTCTTGTGATTTTAATCATTTTGTGTCCTTAATCATAGTACCAATCCCGCCTCATCTTCACGGGGCGATGATAATTTTCTGGAAATTCACTGAAAATGCTCTCTACATCGAGCTTTGCCTGTTGATTGAACACGCCAATGTTTTCAATCAAATCCCAACTGCAAAATTTGTGAATGAGAAATTCAGCTTGCTTCCGTCGCTGGCGATCCATATCATCTGGCGTATCCCGCCAGTATTTAGCCTTGACTGCATCCCAATCTACTTTACTCAAGTCAGATACATTATCAAACCACTGAGTGAATTTTGCGTTACCGTGTCCATCTGAAAACACAAATTTAACATCTTCGATTTTCACCCTTTGGACTGTTGATGTCAAATAAATAATCTGAGCTTGTTCGCTTGTATAACCCGGCACTTGCCCCGTGTGTAACTGAAGCAACATTGGCGAACGAGAACCAAAATAAAACGCAGCGTAATCATGCACGACTCCACCAATTCCACAAGGTATTTTCCGAACAAGACGCTTGTTCTGAATATCAGGATTGTGTATGCACCGATAACTGGAGCCATCTTTTGGGAAGAAATTTGGAGCGTAAATCCCCTTATGCATCAGAATGGTCTTAAGATTGTCAATATCGGTAATGCGAAAAATCCTCGTTGGTGTCGGAACATTCATAATCAGTTCTTACCACTTTCGATTCAGTGATTGTTTGCTTATCGCCACCTTACTCCTTTTTCTCACTGCCGTTGCCGTTCAGGATCATGTGTCCCATTTTGTCGCGCTTGGTCTCAAGGTAGTGAATGTTGGTGGAGTTAGGTGTGATTTCAATTGGCACCCGCTCGACCATCTTCAGGGCAAATCCTTCCAGAGCGACAATCTTCTTGGGATTATTCGTCATCAGCCGGATATTCTGCACGCCAAGATTTTTCAGCATCAGCGCGCCAGTGCCGTAGTCACGCAAGTCATTCGGAAATCCCAGCTTAAGATTGGCTTCAACCGTGTCCAAGCCCTCATCCTGAAGCTTATAGGCATGCAATTTCGCTGTTAAACCAATGCCTCTGCCTTCCTGATTCATATACAGCAAAACGCCCCGTCCTGCTTCGTCAATCATTCGCATCGCCTGATGAAGCTGATCGCCGCAGTCACATCTGCTTGAGCCAAAGACATCGCCTGTTAGACATTCCGAATGCACACGCACTAGGATGGGTTCATCGGTGTTGACATCACCCTTGACCAAGGCAAGATGATGCTCGCTGGTGACTTTGTTATGGAAATGAATCAGTCTGAAATTGCCATATCGCGTTGGAAGATCAACTTCCACATCGCGCTCGATGAGCTTCTCGTCATGGCGGCGATATTCGATCAGGTCGCGAACTGTGGCTATTTTCATGCCAAATCGTTCGGCAACTTTTTCCAGCTCAGGCAACCGTGCCATTGAGCCGTCTTCATCCAGAATTTCACATAGCACGCCACTTGGCGAGAGACCTGCCAAGCGAGCCAGATCTGAGCTTGTTTCCGTGTGCCCTGCGCGTTTCAGAACGCCACCGTCTGCCGCTCGCAGAGGGAAGATATGCCCAGGACGGTTGAAATCTTCAGGCTTGGCATCTTCAACCACAGCCGCTTGAACCGTTCGGGCGCGATCAGCCGCTGAAATGCCGGTCGTCGTGCCTTCAGCCGCGTCAATTGTTACTGTAAAGGCTGTGCCGTGGAGGGCGTTGTTCTGATCGTCTCCGACCATCAGATTCAAGCCCAGTTGTTCACAGCGCTCGCCCGTCAGGGAAAGGCAGATCATTCCACGCCCATATCTAGCCATGAAATTGATGTGCTCCGGAGTGATTTTGTCCGAGGCAATGATAAAGTCGCCTTCGTTCTCGCGATCCTCATCATCAACGACGATAATCATCTTTCCCTGCTTTATTTCTTCAATTACTTCTGGTATTGTAGCAATCACGTTTTAATCCTCTTTATGAAAAATATCAAATTTGCTGTAAAAGTTGTCTTTGTCTGTCTTTTCAAGCCTGTCCGCCAGCCATCGGATGACTAGATCGGACTCGATGTTCACTTCATGCCCCGGCTTCAGAAGCCCAAGCGTTGTATGTTTAAGCGAGTAAGGCACGACCATTAAAACGATGCCCATACTCGTCTTTTCTGATATTGTCAAGCTAATGCCGTCAACCGTAACCGATCCCTTGGGAGCCATTAGCTTCTGAAGTTCACTCGGCAGATTGACGTAGATTTTGGTATATCCCGCCGCTGGGGAAATTCTGGCTATTGTGCCAATGCCGTCAACATGCCCTTGCACAATATGCCCGCCGAGCCTGTCGCCGACCATCAGCGCGCGCTCGAGGTTCAGTTGTTTGCCGCCCGACCATTTGGCGATGGTGCTGCTTTTTACGGTGTGAGATGTGGCTTCAACCTGAAAGCTGTCCCGCCCGATCTTGACAACGGTCAGGCAAGGACCATTCACTGCCACGCTATCGCCGAGTTTCAGGTCTGATAGCACGACCTGTGCTTTAATAGTCAGCAGAGCGTTGCCCTGGCGATCTTCTTTGGTGGCGAGTGAGCCTGTCTCTTCGATTAGTCCAGTAAAAATGGGTAGCCCTCCCGCGTGTATTGAACCGCTAAATCAGAACCAACCCGTTTTATCGAGCTACAAGTATAGCGTGGTTTCCAATCCCATGACTCAGGCTTGAATGACTCAAATGGTGAGATACCAACGCCAATCACAGACGGAGCATAGACGACGAATAGCTCGTCAATCATTCCAGCCGCCATAAACGATGACAACACTTGCGAGCCGCCTTCGATCATCAGGGACAAAATGCCAAGTCGCGGCAATTTCTGGAGTATTTGCACCGGGTCAATCCTGCCGTCGCTGTTTTCCGGGAAAGTCACAACATTCAAGCCGTCAATGTCCAGTCCTTGCGGTTTGGAGTTTTCGGTTGTCAGGAGATACGTAGGCACTTCCTTGACAGTACGCGCCAAGTGACTTCCATGGGGGATTCCGAAATTTGGTGACAGGATAAAGCGTGTTGGGTGAGAACCCTTGGTCATGCGAACTGTTAGCTCAGGGTTGTCATTTCGAACAGTTCCGCCGCCGACGAGAATGCCGTCATGATCTGCGCGGAATGTGTGGGCAAGTTTCCGAGCGGCTTCGCAGGTGATCCATTTTGAGAAGCTTTCAGGGTTTGCCATTTTGCCATCGAGGCTCAGAGCGATCTTGGCAGCGCACCAGGCACGGTGGCGAGTACGATGACTGAAGTAGCCGCGATTCTCGTAGCGAGCCTGATCTTCGAGCAATCCGACTTCGACGGTGACTCCAGCTTTTGTCAGGTACTCAATGCCCTTGCCGTTGACTTTAGGGTTCGGGTCGGTCGTCGCGACAACCACACGCTTAATGCCAGCCTGAGCGATTGCTTCGGCACAGGGTGGAGTCTTGCCGTGATGGCAACAGGGTTCAAGTGTGACGTAAATGGTAGCGTCGGCGGTCAGTTTGCCTCGCGCGGCTTTCAGCGCTCGCACTTCGGCATGATCTTCGCCATATTTCGCGTGGTAGCCTTCGCCGATAATTTTGCCATCGGCGTTCACGATCACTGCCCCGACCCTTGGATTGGGTGAAACTGAGCCTTTACCCTTGTCCGCTAACTTCAGTGCGCGGCGCATGTATGTTAAATCATTATACCTTGGCATTAAAAATCGCTCGATTTGACTTTGGCAACTTTATAAAGAATTACGAGGATATTTCTGAAATAAACAAAAAACCCCCGATGAGTTCCATCGGGGAGAACATATTTTAAACGATATGCGCACCATTACCGCCGTAAATTTACAACGGAAATAATCTCTTCAACGATGAAACTACACAAAAGCAAATAGCTCAGGTGAACCCCAATTTACACAGGACACACTGTTACTCTTAGCAGCTCAAGAAGAGCACGCATAACGCATGGATTTTTCGATCCAGCCTTCTCCCATCCGGACTTTAACCGTCGGCACCGGAGTTTCACCGATTCAATTCCCGGTTAAGGGAAGTCACGGGCTTTAACCGTCGGCAGGGAATTTCACCTCTCCCCGAAGGCATCTCTAAGTTACAAACAGAATATCGGCGAAATCAAGATCGAGCGTTTGAAAATATACAGCAGATAAGAAAAGTTGCTTTGGAATGGCAGGTTAAAATCGTTCTCGGTTGCTTTCGAACTCAGCTAGATCAATTCGCTCTCGTGTGATGGTGAATCCGCCGCTATATTCCACGTAGCCACTTCGTTCTGCCACGGCTTCGCATCCGGTAGATTTTCTCAGTTCGGGCACGGCATTCCGCCGGTAATATCGGGAATTCACCAAGCAGAAGATCAGCTACCGAGCAGAATTGCAAGCGCGGAAGCTCCGCAAGGTGATCAGATTTTGGAAGAACGCCAAATGCCGCTTCCATCTCACAGACATCATTGGGCACAGCTTCGAGTGCAACAATAATCGCCATCTGGAAAGCATCTCCCGCAAGAATAGCCTTCGATCTTGCCTGTAAATCATCATTCAAACAATCGGATAACACCCCAATATAGATTTTCTGAAAAACATCCTTTGTGTTTCTGAACTCAAGCTCGCCATGAAGCACACCGTCATCACTTTCATTTCCTGTAATATGCTTCGCGCCAAAAAGCGATAGCGCCCAGGATGTATATTTCAATTCCGATTCGCGGCGTAAAACCCTAGCTTCTTCAACTGTCGTCGGTGAACCCTCTCCGTGGATTACCACACTTGGGAACTGCTCTATCATGCGGTTTTCAATTGCTGAAATGGCAAGGTAAGTGATGTCAATTCCCGCCCAGCGTCTTCCAAGTTTCTCAGCCGCGACTAACGCCGTTCCACAGCCACAGAATGGATCGAGCACCAGATCGCCGGGGTTGGATGATGACTCAATAATTTGCTCCAGCAACGCCAGCGGCTTTTGCGTCGGGTAGCCCATCCGCTCCTTAGCCATGTTGTTGATGGTGGGAATATCCCAGTAGTCAGGCGATTTTTTCATCTTGCCCTTCATGCGCTGAGATGTTGCGGGAACCATGCTGGCGGTGAAAGTCTGGCGGTTTGGCTCGCGTGAATACCAGAGAATATCGTCATGTTTGCGGGGCCAGCGTCTCGGCGAACTCCCGCCAAGCCCATAGCACCAGACGATATTGTTCAGGAAATTCTCACGCCCGAAGATCTGATCCATGATAATCTTAAGATAGTGGCTGGCGGATTGGTCGCAATGCAGGTAAATCGAGCCGGTCGGCTTCAGAACTCGGTGGAGCTCAATCAATCTTGGCACCATCATCGTTAGATATGCCATGAGGCTGTCATCATTCAGAAATGATCTGAACGATTTTAATGTCTGGCGTAAAACGGAGTTGATCTTGTTAGATTTGACAAGGTCTTCGTAGATATTCCCGGTTTCAAGTGTCCAATGCCATGTGTCTTCAAACGCCTCGATCTGTGATCTTGGAGCTTTGCCTTCTGTATTCTGATAGATCAGATTATAATCGCGTTTTGAATTGAAAGGCGGATCGAGGTAGATCAAATCCACAGAGGCATCAGCGATGAATCGCTGAAGAATAGTGAGGTTGTCCCCAGCGAATAATGTATTCGCGATGGATGTTGCTTCGATTTTCATATCATAAAGTAATATTCGCTCTGACACTGGCGCAAGTTTGACGGGTTTGATACACGCTGCGGTAAAATGTTGTAATGATGAAGCCTGTAATTATTTTCACAACAAAAACGCAAAAGGCTGATGAAATCAGCCTCTATACAACAAGTCTGTGGTCACTGAACTCACTGACTGAAAAGCTTCACCAGTATCTCCTGCAATTCATGAATGCGAAACGGTTTGATGAGCAAGGCGCTGGCACCATAGCTCTCGGCAGCCAAGCGAGCCTCACCAGCGTCGTAACCAGTAATGAGAATCACAGGCAGAGCTTTATCTTTATCGCGAACATGGCGCAACAATTCTAATCCATCCATCTCTGGCATGTGAATGTCAGTAATGATCGCCGAGGGTTTGCATGACTCGAATAGATTGAGAGCATCCGCGCCATTGCTGGCAGCGACAGCCTCATATCCTAAAATCCGCAGAGCCTGAACTAACACATCACGTGTTAGCTCTTCGTCATCCACGGCGAGAATCACTTTTTTCTCGCTGGTTTGATCCATACTCAATCGAATCGTTTCATTTGACAGGTTTGCGAGCGACATGAAATCAGTTTACCGAGCTAGTTAAATAGAACCCTAAATTTAACTTAGTAAAAAGCAGAACGCAAGCATATTTTCACACATTTTTGGCATCTGAGCCGATTTGCTCCTTTCGGTGCTGAAGCCAAACCTCTAAAAATACTTTAATTGAAGCTGAGATTGGGATTGCGACCAACATGCCTATGATTCCAAACAAGGACGCGCAAAGTAATACGACAAAAATTACCAACAATGCGGGCAATCCCACTCGATTTCCGACAATCTTCGGAGTTAACAGGTTTCCTTCAAGCGATTGCGCCGATGCAAAGACAATTATTGTCTTCACCAATGTCCAGATCGGGTCAGGCTGAGTGACAGCCACTGTTACTGTCAATAATGCCGCAATTGACGTTCCTACATAAGGGACGAGATTCGCCAGACCGGCGGTTATTCCTAGCAACAAGGCATAGGGCAGTCCCACCCATAGCCAGAGCCCCAAGCCAATCCATGTTGCCAGAAATAGACAGACTAAAAGCTGACCGCGAATATACGCTGCCACAACATTATTGATGTTGTAGTACAATTTATACGCCAGTTCTTTGCGACGACCAGGAATTAATGTGTAAGTCCATTCGCGAATCTTTTTGTATTCGTTAAGGAAATAAACAGACAGAATAGGGATTAAAATCAGATTTGCCAAACCGGAAACAAAGCCGACAGCATTCACCAATGCTGAAGAACTCCAGTTCAGGAGTCCCTTCATAAAATTGGTGAAAAGCCCCGGCAATTTGTCCTTCATGTTATCCAGGGAATCTTCCAGCGGCAGGTTTAGGCGCTCTATCCACGGCAAAGCCGTACCAATTCCCCAATCCCAGGCTTGTTCAGCCCATTGAGGAATATTCCCAGCCAAGTCCTTGATTTCATTCACCAGTCTCGGAACGACCAGAATTCCTATTCCACCCATTGTGCTGATAACCAGCAGAATGATAATAACGATCACGAGCCAGCGTGGCAATCGGTGTTGTTCCAACCACTCGACAAGTGGTTCAAAAGCATAAGCAACAATAAAACCGATGATAAAGGGAGCTAGGAGCGAGCTTAATCGCGACCAGACTGCAAAGGCAAAGATAATCCAGACTAACACGATCAGTGGGCGGATTTCCCGATTTTTCCAGAATGGGTAGAGCAAGATCAGAATGGCAATGGAGAGAGTGATTGGGCTGAGGTAATCCTTGAGAAAATACAGCAGGAAGGTCAGCAAAATCAGAGCCGCGGTCGGGAGTGACCAATGCGGTGACGGCCGGACAGGAATTTCAGCCTGTTTCTGAGCTGAAACTGACGTTTCCGGCGGGATGGTCGGTTTCGCGTGATTTTGTATTTCAGGCTTTCCCATATTAACCCTTGATTGTTCCTAGTGGTTTCAAACGGGCAACAAGCTTTGAAGCTCCAGCGCCAACGATCGCGTTGACGATTTTCTATGTTTGCAGATACAGACCGTGCTGGAGATAGTTCTGCACGTATTCGCGCACCGTGTCTGCAAGGGGTGTTATACGCTTTTCATAACCAGCTTGACGGAGTTTGCCCAATTCTGCCAAAGTGTGATACTGATATTTCTCGCGAAGTGCATTTGGCATTTCAATGTACTCAATATATTTTTTCAAACCCATGGCATCAAAGAGTGCCGTTCCAAGCGCATTCCACGAACTTATCACCCCGGATCCTGCGTTAAAGATACCGCATTGCATTGGGTTATCCAAGAAAAAAAGTGTCATTTCAACGGCATCCTTAATGTAGATGAAATCGCGAACCTGCTCACCATCAGCATATTCGCTGCGATACGATTTGAAAAGACGCAGTTTGCTGGTTTTTTTTATCTCGCCGTATCCCTTGCAGATAAGACTGCGCATGTCTCCTTTATGATACTCATTAGGACCAAAGACATTGAAATATTTGAGTCCGACAAGTTTATTTTGCAATCCGTTCCGATATGACCAGACATCAAACATCAATTTGCTCATGGCGTACATGTTAAGAGGCATGAATATTGATGTGTCTGCCACTTGGTCGCTGTATCCCTGCGAACCGTCGCCGTAGGTGGCTGCGCTGGATGCGTAAATGAAACGAATGTCTTCCCTGACTGCAAATTTTGCAAGATGTTTTGTATATTCAAAGTTGCTCTTCACCAGAAATGAGGCATCAGTTTCCGTTGTGCTCGAACATGCGCCCAGGTGAAAGATTGCCTCTGTCATTTTTCCGAACTTTCCGGCGAGTGTCGCATCTAGGAAATCGTCTTTTTCCATATAATCACTGAAGGATAATCCCGCCAGATTCTTCCATTTCTCTGAGTTGGCGAGTTCGTCCACAACAAGAATATCCGTCTTTCCCCTTACATTAAGCGCCCATACAATAGCGCTTCCAATGAATCCTGCGCCTCCGGTTACGATTATCACTATTTAGCTCCCTATAACACTTTTTTGAAAAACGAAAGTATTCCCTGTTTCCATACAACGCGGTGGGTTACACCTGTTCCGGCGCTGTCCGCTTCGTCCTTGTTATCAATATACCAATCGTAACTCCTG
>CAZAGU010000087.1:0-7245 GCA_964484805.1 uncultured bacterium
TTTCCATGCTATTACGTGATGTTTTTTAACTGCTTTTTAATTGCGAAACATCAGTATGTAACAAATCCACTGACGAGGTTCTGATCCAGGATATTCTTCAGGGAGTTGTTGTTGAAAAAAATCTGCGAAGATTCTCTGAAATGAAAAAAAGAGGTGTCAACGAGAATAGTGAAATCCAAACTAAGATTAAAACAGGTATTGAAGATGGATTAATGGATCTTTTGGAAAAAGCCATAGAAAGAACAGGGAATAAGACTATTATTAAAAATTCGAGTGTTGGATCATTTGGTGACAATCAAAGTGATGTCGGAAATACTGTATCAGGTAGAGATAACAACGGTCATGGGGACGAGAAGAAGGGAATTTGGGAGAGAATCAGAAGCTGGACAGGTTGGATGTGGGCTTTAGGTGGCTTCATTGTCGCGCTGTTAGCTTGGTATGGTATTAATCCCTCAACCAAGTCCCCAATTTCGGAGAAACCGATCATCCAAGCCGAAGCAATCAAACCGACCGTTGAAAATCCTGCTGAGACAATATTAGACACAACCAAGTCTGATTCGATGAGCAATCGAAAGATGGGAACAGAAACCGATACTACTGCAAAACCATGATGATGGAATTATTTGCCACGGGCATGTAATTTGTATTGCTAAATACGCGATTAAGGGATTCGATCCCAATCGAAGATGGTCAGTTTGATCTGGCATGGATCGAGAAGCAGATAATTGAAAAAGCTCTGCAGGATTTTGGAACTTTATCCGCGATCATGAAATATTCAAGACCAGGGATATTGTGGAATTATTAGGGGATGTAACGAAAAAGACGGTCATTCTCAGATTGAATGAGCTGATCCAGGACGGCGAGATTGTCAGATTATCACGTGGGAGTTATCGAAGGAATTCATAGAAATTGCACAATTTGTAGCGTTCGTATAATCACTTAGTCGGTAAGAATGGTTTCATATCTTCCAGAAAATTCGTATGTTAATATTGCAGAATTCTAAAATGCGAGCTATATATTGCCTTCAGCCTAGGATATCTTGTGGCTTCGAAAGTTAAAATCTGTTCAATCTGTAATGGCTGATGGTTGTGAAGCAATTTATCATTGTAAGTAATAACGGCGCACATATATGGGTTTAGAGCTATTCAATTCTACAAGCTTAAAGACATGGCAACACATGTAGTTAAATGCGCTTTAGTCGGATGAACCCCAAAAACTGAATTTCACTAAGGGTGGAGAAATGAAAACTATTTTTAATTGCCTCAAGCAATGCTTACTGGCATTCGCATTTGTGACAATGGCTGTGCAGATTTGTTTTGCACAGATCGAATTCACCGAGCATACCATAGCTGGTGATTTCAACGGCGCCTGGTCTGTTCATGCTGCAGATATTGACGGAGACGGCGATATGGATGTGCTCGGAGCTGCTTTTATTGCTGATGAGATTACCTGGTGGGAAAACGACGGCGAGCAGGAATTCACCGAGCATACTATAGCAGGTGATTTCGACGGCGCTTATTCTGTTTATGCCGCAGATATAGACAATGACGGCGATATGGATGTGCTCGGAGTTGCTGCTGGCGTTGATGATATTAACTGGTGGGAAAACAACGGCGAGCAGGACTTCACTGAGCATACCATAGCAGGTGATTTCGACGGCGCTTGTTTTGTTTATGCTGCAGATATTGACGGGGACGGCGATATGGACGTGCTTGGTGCCGCCAGGGTAGCCGATGACATTACCTGGTGGGAAAACGACGGCGAGCAGGATTTCACCGAGCATACCATAGCAAGTGATTTCGGCGGCGCTCATTCTGTTTTTGCTACAGACATTGACAGCGATGATGATTTGGACGTGCTCGGAGCCGCTGAAGACGCCAATACTATTACCTGGTGGGAAAATGATGGCGAGCAGGACTTCACTGAGCGAACCATTGCAGGTGAATTCGGCGGTGCTTCTTCTGTTTATGCCGAAGATATTGATGGTGACGGTGATATTGACGTGCTTGGTGCCGCAGATTCGGCAGGGGACATCACCTGGTGGGAAAACGATGGCGAGCAGGACTTCACCGAGCATACGATAGATGGTAACTTCGGACGTACAAATTCTGTTTATGCTGTAGATATTGACAGTGACGGTGATATGGATGTGCTGGGAGCTGCTCTAGCAGGTGACATTTCCTGGTGGGAGAGCGATTTGGATCCAGGAGGCCTGAGCGGATTTATATTCGACTTTGAGAATGATCAGCCGCTGGAAGGAGCTGTGGTTTCTACTTCGTATGGAGTTGAGACCGTTGCAGATGAAGATGGCTACTGGCAGATAATTCCGGTGACAAGGGCACGATTCGACCTGACTGCTCGCATGACAGGTTATAACGATTCAACTTTTTTTGATCTGGAAGTGGAACCTTTCGACACGCTGGAAATAAATATCGGCCTACTACACCCGGAACTGTTGCTCTCGGAAGCAGAGATTGTAGCTGAACTGGAACCTGAAGGCTCAGCAGAACATCATCTGACTATTCAGAATGAAGGCAACGGGCTGCTTGAATGGTCGATGAAGCTTCGTTTGGTGGGTGAATCGGGTGTCGATCCATGGGCGTTGCGTGGATCCTATAACGCAGGACAGACGGTTGAAGACAGTCGCCTGCAAGGCGTGGTTTTCATTGACGATCATTATTACGTCTCCGGCGGGGGAAACGACGTCCACATGATCTATATCCTCGATATAGACGGTAACCTGGTGGGCAGTTTCCCACAATTCGGTCAATCGAGCTACGGAATGAAGGATCTCGCCTGGGATGGTGAGCTGATCTGGGGTGTGGCTGACGAAACTGTCTATGGATTCAGTACTGAAGGAGATTCGGTCACCTCATTTCAGGGACCTTTTAATCCCAATTCAGCAATTACCTGGGATACTGATCGTGAATTGTTGTGGATTAGTGGCATAACAACGGATATACACGGCTATGACCGTCAAGGCAACCATGACCAGGAACATGAAATATCCCGCAAAGGTCTTCTTATCTATGGACTGGCAAATCTGCCCGAAGAATCAACCTCCCTATACATTTTCAACACCCCAGGTGACAATCGGCAGGTCATTTATAAAATGAACCCTGACAATGGAGACACGGTATTCGTTCGTGAGCTGACTCCGGAAAATGGCGGATCACCCGCAGGAGCTTTTATTACTGACCAGTATGATATGTATGGCAGTTGGGTGTTCATGGATATTGTTAATGATGGCAGTGATGACCGGATTGACATCTGGCAGTTGAAACCAAACACTGGCTGGATGGGAATCGAGCCTATTTTCGGCAGAATCGAACCTAACGACAATCAGGAGCTGGTTCTGACTTTGAACGCGGCAGGATTGGATTCAACGTTTGAATGGCAAGGTGAGATGATTTTCAGCCAGAGCGTTGGGGGTGATGAAATAATTGTTCCCATTACTCTGACGATCAGGACAAATGCAGTTTCAGATAAAGACTTGCAACAACCTTCGGAGTTTGGTATTTCATCGGTGTATCCAAATCCTTTCAATGCTGTCACGAGGCTAACCTACGGCTTGCCGCTGGCGGGTCGGGTGAGTCTGTCGGTGTTTGATATTGCAGGGCGACAGGTTGCCACGCTGTTCAACGGCGATCAAACCGCTGGGATGCACTCCGTTAGCTGGAATGCGGAAAGCATGCCGTCGGGGCTGTACATCGTGAGACTGAAGGCATCGGGTCAGGTGTTTACGCAGAAAGTGATGCTTTTATTATAAATTGATACACGTATGGGTTTGGAAACCTTAATCGTTCGTGCTGTTCTTCGTGCAAACATGGAAAATCAATAAGGAAGCAACATGAAAACACAACATCCTGCAAAATCAAGAGATACTTCTTCATACAGGTTATTTCTTGTACCTTTGGTAATTTTCTTCTCTCTCTTCTTGCACTTCTCGATAAGTACGCCTGTCAATGCCGACCCTGTGCCAATTGAAAATGTCGACGAATTACAGGCTATGCAGGATGACCTTGATGGAGAGTATTTTCTCGCCAACAACATCGACGCTTCAGATACCGAGAATTGGAATGATGAAGCAGGATTTATTCCTGTCGGTGATAGAGAAAATTATTTTACAGGTACTTTCGATGGCAGGGGACACACCATTAGTAACTTTTACATAAATCGGGATCCAGATAATGAACATAATATCGGACTATTTGGATGTATAAGGGAAGCTACCGTTGAAAATGTTGGGTTGGTTGATGTAGATATAACAGGTGGATGCAGGTCAGGCGGCTTGGTTGCGCATAGTTACCGTAGCTTAATAACTAACTGCTATGCAACCGGAAGTGTGAATGGTCTTACTGCGATAGGCGGCTTGGTTGGGAATTTTAACCTAGGCTCAATAACTAACTGCTATGCATCTGTAAGTGTGAATGGCGAAGTCTACAGTTTAGGCGGCTTGGTTGGGTTTATTAACAGTAGCTCAATAAGCAACTGCTATGCAACCGGAAGTGTGCATGGTAGTTTTGAAATAGGCGGCTTGGCCGGAGCTGCTGACAACGACTGCTCAATAAGCAACAGCTTTGCAACCGGAAGTGTGAATGGTGGTCATATGGTAGGCGGCTTGATTGGAAATAATGAAGATTCTGAAGTAACCAACTGCTATGCAACTGGAAGTGTGAACTGTGGTTTTGGAGCAGGCGGCTTGATTGGAAAGAATGATGGTTCTATAGTAACCAACTCCTATGCAACTGGAAGTGTGAGAACGGATAGAGAGGTGGATTATCTAGGCGGCTTGGTTGGGGAGTCTGAGGAAGGTCACTACACTAATAACTTCTGGAACACAGAAACTACCGGAATAGATGTGGGTACAGGTAATGGAGATGAAGATGGTATAACAGGCGCAACAACGGAAGAAATGCAGGATCAAGCAACATTTGAAGATGTTCGTTGGGATTTTGAAGATATTTGGATGATGAGGGGGTATCCTCATTTTCAGTGGGAGACTGACGTTCTCGGCGGTTTCCTGAAAGGGATTGTGTTTGATGTTGAAACTGACAGCTTGCTTGAGAATGCAACAGTAAATACGTCATATGGGTTCAGCACTCTGTCTGACACTACAGGATATTGGTATTTAGAACGATTCGTTGGTGATACATTCAGCGTTACACTCTCTAAACTGGGTTACAATGACTCAACCTATATTGGTCGAAATGTGGAATATGAAGACACTCTTGAAATAAGTATCGGTCTGTTGCACCCGGAGCTGGCGCTCTCGGAAGAAGAAATTGTAGATGAACTGGAATATGGAGCTTCTGCGGAACATCATCTGACGATTCGAAATGAAGGCAATGGGCTGCTTGAATGGTCGATGAAGCTTCGTTTGACGGGGGAATCAGGTGTCGATCCGTGGGCGTTGCGTGGGTCATTTAATGCAGGACAGACGGTTGAAGACAATCGTCTGCAAGGCGTTGTTTTCATTGACGATCATTATTACGTCTCCGGCGGGGGAAACGATGTCAATATGATCTATGTCCTCAACATGGACGGTAATATGGTGCGCAGTTTCCCGCAATTCGGTGAATCGAGAAACGGAATGAAAGACCTCGCCTGGGATGGCGCCCTAATCTGGGGCGCTGCTGATGATACCGTCTATGGATTTAACACTGAAGGTGATTCGGTCACCTCATTTCAAGGACCTTTTAATCCCAATTCAGCAATTACATGGGATCCTGATCGTGAACTATTGTGGATTAGTAGCGTGACAACGGATATACATGGCTATGATCGTCAAGACGCCCATGATCAGGAAAATGAACTATCCCGCAAAGGTCTTCTTATCTATGGACTGGCAAATCTGCCCGAAGAATCAACCTCCCTATACATTTTCAACACCCCAGGTGACAATCGGCAGGTCATTTATAAAATGAACCCTGACAATGGAGACACGGTATTCGTTCGTGAGCTGACTCCGGAAAATGGCGGATCACCCGCAGGAGCTTTTATTACTGACCAGTATGATATGTATGGCAGTTGGGTGTTCATGGATATTGTTAATGATGGCAGTGATGACCGGATTGACATCTGGCAGTTGAAACCAAACACTGGCTGGATGGAGATCGAGCCGAGTTCCGGTACAATCGAACCCGATGAAAATCAGGAGCTGGTTCTGACTTTGAACGCGGCAGGATTGGATTCAACGCTTGAATGGCAAGGTGAGATGATTTTCAGCCAGAGCGTTGGGGGTGGTGAAGCTGTCATTCCAATAACTCTGACGATCAGGACAAATGCAGTTTCTGATAATGACTTGCAACAACCTTCGGAGTTTGGCATTTCATCGGTATATCCAAACCCTTTCAACTCGACCACCAGGATAACCTACGGCTTGCCGGTCTCGGCTCCAGTGTCGCTGAAGATGTATGATCTATCGGGACGGGAAGTGATGAAACTGGCTGAAGGGAATAAGCAGGCAGGTATCCATCAGGCAATTTTGAACGCTCCCGATATGCCGTCAGGCTTGTATTTCGTGAAACTTAAAGCATCTAACCATGTGTTTACCCAGAAGGTAATGCTTATACGATAAACTTACTGTAAACCATCTCTCTCGACACAAATCCATCCGACGGTTCAACGGAACGCGGTTCCGGGCAATCCTTGCTCAAGCGCTCAGAGGGTGTCGAGGATGGATTGACTCGTGCTTCAATGTAACCACGGTTCCCTGTGAAACCAGGCATTTTCAAGCTGGATGCCATATCGACGAGGAACAGCCCATTTTTAAAGGCACCTCGCTGTTTCATGTGGGTAGTGTGTAGTTTAGTTTACCAGCAATTATGTAGATCCGTTGTGATGAAGTACTCGACAGATCGATACCCCCGCGCTTTATTCCTGGCCGCCTGCACGACGCTGTTGATCCCTTCGAGAATGCCATTGTTGATTTTCGACTTCGTGAAGTTTATGATTCCCTCCCAGTGACGCTTGATCGTATAAGCCGCTTGCTTGACAGGCTCCAACCTGCTGTGAGTCGCCCAGAAATACCAGAGTTTCAGATAATCTTCCGCCTGCGATTCAGGTTGATTCTAGAAATCACGCAAACTTAGACGAATTCGATAAGCGTGAGAAGTCCTAAGATTTTGTTGTGATAATTGATCGAACTTGTCGCGTTGCTTGACAGTCAGGTTTTCCGGGTTCTTGAGCCATAGGTAACGACTTCGTTTTAGAACCTCGTTTTCCCGCTGCTCTTCATGCCGA
>CAZAGU010000087.1:7255-14499 GCA_964484805.1 uncultured bacterium
ACCCGAGCTGGTGTTTAAACCGCCGTAAGTATTGTCGCCTATGATCTTCATGACATGGAAGCGGTCAAAGGTAATCCTGGCGTTGGGCAGACACTGATCGACACCATTGATGAAGGCTGGCGACATATCGCAACAGACTTCACTTACCGAAGCCAAGTCGCCGCAGTGATCGTGAAAATCGTTGGTAAATCGTCCGATAATCCCGCTGTCTTTGCCTTCAGTAGCGAAAATCACCTTGGACAATGAAGGTAAGTCCTGTTCTGAAAAAAGTATAGATGGCGCCAGGTCTTTTCTTTTGTATCGTAGGCTGGGACATTGTCACGATGGCATTTGGGGCATTTGAACCTGCTGCCTTGAGCGAAATCGAGATAGATGTTCAGTTCCTGATCGGCTTCGGAAAACTTGACTTCAATGATCTGCCAAGGTTCTTGAAGACCCAGGGCGCGTTCGAATAGTTCCTCAGTTGGCGATGACATAGCAGCATCCTTGTTATGTTTGGTAGTAGGCTACTAAGATAAACATATTCTCAATTAATGGCACTTACCCACACAATCCAGCGAAGAACCTTTTTAAATATTGATTTCCATCCTCGAACATGTTACCTTAGCAAAGGGTACAAAATGCAACTTTAGGATACCGCGAATTAACTTCTCGTATTTGATGCCTTGGGACTCGCCGTTCGGATACCGGATCAGAGTCGATCAGCCGATTATCCTGACGTATCCTCCCCCACATTGAACACCAGCCTTGTTTAGCATCCTTCCTTGAAATAGAGGAAGCCGCTTGAGATCAAGAGAACCCACAAACATTAGACTCTTTGAGGTAGAAAGATGAAACTGGCTAAATGCTCCTTCACGTGGCTTGCGATTTTCGCAATCCTGACCCTCATTGCCTTCATCAACGCGCCGGCTGGCGCACAGACTTCACCACCGATCCACCATCTCGATCCCTACAATCCCGAATACGAAACGGGTGTGGTGCTGATCAAGATGACCGATGAATCAAACATTCGCACGATGGATGAATTTTTGGAATCTTTCACCTATGAAAGGATTCAGCAAACATATACCGTGAAACAGACCTCACAGATGTTCCCGAATGCAGCCGTTCCGCAGCCCAAAACGTATAGCGTCTATAAAAGCGCTCCTGTCAAACCGAGCGATCTGGGGACGATCTTCAAGCTGCAGTTGGACAAGTCTGTCGATGCTAAGCAAGCCTCTGAGGAGTTTTCTGATTTCCCCGATGTGGAGTACGCCGAGCCGGATTATTTCGTCTATACGATGCTCACCGAACCCAACGATGCCCTGGCAGATGACCAATGGTATCTCGAAGAATATCCCGGAGTCAATGCCAAAGCTGCCTGGGATTCGACCACTGGCGACACTACGCAGATCATAGCCATCATCGACACTGGAGTGGATTGGGAACACCCTGACCTCGATGACAACATCTGGCGAAACTGGGAAGAAACACCCGGTAACGGACAGGACGATGATAATAACGGTTACAGTGATGACATCCGCGGCTGGGACTGGATCAACGATGATGCCAACCCCACCGATGACAACGGTCACGGAACCCATGTCGCAGGGATCGCCGCTGCTGAGGGTGATAACGAGATAGGGATTGCGGGGATATGCTGGAACGCAAAGATAATGCCTTTGAAAGTGATGCAGAGTTCGGGACGAGGCAACTCCTCTGACATAGCCTTGGGGATAGATTATGCTTCTGAGAATGGTGCAACCGTTATCAATATGAGTATAGGCACTTACGCTGAATCTATGACAATGAAACGGGCATTAGAGAATGCCTACGCAAATTGTGTGCTGGTAGCGGCTGCGGGGAATGACGGCAGATGTCTTATCCAAGAAGGAATGCCCTCCGGAAATATGTTCCCTGCCTGTTATTCTTTCGTTCTTGGCGTGCAGGCATCTACCGATGGAGGAGGACGAGCTGGATTCTCGAATAATGATCCTTCAGGTCCTGTTGAATTCAGGAATCATAGGGGACATAACTATGAATTAACAGCCCCTGGTGTAGGGATCCTCAGTGCATTTCCTGGAGGCGATTACCGTGATTTAAATGGAACTTCAATGGCATCACCGTTGGTGGCTGGTACGGTTGCACTATTGAAAACTTATGATGAGGAATATTCAACGGAGCAGTTATTTGCCCGTCTGATTCAAGGATCAAACCAGAGTATTATGGATATTCTGGGCAGTATAAATATTGAATTAGAACCTGTTTTGAATTTTGTTAATTTCACATTGGTCGATACACTCGAAAATTGTGACATAGATGGGCGGCCTGATGCCAGTGAAACCCTAGAACTATGGCTGACGGTCGTAAATGCTGGTGCACATGCTGACAGCGTGTGGGCTGAACTTAGTTTTGCTGAATTCGAAGACACAACCGTAGCAGTTATTCAGGATGGAACGAGCTATATTGGTGATATGTCAACTTATGCTACTCTCACCGGAGAGGAAGATCCATTTATAATTGAAATTGATGATGAAATTGCCAATGATCGGGATATTGTGTTTGAATATACTATTGGATCTGAAAATGTCGATCCGGTTCGTGGTGAAATTATTATGACAGCCAACAATACTGCGGAATTGGGAGGATTATTCGCATCAGATACTACTCTTTCTGCTGATCTTGAATATTGGATAATGGATAACTTAAGGATTGCTGAAAATGCTACATTAACATTAGAGGCGGGTGTTAATGTTTACTTTAATGTTGGGAAACTACTTGATATTGATGGTGTCATACATGCTGAAGGTGCTGCTGGAAACATGGTAACTTTCCATGGTAATTCCGGTGCCGCTATCAGATCAGATGGAGTTGAATCAATTTTTAGTTTTACAAGGTTTCGAAATTTCACACGTAATTTGAATCAGGGATCTTACTATTTTCGGACGGACCAAAGTGAAAATTGTGTTTTCAATGATGTTATTTTAGAAGATAATTCAGCGGCACTTCGATTGATCGGTGAACATGATGAATTTAACAGAGTAAATATTATAGATAACTTAGCTGAATCTGGTTATGTTTTTGGCTCAGCTGCACGGTTCACCAACTGTAATATTGTAGACAATTCAGCTGTTAATGCCCACCTTGGGGTTCTATGTACTCCCTGGCATTCAAATTTCATTGAATCTTCTATTTTTAGCAATGATAGATATTCTATTAGAGTCGACGCTGGGGAACAATTAGCTATCCTACATTATCAAGATATATTTTGGGGTACGACAGATACTACTCAAGTTCATCAAAACGAAATTTATGATTTCTATGATCAGGGTGACTTAGCTATTATGGTTCTCCAACCCCTCCTTGACCGCCCCCCTGCTGAATGTCACGGCATAGTCTGGAAAGTAGAGCTGAACGAAGCAAACCTGCAGTACGACGACATCGACCCCATCGGTATGGAAACAGTCAAGTTCGATGTTTTTTTCAACCGTGAGATGGAAACCGCGTATACCCCTTTCCTGACCTTCGGAGTGAGGGAGCCCTGGACGCAACATGTGGTGACAGATTCCGCAGAGTGGAATGAAGAAGCCACAATCTGGACAGCATATTATACTTTCGATGTTGGAACCGGAGACGGGATTCAGACCATTCGGGTGCAAGGCGCTCAGGATCTCGATCATTTCAAGATCCCAGTGGAAGACTCGCGCTTCCACTTCGTAGTGCAGGCTGCCGGAGCTGAAGGCATAGAATTTGTAGCTACACCCGGTATTGGCAAGGTTGAACTGGAATGGCCCCCTATGCCGTCGGATGACATCATTGGGTACAATATGTATCGCTTCACACACATCAACGACAGCACCTTTTCCGATACAACTCTGATAAATAATACGCTGATTGCAGATACGATTTACACTGACTTTGAAGTGAATCCAGACCAGACTTATTTCTATATGTACTCCGTCCTCGGAACCGACATGGTTGAGAGCGACTATTCCAAATCGGTGTCGGGCACACCTTTTGACGCCCCGACTGGTGATGCTAACGGTGACGAAGCCGTCAACGTTCAGGATATCGTCACCATTGTCGGCTATATCATCGGCAACGATCCGGCGCCATTCCTCTTCGATGCGGCTGATATTAACGAGGATGATGTTATCAACGTGCTCGATATTATCGGTGTGGTTAATATCATTATCAACGATGGGGATCGCAATGCATCTTCTGAGCAGTTAGCCAATGCCTTAATCAGGCAAAATGACAGACAGGTATTATTCGACATCGAGGGCAATGCAGGTGGATTGCAGTACACGGTTAAAACAGGCGACTTTGATGAACTAAAGATTCACCAGCTTGAGGGGATGGAATTGATTACCCACAAAATGTCCGATGATGAGATGCTGGTGTTGATTTACAGTTTCAATGGCAGAGCGATCTCTTCTGGTCAGCATGAGTTAATGTCTTACCCACAAGGAACTGAGGTAGAGATTTCAGGAGCAATCGCAGGAGATCCATTAGGTGTGGGAGGTGAGATTCCGGTGGTGACAGGGGATGCACAGCTTATTCCAAGCAATTATCAATTGTATCAGAACTTCCCGAATCCGTTTAATCACCGGACGACGATTGCCTATGATCTTCCTGAGGTTTCAGACGTGGTGATCAAAGTTTATAACCTCCTCGGGCGTGAAGTTTACAACTGGAACCTGAACGGTCAGCAGGCTGGACAATATCGTGTTGTCTGGTCAGGAGTCAATAATCAGGGCATTCCTGTCACCAGTGGGTTATATTTTGTTAGCATCAATACTAATGGATTCCGAAACACTAAAAAAATGGTCTTGTTGAAGTAAGAGGTGTCAGTTGACACTTATTCAAAAAATAATTACAGTGCTCCTTTTGGCTACAGTCACATCTTATGCGCAGAACATAATGATTTTGCCTGATGTGTCAGGAGATCCAGGAGATGCTCTTGATGTGTTAATTGAGATCGAAAACTCGGATGAATTCATCGGTTTTCAGCTCGATTTTATTATTCCTGTGCAGGCAGAATTTGTTGAGAATAGTGTTGAATTGTCAGTTCGCTCCCAGAGGCATATTCTAAATACTGGGATTACTAATGGCAATCATCTAAGAATATTAAGTTATTCATTTGATGAATCCCCTTTTACAGGAAACGAAGGTGCTGTAGTTCAATTTCTTATTTCATTGGGTGATTCAGCAGGAGTTTTTCCCTTTGAGATTGAAGAACCCATTATTGTTGATGCCAATTCTCGAAATATTTTGACTTCAACTCAAGTCGGCTCATTAGAGATATTGGGTGATAATGAGGAAGTAGGCCTTGAAAATGTACTAGATGTACAGAACTTGGAGTTTTTTCAGAGTTATCCCAATCCTTTCAATTCAAGTACGATATTCAATTATTATTTGCCAGTTAATAGTCTGGTAAAAGTAAATATCTTTGATGCACACGGAAGGATTGTAAAAGATTGGACAGTGAAAAAACAGACCTCAGGATTTCATCAAGTTGTTTGGGTTGGTGATAACGAATCAGGCATGCGAGTGGGTAATGGAGTTTATCTCTGCATAATACAGTTTGGATTAGAAACGGTTTCCAAGAAAGTAATCCTTTTAAGATAGGAGTAGTTTAAGGATGAAAAATCTATTATTGATCGGCTTATTTTTGATTATTCCTGCAGTACTATTTGCAGAGAATGTCATGACTATAGAGGATGTTTCAGGAAATTCTAGGGATACGATCAATGTTGAGGTTAGAGTCGAAAATGACGAGGAGTTTGTTGGTTTTCAATTTGATCTTCCTCTTTATGAAGAAATTGCATATCTTGAGAATTCCGCTGAATTGTCCGACCGAGCAGATGAGCATGCACTGATTGCGAGAATTGTCGATAATTCTATATTGCGCATCCTCTGTTATTCGTTTAATCAAACTCCATTCGAAGGAAATGATGGAACAATCTTGACCTTCAGTTTGATCTTGGGTACCGATCCCGGTGAGTATGAATTAAATCTG
Organism: uncultured bacterium; assembly: GCA_964484805.1. GTDB lineage: Bacteria > Electryoneota > AABM5-125-24 > Hatepunaeales > Hatepunaeaceae > CAZAGU01. Next base: position 13,257 of record CAZAGU010000087.1, read on the forward strand.
GAAGATGCGATAATTGCAAATGCTGAATCAGAAAATATTTTGTCAGATGTTCAAAATGGAACATTAACAATTATTTCACCAGATATTGAGTTGAATCCTATGTCTTTAGATTTTGGAGAAGTTGCGCTGGAACAACTTGCTGACCGTTCATTCAGAATATTTAATAATGGTAATGAGGAGTTAAATGTCACTCGTATTTTTACAACTCATAATGATTTTTCAGTAATCGGAGATACTGCTTTCACTATCAATTCTCAAAACAATCGAAATGTTACTATACGATTCAACGCGGAAATGAAAGGGAATTATGACCAAAATGTAATTGTTTTAAGCAATGATCCCGATGAAGATACTGTAAGTGTGGCGGTATCCGTTTATGCTTTTGCCGTTAATGAATTAGATATTAACGATGCTTTTGGTCGATCAGGCCATGCTACCTCATTCACACTAGACATAGATAACATGGAACCTTTCGTTGGATTTCAATTTGATCTAGTATTGCCAAATGAAATGGAGTATGTTGAAGAATCAGCAGAACTTACTGAAAGATCTGAAAATCACAGTGTTTCAGCAGCAATTATTGGAGATAATAGGTTACGAGTAATAGCTTTTTCGCCGACAAACACACATTTTACAGGAAATGAAGGTGATGTTGTTGCGTTGACTTTTAACCTTGAAGGCAGAGGTGGTTGGTACAATATCAACGTAGAAGATCCAATTATCGCTGACACCTCAGGTGAGAATATTATTAGTGATTTCTTTAATGGAAGATTAGAGATTGCTTCACCTGATATTTGGGTCAATCCAGGAGATGTTAATTTTGGTAGAGTGTCAATTTTTGATACAAATAGAGTTGATCTGGAAATAGGGAATAATGGAAGTGACACTCTATTTTTCACAGATTTTCGATTTGGTAATAATGTTTTTTTTGCTGAATTTGAGGAAAATCATTTAACAGTCAATAATTCTGTAACAATTCCAATTTCTTTTCACTCAGAAGATGAGGGTGATTTTTCAGATCAATTAACGATAAGAACTAATGATCCTGATGAAAATCCGCTCAATATCAGACTTACCGGGGAGTCATTCATTCCAAACATTATGATTTTGGATGATATTGAAATTCCTGAAGGTGGTGAATCAGTGGGTAGTTTATCTGTGGAAAATTATGAGGATTTTACTGCATTTCAACGGATCTTTACATTTTAAGCCGAGTGTGACTGTATTGTATGCATTTATTATT
>CAZAGU010000088.1:0-14191 GCA_964484805.1 uncultured bacterium
ATTTTTCAGTTTAAGGAGAATCCATGAAGTTTTTGAAATTATTTCTTGTTGTTCTATTCATGGTTTCAAGTGCTATTGGTAGCTCAGGGATTAACCCCATTGATGCCAAGTTAGTCAAGAAACCAGCGGATCGGATATATTATCCTGGCGATCCGATTAGAACTACACGATCTGTGGAGCCTGCTCCACTCCCAGAAGAACCTTTCCGCGACATTGGCGAGCGGACATTAGTCGGCGACACTTGGTATGATTATCAGTCAAATGGCAACATCGGCAAAATGATTTCTGTCGATGAATTTGGCAGAATTCACCTTTGCTGGATGGATGGCAGGACTAACGACCTGGCAAACGGTCAGCGGGACATGAAATACAACTGCTTTCCGAATCGTTTAGGTGAAGAAGTCTGGGGATTTGAAGACGGCACTACCATCCAAAGTGGTTCGCGTGGCGGCTATGGTTCAATGTGGATCACAAATGATGTTGAGGCTCGCGCATTAGCATTTTGCCATTCCACAATTGAGGGTGACGTTGTAGGCTTGTGTGCCAAGGATTATGGTCCCGGCTGGGGCGCATTCCAATGTACTGCTATGCCGAGATACCCAGAATTCGAGGCAATCTGGCCGCAGGGTGTGCTTAGCCCGGAAAATCGAATTCACGTGGTTACGAACCGCCGCGATGCAGGCTATATTTCCTACATCGGTGGTAATCTTGTAAACAACGAGACACCGCAGTTTGGCGAACTCGCTATTCAGGTTGGCGAAACGCATTTAAACACATTCAACATTGGTCGTTCACCGCACAGTGAGCGCGTTGCGATCACCTACATGCGTTCCCGCGTTGATAACATGGAAATTCACAATTTTGCAGACTGGGATGGATTCCTTGCCTATCAGATGAACAATGACTTGATGCTGGTCTGGTCAGATGACGGCGTGAACTGGAACTTCGATGATCAGGTGAACATCACAAATAACATCCAGCCCGATCCCCGTCAGGAAGGTAATCTTTCAGAATATGGCGATACTCTGCGTGCTTACGCTTCACAGGCGATTATTTTTGATGCTGAAGACAACATTCACGTTGTCTTTGATGCTCGACTACTGAAGGTGCAAGCCATCCCTCATTTGCCAAATCCTCCGATTGATGCGTTGACTTTAGACTATTCCTTCCTATTCCATTGGAGCGAAGAAACTGAAGAGATTGATGCCGTCGCAGATGGCTGGTTCTCTCAGTCAATTTACGACGAAAATGGTGATTTTGCCAATCGCCCCACTCCCGGTGCCTGGCGTTCAAACGTCTGTAATCCTTCACTGGCTTATGACGAAAACGGCGATCTGTACTGCGTTTTCAATTACTATCCCTACAACGACTACTCGATTCATGGTCGCTGTAATGGCGATGTGGCTGTGACTGTGTCCGAAGACAATGGACAGACTTGGACAGTGCCCACCATGATTACCGAGACCAATTCACTCGGCGCTGAAGAAGGTCACCATACATGCGAGTCTTACCCAACTGTTGCCGAGCGGGTGACAGATGGTCTTCACATCACTTATGAAATGGATACCGAACCCGGCACGACGATTCAGGCTGGTGATGAAGGTCCTGCTTCACTTTGCCAGTGGTACTATCATTATGTGCCGCTGGAAGAGATCGACAGAGGCGAAATCTTGGAAGATACTCCAGAATTTCACATTCAGTTCCGTCCGGCAATCATGAACGTTACCCGCCAATATGGCGCTCCTGAACCCGACATGGAAGTCGGTATTACCACTGAAGTTGAAGCCACCGGCGACCACGAGTTGACTACTGTGCAGCTTGAATACCAGATTGTTGGTGTGGCTGGCACCAATGCCATCGACATGGATGCGAACGTACACAGTTTCACTGCTGCAATTCCCGCTCAGGAAGAAGGTGTGAATGTCTGGTATCGCATCCGTGCCACAGACAACACTGGTCAGGTTACCCTTCGTCCAGAAGGCTACTGGTATAGCTATATGGTTCGTAGCGTTGGCGATTTGACAATACACGATGTTCAGTACCCAGGTCCGAAAGAATGGGGCGTTGATTATTCTCCGTACAAAGATTATGTGGTTACCGTTCGTGGCGTTGTCACCACACCGCGGGAATTCTACGAACAATATGATGGTTTTGCCATTCAGATGGAAACAGATGCCTATTGGTCTGGCGTTTTTGTTCGTGGAGCAAATCCTGATGTTGATCCCGGCACTTATGTGCAAGTAACAGGCATAGTGCGCGAGCGCGATGAGAATAACGCATCCAAGTGGGCATATCTGACTTACATTGAGATCGTTGACGTTGAAGATGATGTAATCATCATCGAAGACAGGGAATTACCTGAACCAGTTTACATTTCACAACTGCAGGCTATCACTTCCTTCAGCGAGCATGCTGAAGACCTCGAAGGCATGTTAGTCCGTCTTTCTGATGTGTATATCGGTAGGGAAGCCCTGGTTGATTCAGTTTTCCGCGATGTATATATTCCGATTCTTCAGGCAGATGATGACGATGAGGACTATGTATCCTACATCAACCTGTATGGTCTAACCGATGGTCAAATTGAATCCATTGATCTGGACAGCCCAGAAGAAGGTCAGAGGATTGAATTCTTGACAGGTGTCCTCACCGAGAATGAAGCCTACTCGGTTGCTCCGCTGGATATTACAGCGCGGGATCCTTTCTCAGTTTCAGAGGATGCCGATCCACTGCCAAATGACTTGACTTTGGCTCCGGTTTATCCGAATCCATTCAATGCAGAGACGCGCGTATTGTTCTCGATGACTCGCAACACAACGGCGAACATCAATATTTTTGATCTGACAGGACGTAAAGTCATGGCGTTGCACAGCGGTGCGATGAATGCTGGTGAGCACACGATGGTCGTCGATGCTTCCGCTCTGTCAACTGGAGTGTACATCTTGCGTCTTGACACCCCAGAAGCATCCCTCAGCCAGAAGATTGTATTGGTGAAATAGTTCTCAGGAGCTAATTTACTTTGCAATTGGATTTTTATCAGAGCCGTCCTTCGGGGCGGCTCCTTTTTTCGCAAGTTGGTCGCTGTTGTTTTGTAGTGGGTTTGTTTTGAAGAAGGCAGTATTTTTCACACTTGGATGCAAGCTTAATCAGGCTGAGACGGCTCAGGTCAGGAAGCTTTGGGAATCGGCAGGTGTGGCGGAAGCAACCGATGGCGAGAGCGTTTCTCCAGATATTATTTTTGTCAATGGATGTGCGGTAACTCAACGGGCAGAAGCCAAAACCCGTCATGCCATCGCCCGGCTGGCACGCCAGTATCCGCAGGCTTCTGTGATCGTTGGAGGTTGTGCCGGAAAGGCGGATCCTGATGGACTTGCTAAAATGCCTGGTGTAATAGCTGTCATTGATCCGAAAGAGCGATTTCAGACCGGGTGGATGGAACGACTGAAGGATTTCGCAGATCTGCCGATTAAAGAAGTAGCGGGCGAGAATGAATTCGGAGCAATTTCAATCGGCGATAGATCCCGCCCATTCCTGAAAATACAGGATGGATGCGATCATTACTGCTCGTACTGCATTATTCCTTATTTACGAGGAGAATGTCGCAGTGTTTCAATGAATGCGGCAATGGGTCATGCTGAAGCCTTGGTTCAGGCGGGTTATGATGAATTTGTCCTGACAGGCATCAGGATTGGGTCTTGGGGTTTGGATTTTCCTCAGACTCAGCATTTGACGGAATTGTTGGAAAAAATGTTGACGATTCCGGGATTAGGCAGGATTCGCCTGGGTTCAATCGAACCTTGGGAACTCACGCCCTCGCTCATCAGATTGGTAATCGAACAGCCTAAATTGTGCTCACATTTGCATGTGCCGCTTCAGCATACTCATCCTGAAGTACTTCGGCGAATGGGGCGGGATGCTGTTGAATTGACGATGAAGGAATTGCGAAGGGCTAAAGCAAGTAATATTGATCTGGGATTAGGCACTGATATTATTGTGGGTTTTCCGGGTGAAACCGATCAGGAATTTCAACAGCTCACTGAAGATTTGATGGCATTGCCGCTCACCTACCTTCATGCTTTCAGCTTTTCGGAACGTCGAGGGACTAAAGCGGTGGAAATGCCGGGTAAAATATCTGAGCAGGTGAAGAAGAACCGGGCGAAAATTATTAGCGATATTGGATTAAAAAAGAAACGAAATTTTCTGCAAAGTCAAGTAGGGAAGATCATGGAAGTTATACCCGATCATTTAAAAGTAGGTGAGGAAATGGTTTCAGCCACTGCTGACAACTATATTAAAGTTAAAATTCCATATAAATTTGCATCAGCAGGGAAGTCAATTCGGGTGGTAATTAATGAATATGACGGCAAATTCTTGCGAGGTTTGCCGGAAAAATGTGAGTAATTTGCGCTTGTGGCGCATATTTTGCATTTTTTTCGCTGTCACACTTGACATTTTTCAATATGTTCCGTATTTTATTTCAGCATTGAGGTAGCCTCCAGATATTAATATCAGTGGGCTACGAAAAGTTCTTTAAATTGTTAATCAGAATTCTTACCAGTGTTGTGTTTGGTTTTGAGTAGTTCATATGGTTGCTGGTGGGATTTCAAAAAAAAGATTGTTCGATGCCTTTACACCATTTTCGTTCAATTGAGCGAAGGGTGAGGTGTGATTGGGTTGTGTATATTTTGCTTCTACTCCTGTCCTTCGTTTTGAGTCCTTCAGTCTTTGCCCAACCCGTGTTTTATCACGGAGAAGTCCATGGGCAATGGACTTTGGAAAATAGTCCTTATCATATTGATGGGGATGTTGAGGTGCCTTTGGGTGAGCAACTGGACGTTGAGGCTGGCGTGTCGATTATCATGGAAGGTAATCTACGCTTTTCAATTTTCGGCAGACTCAACGCCATAGGTGGCGATTCGCAAGACTTGCGCATTAATTTTCTCAGGGAAGATTCATCTCGTTGGCAAGGGATTTATTTTGCTCCTGGTTCACACATGCGTTCCTACTTGCAGTTTTGTAATGTGATTAATCCTTGGATTGGCATTGACTGTAGCGCTTCCGCGCCCAGAATCTACGATAATTATATTGTTGCAGAAAACAAGGGCATAGAGCTCGATAATGCTTCGCCAGATATTTGGAATAACGTGATCAAAGTTGGCGGAGTCAATTCACAGCAGAATCCGACTGGCATTATCATGATAAACAACTCCACACCCCATATCCATGAGAACGATTTTAAAATTAACGCTGGGTCTGGTGGAGTTATAATTGGGATCAATATTCAGGCAAGTCGTCCTACGATAAATGATAACTGGTTAGATATCAGTTCCAATGGTGTCATTTATGGCATTTACGCGTCAAGCCATGTTACAAAGCTCGATATTTCACACAACATCATCAGAACACGTACACCTGGCGAGATGTCAGGCATACGTTTAATAAACTCCACGGGTGTCAGAGTTTTCAACAATGACATTCAACTAATCGGCACATCTTCTGGTGCCATAGGCATGTTCGTGGATCAGGGCTGTGATGTAATTGTTTTCAATAACATCGTAGTTGGTAATGGATCTAGCATCGGCATTTACACAGAACAAAACTCAGTTGATCCATCAAGTGGCTACAACAACTTCTGGAATCATGGTGTAAATTATGTCGGTGGTTGGGAAAACGAACGAAGTGACATTTCAGTTGATCCAATGTTCGTGAACGCCAATTATCTTTCGTCAGTTCGAGAAGATTATATTTTACGCTGGGATGATTACGCTGAAGGTGGCATTCAGTTCAAATCGCCCTGTATCGACACAGGGATGCCCGACTATAGAGACCATGATGACACAGTTGCTGATATGGGCGCGATGTACTTTCATCAGTACCCCACTGCCACACCAGAACTTGAGCCTTTGCCTCGTTCATCACAGCTGGTTACCTATCCAAATCCTTTCAACAGCACTTTGACTGTTCGAGTGAATGGTAACTTGGATCAAAACACAGGCATAGTGATTCTTGACTTGAATGGGCGGATCGTAGATAGGATTAACAATGCTTCTACAATCTGGCAACCCTCAGGGTTATCTGCCGGTCAGTATATTGTCCGAGCATCCGTTGACGGAACATCATACTACGCAAAAGTGATTTATTTACCATAAAGCACCCAATCTGCGGGTTGCTTAGGAAAGTTCAACGCGGAGTTAAACTTTCCTGATACAAAAGAAGCCGGGCTAGCCCGGCTTCTTCATTTTCATTATGTAATGAAAATATTATTTCTCAACCTTGAAGATACAATCGACTGGGCATACTTCTATGCACATGGGTTCGTCAAAATGACCTTCACATTCGACGCAGACATCAGGATCAATTTCGTAGAACTCATCGCCTTCGCTGATTGCCTCGGTAGGGCACTCAGGTTCACAGGCACCACAATTGATACAGATTTCGCCTAAATCTTCGTCTTGGTTAATATACAACGCCATGGTTCTCTCCTAAGTATTGATGTTCACAAGCCTCATGCCAAATTTGTAGAATTATTTAAAAATTTGGCTTGACTATGGGAAAAATTTTACTGTTCGCGTATTTGTTCTTCGCGAGTTTTAAGCAAAGCGTCAATATCCGCAATGCGCTTATCAGTCAACTTCTGGATTTCATCCATTTGCTTGTGTGACTGATCTTCGGAAATTTCGCTGTCTTTTTCGCTTTTCTTGATCTGGTCGTTAAATTCACGTCGGATGTTTCTGATGGCGACTCGACCTTCCTCACCGAAATGCTTTACCACTTTTACCAACTCCTCGCGCCGTTCCACTGTAAGCATTGGCACAGGCACTCGGATAACTCTTCCATCATTCTGTGGGTTAAACCCGAGATCTGAGGCTTGTATTGCCTTTTCAATGGCGCTAAATGCGGTCTTGTCGAAAGGTTGGATAACAAGTGATCTTGCTTCAGGCGCTGCAATGGATGCTATCTGTTTGAGCGGTGTTGGTGTTCCGTAATAGTCAACCTTCACGCTGTCAAGCATACTTGAAGTTGCTTTACCCGTGCGAATCTTCATCATTTCTTCACGAGTATGTTCAACGGATTTTAGCATACGTTCTTTTGCGCTATCAATAATTTCATTACTCACGACTAATCTCCTTTACAAGTGTTCCAATCTTCTCGCCGCAAACAATACGCCAAAGGTTGCCCTTTTTTGTAAGGTCGAAAACTTCGACGGGAACGTGATAATCATGACAGAAAGTGATGGCGGTTAAATCCATTACCTTGAGGTCTCTTTTGACAACATCCATGTAATCAACTTCAGAGAATCGAATGGCGTCAGGATGTGTTTCAGGATCACAATCATAAACACCATCAACTTTGGTGCCCTTGAGAATTATTTCGGCAGAAATTTGATATGCTCTAAGTGCGGCGGCAGTGTCTGTTGTGAACAATGGATTTCCGGTGCCGGATGCAAAAATAACAATCCGCCCTTTTTCCAAGTGGCGGATTGCACGTCTTCTAATGAAAGGCTCGACGAGTTCCTGAATGTTGATAGCTGACATGACACGAGTTTCAACATGGCGTTGCTCAAGGGCGCATTGGATAGCAAGGGCATTGATGACAGTGGACAACATTCCCATGTTGTCGGCAATTATCCGATCATATCCTGCTTTTTCAACTTCAGCGCCTCTAAAGAGATTTCCGCCGCCCACAACAATTCCAATTTGTAAGTTGGCGTTGTGTGCCTGAGCCAGTTCATCGGCTAGTTCGCCGAGAAATGTAAAACTGATGCCACCAGATTCATCGCCTTTGAGGATGTCACCTGATAGTTTAAGGAGAACCCTGCGATAGGCTAATTCACCCACATTAATCACCCAGTGAGAAACGAGCGAATCGGCGAACTTCGATGTGCTCTTTGAGTCTGCCAGCGATTTCTAAAACATAATCTCCGACAACCTTGTTGGTGTCTTTGATAAATGGTTGTTCAACTAAGCAGGATTCCTTGAAGAATTTATCCAATTTGCCTTTAGCAATGCGTTCAATGATGTCAGCAGGCTTATTTTCTTCAGCAAGTTGTTCGCGGTAAATTTCGATTTCTTTGTCAATGATTGCCTGAGAAACTTCTTCGCGTTTCACATAACGCGGACGTGCCGCGGCAATCTGCATAGACAAATCATGAACCATTGAAATAAATTCATCGGCACGAGCGACGAAGTCAGTTTCGCACCCGACTTCGATCAGAACTCCAACCCTGCCACCAGGGTGGATGTAGGACTCAACAAGTCCTTCGCCCATGGATCGTCCTTGAACTGCTTCGCCTTTGGAAATGCCTTTTTTACGAAGATATTCAATTGATTTTTCAAAATCGCCATCGGTCGCTACGAGCGCTTTCTTGCAGTCCATCATACCGAGTCCGGTTTTCTGACGAAGTGCGGCGACATCTTTGCTGTTTACCGTGCTCATAGCCCTTGTCCTCTGTTGTTTTCATTGGAGGCGTTTGGAGCGCCGCCTTCCTGCGGTGGACGTCGGCGAGGTTTACGACGGCGACGGGGACGTTTTGGCTTTGAAGGGTCATCAGAATCGGATGCTTCACGCTGTTGGCGAGGTTGGCGATCCTTACTAGCTGCTTTTCCTTCAATAATTGCGTCAGAAATTGTGCGAGTTATGAGCCAGATTGATTTATATGAGTCATCGTTGGCTGGGATCGGGTAGTCAATTACCTCAGGATTCACGTTTGTGTCAACGATAGCAAAAATCGGGATATTAAGTTTTTTAGCTTCTGCCACTGCAATGGATTCGTTGCCGGTATCGACAATAAATAATGCGCCGGGCAGTTTTTTCATATCACGAATACCACCAAGAACTTGATTCAGTTTCCCGCTGGTTTTCTTGATTGATAGCTGTTCTTTTTTCGTAATTTTTTCAAATGTTCCGTCAGCAGACATTTTGTCGTAGGTTTCAAGTCTCTTGATGCTACGGTGAACTGTTGAAAAATTTGTCAGCATGCCACCGAGCCAACGGTGGGTCACATACGAACACCCAGCGCGCATTGCTTCATCCGTAATGACATCTCTTGCTTGTGGTTTGGTGCCAACAAACAGGATGTCCTTGCCGGATGCAGTAATCTTTGAAATCTTATTGCAGGCGTTTTCGAGGCAAGTTTGGGTTTTTTCGAGGTTAATCAGATAAATCCCATTGCGAGCCATGAAAATGTATGGCTTCATCTTCGGATTCCAACGTTGTGTCAGATGTCCGAAATGTGCGCCAGCCATTAAAAGTTGATCCAAAGTTACACGAAAGCCGCTTGTGTTAACGGGTGCTGGTACAACTTCTTTGTTGCCATTAGCGTTTTGAATATTGGAAACGTTTTCGGGCACCAGGTTGTCCATATTTTTTCCGTTCCTTCTCTCGTGGATCACGTGTTAAAAAGCCGTTTTTCCTAAACATTGACCTGAATTCTTCATCCATAAGGACGAGAGCTCTGGCCATTCGAAGCTTCACGGCATCTGCCTGTGAAGACTTACCGCCGCCACTTACTTTCGCAATGACGTTGTAGCGGTCAATACCGCCAGCAAGCAACAACGGTTGCTCGATGATCATTTTCAACGTTTCACGGTCGAAATAATCAAGTGGTGCGTGATTATTGACGCTCAGTTTGCCAGTGCCAAGTTGTAACCACACTCGCGCTATTGCGGTCTTTCGCCGCCCTGTAGCGTAAAAACACTCTCCCTTCAAACTCTTCTCCGCAAAATCATAAAATTCAATATAGGCGAAAGAACCTACACTTTTATCCCTACAGGAAGGGAATCAAACATAATTAATCGAAATCAACGCTGATGAAGACATCAGCTCGCTTGAAATTCGCTTAAAGATCAAGCGCGACAGGTTGTTGCGCCTGATGCGGATGGTTGGGGCCACTATAAACTTTAAGTTTACGGATGACCTGATGTCCCAAAGCGTTATGAGGAATCATTCCCCAGATAGCTTGGCGGACGACCCAGTCCGGTTTATCTTCGAGTGCTCGTTTCATTGGAGTGATGGTCGAGCCGCCCGGATAAGTCGAGTGACGGAAATATGTCTTTTGCTCGATTTTACGACCCGTTAGAGCAATTTTATCGGCGTTGACAATAACTACAAAATCGCCTGTATCAAGGAATGGGGTGAAGATCGGACGATGTTTCCCTCTGAGAATTGTGGCAACTCGAGTCGCCAGTCTTCCGAGGCGTTGACCTTCTGCATCTATCAGAACCCATCCCCGATTGATATCTTTAGGCTTGGGGATGAACGTTTTCAATGTAGCTCTCCAAATTTTAATCTTGAATTTCTCAATATAAATTATGAAATTCATTAAGTCAAGCTGTTTTGACTGCTAATGCTCCTTTTTCGTTCGGAAAGTGTAACTTAAATAAGATTACAGCAAATATTCCGGAAGGATCACCATGGTCAGCCCGAAAACATCGGAGGACGAGCTGCTTAGATTCATAATTTTCAACCGCAAACGTTGACCGAAGTAAAGAATTTCACCAAGTTCCATGAAATTAACACCCAAGTCATCTCAGCTAGGAAAGTCAATTTAACAAATCTTTTACTCTAAAGCGCATGAAAAACAATGTAATTTCTTAAACTTGGAAAGTTATACGTCATATTCGATGCCTCAACAGGTTGCATTTACCCCTTTAGCCGAATATCTTTCTATATTAGCAATTTGAGAAAAATTGAAGGTGCTCCCAACGCTTAGTCAGATTCGGAAAATATCAACGCTGATCCTGACGAGTATTTTAGTCCTGACAAACGCAGGATACTCGCAGGATGAAAATGCTGAAAGACTCCGTGGTGAAATCGCTCAGTTCGAGAAGCAACTGGCTACCATGGCGGAAGGACGGGCAGATGCCGCACAGCAACTGGAGAATATTGACCGCATGATTAACCTGAGACGACGCCTGGTGAAACAGCTCGAGGCGAATGTTGCTAAGGGGAATAAAAAAGTGCGTGCGATAGAGTCGCGTATCCGTGAGATGGATGGACAGATTAAATCTCTGACAGGAGCGCTAGGCGAAAAGGAGCAACATCTGAATATCCTGCGATCTGAAGTGAGCGAACGAATCCGGTTCATTTACAAGCGGCGCAATCACGGGAAAGTCGCCTTTGTTTTCGGTTCTCGTGATCTGAATGATTTCGTGGTGCGGCAAAAATATCTGAAATCGGTTGAAGAATACGACAGACGTTCCCTGACGAATTTGAAGGACAGCAGGAACGAAGTTCTGGAAAATCGCAGCCATAAACAAAACGCCCATCAACAGCTTAACCTTGAAAAAGAAAACCATAGCCGAGAGCTGAAAAAGGTTAAATCTACTCTGAAGGAAAGGAAGAACGAAGAAGGTAAACTTCAGAGTGAGCGCAAGGAGAAAAACGAGCTACTTGCTCAATTGAGTGATAATGAAGAGATACTCAAGTTGCTTCTCGAAGAGAGGAAGCAATCCCTGGGCAAGATTGGCGATGAGATTCAACGGCTCGTGAGAGATGCTGTTCGTGTTGAGAAGAAATTTTCGCCAAGTCGTCCTTTTACCAGCCTTGCGGGGAAACTTCCGTGGCCAATTACCGACAGGCGGATTGTTAAAGGCTTTGGGAGTATTAAGGAAAGCAAATACGGCACTGTTGTTAATAATCCCGGCATAGACTTCGCTGCCAAGCCGGGGCTATCGGTTCACGCTGTTGCTGATGGTATAGTGACATCCATACGCTACCTGCGAGGATTTGGCAACATTGTTTTTGTATCGCATGGCAACGGGAGCTATACTACTTACGCGGGTATCGACATGATTCTGGTGAATGAAGGAGTCATTGTCGATTCTGGAGATAAACTTGGCGAGGTTGGCGAAGAAGGAGTGAATAGCAACTTTCACTTTGAAGTCTGGATTGACAGGAAAGCACAAAACCCAAAAAAATGGTTGAAAGCCTCAAAATGATTGAAGATGCTCTGAAGATTGATCTCAACAATATCTTTCCGACAATTATCGGACAATTTCCGGTGCGGGCGCATTTGTATCAGGCAATGGAGAGCGACCGGCTGGCTCATGCCCTGTTATTTGTCGGACCGAGCGGCGTGGGAAAAACCGCCTTTGCGTTAGAATTGGCGCGAGTGGTCAATTGTAATCACCCGCCTTTAGAGTCGGCTCAATTGCATTGCCAGTGTGATTCATGCCGCTGGATTGACAAGTTGGCGCATCCAAACTTGTCAATACTATTTCCTTTGCCACCTGCGAAGACTGAAAAGGAAAAAGAGGAAGCCTATAAGGTTTATTTGGAACAGGTGGCAATCAAGGCGCAAAATCCTTACTCAGCTATTGAGTACAAGGGATCAGGGCAAATTCTGGTCGATCATGTCAGAGAATTGCGCAATGAACTGAGCCTTTCGCAAGATCGGCAGGGGATACGAGTCGCCATTATTCAACCAGCAGACCGGATGAACGCCAACGCTTCGAACGCATTGCTGAAAATCCTCGAAGAACCACCAAAGAAGTGCATGATTATTCTCATTGCGCCGACGTTACGATCATTGCTGCCGACAATATTATCCCGTTGTCAGATAATAAGATTTATACCGCTCACTGTTGATGAAATCAAGTCAGCATTAATTGAGCGTGAAGAGATTGACATTGACCGGGCGGATAAAATAGCTCGTCTGGCAAATGGAAGCTATGCCAAGGCTTTGATGTTCCTTGACGAGACACTCACAGACCTTCTTGAGCAGAGCATTGAATTTCTCCGGCGCTCAGTTACTGGGGACACAGAGAAATTAGCTCCGCTGATTGAACACTGGGTTCGAGGATCAGGGCGACAGGCTTTGATCGAAAAATTGGAATTTATTTCGATCTGGATACGTGATGCGGTTTTACGGGCTTCGTTCTCAGAGGAAGAAGTTCAGCCTTTTCTTGCCACAAGCGGGAAAGACAAAATCATTGACAGGATAGCCAAAGGATTCACGCAGGATCAACTCTGCCGTGTGTGGCAGGAGATAGAGGAAGCCAAGCTTGCCATAGAGTCCAATGTTATGGGACAATTGGCGTTAACTGCGCTTTCGGTGCAGATAAACAGGATAATGAAATGACTGATGATAATGAAAATGTCAAGATAGAGAATACAAGAACTGGCGGTTTAGTCTGGGTTGAATTTAAGGGACACAGACGGAGCTTTTTTTCCAATCCTTATGAGTACCCCTTTCGTAAAAACGATATAGCCATCGTTGAGGCGGACAGGGGCGAAGATGCCGGGGTTGTGAACAGTGTTGTTACCTCCAGTGATGAGTTTGAGCATATCAAACCGGAGTATGCAGTCATTCGCCGGGCGACATCTCAAGATAAAGATCGTATCAACTGGCTGAAGGAGCGAGAAGCAGAGGCTCTGTCTGTTTGTAATGAGAAGATTGACTGGCATGGACTGCCGATGAAGCTAGTCGATACAGAATACCGCTTTGATGGCTTGAAGCTGATTTTTTACTTCACTGCGGATGGTCGTGTGGACTTTCGCGAACTGGTCAGAGACCTCGCCGGAACATTCCGCACGCGCATTGAGCTTCGGCAAATTGGCGCTCGCGACGAGGTGAAACGCTCTGAGGGATACGGTGTTTGCGGCTACAGGTTGTGTTGCATAACCTATTTAACGCATTTTCAACCGATAACGACCCAATTGGCAAAAATGCAGAATTTGATTCTCAATCCATCCAAACTCTCCGGCGTCTGTGGCAAACTGAAATGCTGTCTCAATTACGAAGCAAACCACTATGAAGATAGAGAGGAGCCACCCCGAGACCTTGACATTCCTAGTCATGAGGTGGATGAGCGCGAAATCGACAACATCAGTGATTGAGAGAATGTTAACCAAAGAAAAGAGTGAAAACACGATGAGCGAAACACTATATATAACCACGCCGCTTTACTACGTCAACAATAAGCCGCACATAGGGCACACATACACGACGATACTTGCCGATGTGCTTGCACGGTATCACAGGCGGTTCGGGCGCAAGGTGCATTTCCTGACTGGTCTTGACGAGCATGGGCAGAAGGTCGCTGACGCTGCCGCCGAGCGGAAACAGTCGCCACAGGATCATTGCGACGAGATGGCAGTCATCTGGACGGACATCTGGCAGAAGCTGGGCATTCAGTACGATGATTTTATTCGCACCACAGAACCTCGACACCAGAAGGTTGTCATCGACATT
>CAZAGU010000089.1:0-14186 GCA_964484805.1 uncultured bacterium
TGATTTTTACCAGCATTGACATGCTGGAAGGCATTGTTGAAAAAATTGTTCAGTATGAATCGGATCCATACATTGCCAATAATGACCGTTCCCGAAATTGGCAGCGTAAAGCTGCTGTGGTGGCTGGCGATAACCGCTCTGGTCTTTCGTCGATAGATGTTTGTCGCTGGACGAAGAACCTTGTCATGCGCAATGGTTACACCGCAGTTGATGAGCTGTATTGGACCCCGCAAGATATCCAACCCAATGCAGTACAGTTTATTCGCACAAATTTTGAAAATGGCATCTCGCTGTATCTGTATCGTGGCTGGACGGGCATGAGCGGATTTGTTCATGCGGAAGTTGATAATCTGCGCAACGGCAGGATGCTGCCGTTCGTTATGCTGGCGACATGTAACACTGGTGATTATGGTGAGCATGTCTCAAGCCCATTCTACTATACCGAAAGATTCCTTTACAGTACTCGTGGTGGAGCCATTGGGGCTGTAGGAGCTGCAGGTGCGACGCATACCGCTTACAACAATTTGATCGCCTCTGGGACCTTCCGTGCGATTTATTCCTGCGGCATTCCATGGCAAGGCTGGGCGCTGATGAAGTCAAAGATTGCCCTTTACCGTCATTATGCTCCCTTTGATGATATTGAACACCTGGAGAATAATGGTCTTGATGGTTGGGAGTGTGAGACATATATCTTCAACCTGATGGGCGATCCGGCAACGGATTTGTTCACTGATGTACCTCATCTGCTGGATGTGTCGCACCCGAATGCAATCCGAACAGGCGAGACGCAGGTTGTGGTTGAAGTCTGGGATGATGAAATAGGCGAACCAGTGGTGAACACTCCCGTATGCCTGTATAAACCTGGTGAATTCCAAATTGTTGTGAATACCGATGAGGATGGCTTGGTAGTATTCAACCTTGACCCAGACATGACAGAAAGCGGGACGATTCAGCTCACAGTAACAGGGCATAATCTGATGCCCTACCTGGAAGAATTTGAAATTGTTGATGCTGAGTATTTCTTGGGGGCGAGTGGCTTTGAAATTGATGATGATGAGGAAGGCAACAGCAGTGGCAATGGCGATGGCGAGCTTAATCCGGGTGAAATTGTTGAGCTGCATGTGAACATCGCTAACCTTGGCGAATCTGTTCCTGGAGGCGCGGTAGATGTGCTGATTTCTTCAAATCAGTCTAATGTAGAAATTACTGAGAATAACTTCAGGTTTGACGAAGCCCCTGCCGTTGGTGAGTTAATGATCGCGACCTTTGTGGTTGAAGTTGGTGGTGGATTTCCCGCCGAATTTAATGCTATTTTCACTCTGAACATAGATTGCAATGATGAAGCCTGGACAAGTTCTGTGACAGTTCCAGTTGAGGGACCAGTGATGGTTCTTGACGAGTTTGACTGGATAGGCGCTCCCCTTGCACCAGCTGATGTTGCCATGTGTCGAATGTACATCAGGAACATTGGGGATATCCGAAGTGAAGCGTTGATCGGACGATTGGTCAGCCTTACGCCGACAATAAGTATTCCAGATCCAGACACCCATTTTAATGCTATTTCGCCTAATTCACGGCAGGTTTCCCAATCGGTTCTGCAAGTGTCTGCTAATCTGTTCCACATTGCCGGATCGAAAGCCGAAGTGGCGCTGATTGTCTCAAGTGAGAATGGCTATATTGACACGGTTTTCGTTGATTTTGCCGTCAGTGAAGCCGACGATGGCGAGCCATTTGGGCCAGATGAATATGGCTACATCTGTGTGGACAACACCGATGTCAACTGGTACAACGAACCAGAATACAACTGGATTGAGATTGATCCTCATCATCGAGGACCTGGTGATGACACTGAACTGTCTGATATTGGTGAAGAATATGACGAGAGCGGTTTATTTGACCTGCCGTTTACTTTCACCTATTACGGCGAGGAATTTGACGAAATTACGATCTGCACCAATGGCTGGCTGGCAATGGGCGATTGCCATGAACTGATAACTTCCAGAAACCGGATCATGCCATCAGGGATGAATGCGCCCGGTATGATCTGCCCTTTCTGGGATGATTTGATCACGACGGACAACGGGGGAATTTATACCTACTACGATGAAGATGCAGATATTTTCATTGTTGAATGGTCAGAGATGCGGAAATTGGGTCCCCGTGGCGCCAACGAACCGATAGAAACTTTCCAGGTTTTATTGTACAACCCGGAAACATACCCGACAATTACAGGTGATGGCGACATAGTCTTCCAGTACGATGAAGTTGTCGATGACCGCTCCTGTTTCCAAGCCTGGGATACCCCCAATGCAACGGTCGGCATTGCTAGTCCTGACCAGAAGATGGGCTTGACCTACACATACTGGGAGAACCTCACACCGGGCGCAGCTCCGCTGGAGGCTGAACGGGCGATAAAATTTACAACATCGGTGTTAACTGCAACCGGACGGGTGTTTGGTGTTGTTACAGACTTTTCCACAGGAGATCCTGTGCCGGATGCCACAGTTTTTACACAACATGGTTTTGTGACTGTAACAGATGAGAATGGAGCATATAGCCTCGATAACGCCGCCGCCGAGATCGAATTCAATATGACCGTGCATAGACAAGGGTACAATGATTCTACTCTGGCAGGATTTGAGCTTGAAGCGGACGAAGAGTTGGAAGTCAATTTCCAGCTTTTGCATCCTGAATTCACACCATCAGCGGGTCAGATAAACCAACGCGTTCTGGTGGATGGCGAGGCTGAAGTCAACTTTGATGTCTTCAACGGCGGGAATGGACCTTTGCAGTGGAATGCCGAGACACGAAACCCCGACAATGCAAACGCCGACCCCTGGGAGCTTCGCCGGAGTATTCAAGCGTCTGATATACTTAACGACAACCGAATATATGGCACAGTTTACACTGATGGGCTTTACTACATTGCCGGTTCGGGCGTTGACCACACTACCATATACGTGATGAACGACGATGAAGAACTGGTGGATTCTTATGATCAACTGGGCGGATCCCGCTATGGAATGACTGACTTAGCATGGGATGGCGAGTTGATTTGGGGCTCTGGAGAGGCAATCGTCTTTGGATTCACGACAGCCGGTGAATTTATCACAGGTTTCGAATCTCACGTCAATTCCACGACCGCAGTCGCTTGGGATCCTGACCGAGAAGTAATTTGGTCTTGTGGTATAACAACCAATCTTGTAGCCCAGACTCGCGACGGCGAGGAAGTTGCGGAGCTAGATCGCAAGGGCTTCAGAATCTATGGCTTGGCGTATTATCCTGAAGACCCGGATGGTTACAACATTTATATATTCAATCGCCCAGGCGACGGAATTTTTGTCCACAAGATGCACCCCGGAACTGGTGACACCATGTTGGTAAGGCAACTCGAACCAGAAGAAGGAGGCAGACCTAAAGGCGGTTTCATCACCAACGAATTTGATTACCACAATTGGGTTTGCATGAGCAACGTCGATAACTCAAGCCATGATCGCATTGACATTTACCAGCTTGATGTGCGCCATGACTGGATTCAAGTTGCGCCTAATTCAGGGGTTTTAAATCCAGACGAGCAAGAGAATTTCACTCTGATTCTCAATCCATCTGGTATGCCGGAGGTTGAAATAGAAGGCGAGATCGAATTCACTCATAACGCTGGTGAAGGAATCACCATTATTCCTGTGGTCATGAATGTTGTCGGTGAGATGGTGCGGGATATAGATGTGAACTTACTTCAAGGCTGGAACATGATTTCCATCAACGTCATCCCACCTCCGGAAATGTTTGAAGATCCAGACAATCCCGGCCCAGATATTGTCCTGATGACTGAGCAACTGCGGATTGACGAGGAGAACCATCACCTGATCGTCATGAAAGATGTGGCAGGAAGATTCTATTCACCATCATTCGACTTCTGCAATATTCCATTTTGGGATCTAACGCAAGGCTATCAAATGATGGTTGATGAGGATGTCCTGGCAAGCTGGAGCGGAGTGCCGATTGCGTTCGATGCCGACCTGCCACTGACGAGTGGCTGGAATCTGATCGCCTACTTCCCGGATTATGAGCTAGGCGCTTCATCACCGGAATTCACCGTTGTTGCGCCGATTATTGATCACGTTAGGATTGCTAAGGATGCTAATGGCAGTTTCATGTTGCCGGAGTACAATTTCTCAAACATGGCGCCATGGCAACAGGGGCAAGGCTATCAGATCAATGTTGACGAGGATGTGGTTTTAAACTATTCGGCACAGCCTCAGGAAGGCGAACTGGCAGTAGCGCAAACGGATGAATTTAATCCACCACAGGTAATCCGCTCAACGGGTTCTAACATGAGTCTGCTGGTTACGGATCTGACAAAAACCGGAGTGTCGGATGGCGTTACGATTATTGCCGAGAGTTCCTCCGGGGCGATTATTGGCAGGGGAGTGAGCGACAATGGCGTTTGTGGTTTGGCAGTCTGGGGCGATGATCCGACCAGCGAGCGTGTTGATGGCATGAGTGAGGGCGAGGCATTCCGTTTGTACTGGTTAGAACCCGGCAATAGTGAAAAGGTTAGCTTGACTCCACAGCATTTCTATCGTGGCTCGTCGCTGGAGTATAGCACTGACGAATTTGTCGTTCTGTCCGTTGTGAATCAGGCGACCATTCCAGCGGATTATTATCTGGGCGATGCCTATCCGAATCCGTTCAACGGCAAGGTCCGACTGAGCTTCGGACTACCGCGGGACAGCAATGTCAGCTTGAGTGTGTTTGATTTAGCAGGTCGTACTGTCGGCAAGGCGGCTTCGGGTGAATATCAGGCTGGGACTCATTCTGTGGTCTGGAATGCCGATGATCTCCCATCTGGGCTATACATTGTGCAGATGCAGGCAGGGACGTTTGTTTCGGCTCGCAAGATCATGTTGATGAAATAACCTCTTGCTTAGGCATGAAAGTATTGAAGCCCCTCACCGGAAAAGTTGTCAGGTGAGGGGCTTCTATAATTAATGCTTAGGGGCTCGCTAACCCCTACAACATCTGGAATTTCTTCATCTTCCGCCAAAGCGTTGACTTATCAATGTCCAGTGCCACGGCAGTTTTTCCTCTGTGTCCATTGAATTGTTCGAGCAAGGACTTAATCAGCACTTTCTCCGCCTGCTGTATGGGTGTGATGGATGTGCCAGTCGCATCGGAATAGCCGCTCTTTACTGTCCAAAGCTTTTCAGGCAAGTGCTCAGGCTCAATCAGCTCGGTCGAGCACATGACAAACGCATGTTCTATCACGTTCTCCAACTCCCGGATATTGCCAGGCCATTGATAGGCTTTCAGAAAACCGAAAGTAGCCGGGGATAGGGTGCGGATATGCTTGCCGAATCGCTCTGAATTTTTCTCGATCAAATGTTGAACCAATAGAGGCAGATCTTCCATTCGCTCGCGCAAGGGCGGCAGATGGATGTTGATGACATTTATCCGATAGAAGAAATCCTCTCGAAAAGCGCCCCGTGCCACCTCATCTGACCGATTGCGGTTTGTTGCAGTGATTAGGCGGAAGTTTACTTCGATTGGCTTGTTACCTCCAACATGCTCAAAGCGGCGACTCTCAAGAACTCGCAATAACTTCACCTGAATAGATTGCGAAATATCACCGATTTCATCAAGAAACAGTGTGCCATCCTGAGCCAGCTCAAACCTGCCTCGTTTGGATTGAATTGCGCTGGTGAATGCGCCCCGTTCATGCCCGAAAAGTTCGCTTTCAAGGAGGTTTTCAACGAAAGCGCTACAATTGAGAGCGATAAACGGACCCGTTCGGCGGTAGCTGTGTAAATGAATCGAGCGTGCGACGAGTTCTTTTCCTGTGCCACTTTCGCCAGTGATCAGCACAGTGCTATTACTTTGACTAACATTGTCGATGAGCTGGTAAATCCGCCGCATAGCTTCGCTGCGTCCTATGATGTGTGGTATCTGAAAGCGATTTTCAAGGTGGGCAGAAAGATTGTCAAGTTCGGACATATCCTGAAAAGACTCGACAGAACCAATACTCTCACCGTCGGGATCCATCAAAGGTGCTGAGCTGGTGCGAACCGGTATTCTTTTACCATCCTTTCGCGTGATAAAAATCTCCTTGATGCGAGGCTCAGGTTTGCTCCAGTAAGCCTTGTTTGGCTTATGTTGAGTGCATTGAGTGCGGCAATAGTGAGAATCCATTATTTCCCAGCATCTTTTACCAATTGCTTCATCGTAGGCATAACCTGTAATCTTTTCAGCGGAGCGATTAAAGGTTGTAATGATGCAATTCTGATCTGTGGTAAATGTGCCCTCAAGGCGACTGTTGAAGATTGCTGTTAGTTTGTTTCGTTCAGCAAGCAATTGATGGGTTTGCTGAGCCAGAGTATCCTGCAAACGGAGTTGCGTTTCTGGCTCGTGAATCGCTAGCAGTGCGAAGTTGTGGTTGTTTTTCGTTCCGTCAAAGGGTGTGATGGAACAAACAACACGAGTCTGAGATCCGTCAGATTTATAGATACTTAAGGGAACTTCATTGTATGATTTACCTTCAGTTACAACACTACGAAAGTAGGTGTAGTCGTGATCCCAGCCTGGAAACAAGGAGCTACACTGTTTGTGTAGCACATCTGCTTCTTTGAAGCCTGTAATCTGTTGCACGGCTACGTTAAAAACTACGAATCTCAGGTTTCTGTCAATGACGACAATCCCGTCTGGACTGGAAGTCTTGTCAGAGTTTTGTTTTTTGTCAGCTGTATCTGTTAAAATCATTTCTTTTTCGAATTTAATTAAAAGTGGACACTATGTTGCATCCTCACAATTAATAATAATTCATTGACTATCCCTCTATCAAGCTTTATAATGGTGATAACAAAGGCAAAGCTAAAAATACGATTGTTTCAGGATTTTCAAAATGTTGCAAATTTGCAATCTGAAGAACTATTGCTGTGGAAAGGTTGGCACAATGGAAGATTTTCCTTTCGGACCGGAAGTCGCGGTTTTTAAGGTTTGCGGTAAAATGTTTGCTCTATTACCCGTAGATACGAATCCACCGCGAATCTCGCTGAAGTGTGAACCAGACCTGGCTATTTTGCTTCGAGATAAGTATGACGCGTTTATACCTGGATACCATCTGAATAAACGCCACTGGAACACCGTTACTGCTGATGGTTCAATTGACGATGCGGAAATATTCAAGTTAATTGATCATTCTTATGATCTTGTGGTCAAAGGGCTGAAGAAGGCGGATAGGGAGGAGTTGATGGGGAGCTGAGTATTCCTCAGACAATTTTTACAAGTCAATGTAATGAACCTATTTCACGTAGTTCAACTGTGAAACGATGTTCATCGACTCACCACTGACGGTGAGATAATAGGTGCCAATGCTCATTGAGGTGGCATCTATGGAAAATTTATTCAAGCCAGCGTTAAGAACGCCTGTGTAAATGCTCTTGACCAACTTGCCATTTACATCAAACAATGCAACTGTTGCCGATTGCTCTTGAGTTGAATGGATTTGGGTAAACTTTGACCAAATCGTAAGTTACTGGTGCAATATCATTATCAACAGCAAGCTGACCTTGGCGAAGGAAGACATCCATTAATACTGAACGACCCGCGTTGAGGCTGATTTCAGTCTCGTATGTGTTGAAACCTTCAGCATTTACTGTCAGAAGATATGTGCCATTAGGGACGTTGACAAGTTGGTAGCGACCGTTTTCATCAGATTGAGTTGATCCACAACCGTTGGAACAATCGTTCGAACCCTTGTCGCCATTAGTCCGATTAAAACGAGTTTAAAAATTAGTTTCATGCCATTTCTCCAAAGTTGGGACATGTATTAAATTATATATTGTACTAAAAAGTGTAGCTTTACATAAACGATAATCAGAAATATTTGCGTATGCAAGCAAATACTGCACAACAATCAATCCGATTGCTAACTCATTGGTAATAATTAGTATGTATTAGCAATCCACACGTCTTTAGACGATCATTATTTGAAATTAAGTTTGGAGTTTTTTAGGAATTTTGTCAATGGTATCCAAACCTTGAATTTCATTTTTCACAGATGTTCCTAACTCAGGAAATTTCCGGGCACTGACTAGTGCACGGCTTTCAAACGATCCGACGGCTTTATTATAACAATCAACAGTCCGATTTATTCCTTTTCCCATGTCAACAAGATGACTGCTGAAAACAGCGAGTCTTTCGTAAAGTTCCTTGCCTAATCTGCTGATTTCTTCAGCGTTCTGGGTAATTTTCTCCTGTTGCCAACCGAAGGCGACCACTTGCAACAGCGCTACCAATGTCGTCGGTGTCGCGATGATGACACGCTGACTAACGCCAAATTCTATCAAGCCCGGATCCTGTTGCAATGCCGCACTAAAAAACGGCTCGCCCGGCAGGAACAGGACTACAAATTCCGGTGATGTTCCAACGCTGTCCCAATATGTTTTTTTACTAAGTTCCTTGATTCTGTCGCTGACATTTCGGGCGTGATTCTTCAAGTAAGCTATTCGCTCTTCCTCGATTTCCGTCTCTATTGAATTTAAATAATTTTCCATTGGTGTCTTGGCATCGACAACCACAGTCTTTTTGCCGGGCATACGGATGACCATATCTGGGCGCAATCTTCCCTGTTCGGTATTAATAGATTGTTGTTGTATAAAGTCGCAGTGTTCGACCATTCCTGCCATCTCGACGACATTCTTCAGTTGCATTTCACCCCAGCGGCCGCGAGTTGCCGGTTGGCGAAGGGCTTTAACAAGATTACGGGTTTCGGCGTTAAGCTGGTCGTTCGTTTGTTTGAGTGTCTGCACTTGATTTTGCAGAATTTCAAAACTTGTGAGACGATTTTTCTCAATCTCATGGATTTCCTTGTCGTAGCGGAGCAAACTTTCGCCGAGTGGCTTGACCATTTCTTCGATAGCGCTTCGGCGGTGGTCAAGTTCTTCGCGCGATGATTTTTGCAGTGACTGGAATTTGTCATCAGCCAGGCGGAGGAATTCTTGTGTGTTATTCTTCAATGATTCTGCTGATAGCGCCTTGAAGGCATCGGATAGCTGTTTTTGGGCATCGTCGAGCAGGCGCAATTTTTCAACGGCAATATTCCGTTCGGATTCGATTTTTTCGCTCAACCGGGCTTTTTCAGACTCGGCAGTAGTGAGTTTATCCCGTAGCGATTGAAGCTCGGCTTGGCTGGCTTGCAACTGACTGTTGGCGCTATCGAGTTGTGATGTGACGACATCGAAGCGGCTTTTCAATTCGGAGAATTCTGCGAGCTGTTTCTGCTGGCTTCGGTGGGCGATGATGTATCCGACCGCGGCTCCGAAAGCCAATGCTAAGATGGTGATGAAAATTGTCATATTTGTTCCTTAATTTAGAGGTGGGATTGTGTCAATATCCCAGTCCTGAACCCGTTAGAATATTTTGGTTAAAAATTCATGGTCGTGTTTGCAACTTCTTGTATCTTCAGACTAATCCGGTCTTTGTACTCTTTGCCAACTCGATCAAATATCTCCAGAAGCATTTCAAAAGTATTTTCTCCGGCTAAATAATCCCAGTATTCCTTTCCAACCAGTAAATCCTGTCCTTGAGTAAAGAGACCTATGTTGGTAAATCTTGTATATGGTTCAGGATGGTAGGGATTATATGGCAAAGCCATGAAAACTTTTACGGGTTGCCTTCGACGAGCGACCCATTCGAGAAGTTTTGTTTTCGTTTTTGTGAAAATATCTATGTTTGGTTTGGTTGTTTTTATTTCGAAGTAATGTTCAACACCATCGCGTAACATATAAAAATCAATCTTTGTGCCTTCCTTCTGGTATTTGCCGTACTTGGGATCAGCGGTAAGTACTTCAGCCACTTCAGATTTAAAATCAGCCTTGCGCGCTCCGTTTCGCAGTTCGCGAATGATTTTATCGATTGTTGATTTCTGAGGTTTTGAAATATTCCCGCCTATGTTATAGCTTCTGAAGCACTCAGTGCAACGGTCTTCAACCAGAATGAGAGAGATTTGCTCATAAACGGACATTCCCAGAGTAGTTACGAGGGAGTGGATAAACGAATACGAGGCAACTTTCTCTTGATCCTGCATCAGTTTAACAAGAAAGGGCATTGAGGTTGTCTCTCGCGAATATTTCTTTAATTTGGCATCGAGTTTTTGCGAGAGTAACTCAATTATTTCAAGCTCTTGATTTTTATTTATACCCATGTTACAATCCTATTGATTTTTATCTTTCAGGTGAAAAATGCTCTCGGAATAGGCATTTTTACTGGCTTCAGAGCGGTTGATGACTGGACGTTTGAAAACTTTATTTATCCTCATTTCAGCTAGTTCAGCGATTCGAGGATAAAGGCTATATTTATCATTGGCGACTAAGAAGATGTTGAAGTCATCACACATATACTTACGGCAGTTAAGCAAAACATTACCGATTGATTTGACGTATGCATTTCTTGCTTCGACACCCTGACCTTTGTAAAGTGGCCCAATCTCATTCTCATCACGCCGTTTAAAATTAAAAATATCATAAGCATAAGCATGTTGCTCATGATAGTCAATCAAGCCAACATACGGCGGGCTGGAAAAAATACCGTTAATGCCTTTTTCCTTGACTAAGCGGAATAAATTTACTTGTTGTTCCTTCAGGCTGTTCAAAATGTCGAGTTCTCGCGAATCGCCAATCAGGCAGATCTGGTCAGTATTTGTTTTGAGTTGATTAAATTTTTCCAACCTGTTCAGAGTATCGGTAGAATATCGCTTCCACCAGTTAATCATCGTAAAGAGGGGCTTGCAGATTTTTCCATGTTTGGCGCAATAGTAAGGCGCTCGCACTGGCTCTTTGAGTGTTGCCAAATCGCGATGCGTTGTCGCCCGGCAAGATCGCACTGTCCTGCTAAGGATTATTTGCAATACTTTCTTGACTGCAACATCTTCAACTTGTTCAATTTCGTTCAGTATGAAATCAATCTCACGCCTGACCGGAAGCAGGTACCATTTGTCAATAAATCTGCCATTGGTATTCTGGAAAATAGTGAGACTGTATCTATTTACCATCTGCCAGTAGGTCGTTAAAAACGCGGACTCTTTTTCTTGACCGTAGGTATTCTGGTCAATCGTTTTGCTGATTACCTTCCTTTTGAATTCTGGAGATGGAAAGTACTTCTCGTTGAACTCACTTAATTTCTCAGACAATTCTGCATCAAACATCCAGACTTCCAATGTCTGCAGAAACGCCTGAAGCTTTTTGCTGATTGCATCAACCTGTTGTTTGATCGATTTGAGATCGTGACACCCGAGTTTAGTGTTGGTAATCAAAGTGTTAAATTCAGAAATATCAATGCCAATTGCATTAATTCCTAGTTCATTTGCCTGCACCAACATGGTGCCACTTCCGGCAAATGGATCTAAAACGACATCTCCAGTTTTAAAATAGGTTTCAGTTTTAAATTCATCGGTGTGTTCATCCAGAAAATATTCAACCAGTTGAGGAATAAATTTTCCTTTGTAAGGGTGGAGTCGATGCACATGTTTTGTCGTATCCGCTTCCTTCAAATAATCAAACGACAAAGCCCAGTTGACATCATTGCCAAGCTGTTCCTTCCATTTCAGCTCCCTGTTGCCAAAGTAAGAATGATAGTACTCCACCAATTCTTTGCTGGAAACTTTTGTATCGCCATTATTCTGGTGACGTTTGATCCTTCCGTACTGAATCAGATAAGAAATATTCGATGGGGTCACATTGCGTTTTAGGTACTCGGACGCCCATTGACTAGCTTCCTGTATCGACATTAGGTCAGGTGTGTTTTCTAACTCTGGCAACAGACTCGCCTGCTTGATGTTCATGTATTTTCTATCCTGAAATTTCCCCCCATCACAACCAATCAACTTTGCCGCTATGCAAGTGATGCAAGCCAGCAATCACCCGCAATTTACCCTGCTTGACCTTGTCGCGCAACAATTCACTCTTCGCTAATAATTCTTCGCCAACATGTTGGGCATTTGCTTTGGTAACCTCAGTGTAAAAGTCTCTGCCGCCAAGGTCTGGATGAGTCTCCCTAACCCGATGAACCACGGGAGTAATTTTGTCAATTATCGCATCCATTACACCACCAAGTTTTTTTTCATCGACCGCCAGCTTAATCGCGCCGCAATCGGTGTGTCCTAAAACGACGATGAGAGGGATATCAAATTTGTAAACTCCTATCTCCAGGGTGCCCAAGGCATTATCGCCGCAAACATTGCCAGCGTTCCTGACAGAAAATATATCGCCAATGCCCTGGTCAAACAGATACTCAATTGGTCCCCGTGAGTCTGCGCAACTTAAAACAGCAACGAAAGGATTCTGCCCATTTTCAAAGGTATGCTGTCGAATTTCTTCGTCAAGACGGGGGTGCTCGTGATCGCCTTTCACAAAGCATTCGTTACCGCGATCTAGTCGTGCCAGCGATTCCTCGTGATTCACTTTCATCTCCTTTTTCTTGATTTCGAAAGTATGCTACTTTTTTAACAATTCTCCATACAAATTGATACGTCGATCCTCCCAGAGATCGTTTAAATCTGTCATCCTTTTGCTGGTTGCCAGAGATAAATCCAGTTCAGCATGAATGACTTTCTCGTCGAATTCACTGGCTTGCGCGAGCAATTCCCCTCGATTGCCCAATATCTGACTTCTGCCGGTGAAGGTCAACGTCCTGTCAATGCGTGATTCGCTACCGATGCGGTTGCAGGTCATGGTGAATACTCCGTTTTCGACAGAACGCGCGAACATAGCTCGCTGGCAATAGGCGAGGACGAGGTTGGATGGATGGCAAATGACTTCCGCGCCTTTCAACGCCAATATCCTTGCCACTTCAGGAAATACCCAGTCAAAGCAGATCATTATGCCAATTTTGCCAATAGCAGTGTCGATGACTTCCGGCTCGGCATCACCGGTTGAAAATATATTCTTCTCACGGTCGAACAGGTGGATTTTCCGGTAAACATGAACGTCATCATCTGGACAGAATAATGCCGCGCTGTTGTAAATCTTTTCTCCAGATCGCTCTGGAAATCCCACAACGACATGAGAACCGGATGTTGCCGCAACCTGACGGAGTTGACTGCCAATGTCGCTGTTTCGAGGATCAAATGCCAGGTCAAAGGCTTCGTCGCGACTCCTGAACTCGTAGCCACTGGTGGCGAGCTCAGGAAAAACGATCAGGCCTGAAGCATTTTGCTCAATGAGATTTACGATCTTTTCAACATTGCCGGCAGTCGCGCCAAATTCTGGTTGAATCTGAACGCAAGCCGCGGATATAATTTTCTTGGTCATGGCTTTAACACCAGTTTTTGTTCCCACAGTGAATTTCCTATGCGTCGCCCCTTCGAGACTTCAATCCCGCGTTCTTTCAAGGCAGATTTCAGGAGCTCAAGGTTCAGCGGCTGGGTGGATGCGGGAATTTCCAGACGCTGATTGACAACTTTCCAACGGTGTGATATTCTGCCTTGAGCCGCAGACTGTAAAGTTAAGTCCACAACGCTCTGATGCACTAATCTTCCCTCAGAAACCTGCCTGCTTTCCAGTGTAAGTCCTTTCCATGTGCCTGAGAAATCGAAATCTGCTGAGTTGTCCGAAGCTTTCGGCACCTTTAGTTTTCGGATAAGTTCATCCGTTGCGAGGATCAATGCTGTAACACGATAGCGATCATTGTCACCGGGTTGGTCATCTCGAATCAACGACCTGCCTTTTGCGATAACTGCTTCAGTTGTTACGGCTTTCATCTTGTTTTTGGTTGGTGAAGCGAATGCTTCCAGCGACCCCACAAGCGGGTAGATATTGTAACGGCTTGAACCGACAAAATAGATTACGCTTCCAACTGTAATCAAAATTGCCAGGATGGCGAAAGTTCTTTTGTTCAGTCTCATCTTAAGGGCAGTCTTTCAAATTTGTTTAACCTTATATAATAATATATCTTCAGGAAGTTTGCCACCTTATCTTGTAGAGTTTGAATTTTGCCCAGCACAGAAAAACATCCGGGCGAAGGCGGGATGTAAAGGATTATTTTGACGGGCTGAACATTCAGTATCTGGAGACGAGGGATAATGTGCCGGCGGCACAGGTGCGGCAGATTATGCGGGGAGAATTGAAGGCGATGAATCCCAAGCTGACGCTGGCGCAGCTTTACAGGCAGTTGACTTACGAGTGCAGGATGAA
>CAZAGU010000090.1:0-14160 GCA_964484805.1 uncultured bacterium
GAAGAAATTGGGTTTATTGACACACCTGGATCTGCTTATTCTGTTGCTGTAGAGGGAAACAACGCTTTTATTGCTGATGGACATGAAGGATTAATGATTATTGATGTATCCGATCCTGAAAATCCCGAAGAAATTGGCCATTATGTTCGGGATAATCTGTATGGTCCTCTCGACGTAGAAGAGAATATATGCTATGTGTTAGAATCGGGTTTTGGGTTACGTATTCTTGACATCTCAGATCCAAGTGACCCCTCACTATTGGGCACCTTTCGACAGAGAGCGTGGGACGTAGATATAATTGGCAATTTCGGATATTTAGCATCTGGTGGGGATGGTTTACGAATTATTAATTTATATGACTTAGCGAATCCATGCGAAATATATCGACGTGATGTGGATGGAACTGCATTTGGTTTGACTGTCAATGGAGGTAACGTTTATATGGCTGTTGATGGTGGAGGTCTTTGTATCATTGATGCAGTACACTTTAACAATCTAAATGAGATAAATCACATTGCTAAGCCTGGTAGAATCGATGGTGTTACTCTTTTAGATAATCTGGCATATATTTCTGATGAAATTAATTGTCTTAAGATTGTGGATGTTTCTAATCCGCTCGAACCTGAAGAAGTTGGAACTGTTGAAGGAACTGAAACCGCTGAAGGTATGAAAATATTCAATGATAACGGTTACCTATTATTAGGTCAGAATGGATTTATGGTATTTGATTTATCTGAATCACCTCAAGTTGAAATGTTGTATTATAATGATGATTATCATGCTTTTTCAGTTGATTTAGTAAATGATTTAGCTTTTATAGGTGGTACACGTGAATTCACGATATTTAATGTAAATGATTTCCGTAATGTTGAAAGAATTGGAACATATGATTTGAATTTAGATGATGTTGGCCAAATAATAGACTTAGAAGTTAAAGACAACTATGCGTACATGATATCTGGTGAGTGGGTATTCACTTATGATGTTTCGGATCCAAATGAACCCGAGTGTGTGTTTAAATATAACTATCGATCAAATCCAGGAACTGATGGACAGCCACATGCTTTGGCCTTCAATGGCAATAGTTTATATATCGTTGGGAATCAAGCCTATGGAATTCAACAGTTTAATATTAACGATCCAACGAATATTGAGTTTATTAATCAAAGAGAAAATCGTGGATATTTGAATGATGTTGCTGTATATGATGGGTCGCTTTATGTTGTCGGCTCAAGTACTTCTGGAGGATTAGTAGGTTTGAGTCGATATACGATCACAGATCAAGGAAATGGATATCCACAAAACCCCATTAATATTGTTACACCAGGAATAGGGTTAGAGGTTGTATGCGAAAATGAATTTATTTACGTTGCAGATTACACAAACTTAGGTATTTACCGGTTAAACGCTCAAGATCATATTGGTAATCAACAAAGTACAATGGTAGCACATTATGGTTTGTCACCAGTTTGGCCAAATCCATTCAATTCTTCAACTACCATTGCATACGATCTCTCTATCCCAGCAATTATATCGCTTCATATTTATGATATATATGGACGGGATATCTTAACATTGTTAGAAGGGAATTCAAATGCTGGTTTTCATCAAATTACGATAAACAGTGCAAATTTACCTTCCGGTTTGTATTTTGTTAGATTGGATGTGACAAATAATATGTTTACCAGGAAAATGACAGTGATACGATAAACGAAATATACGTTCCTCCTTGAATTGAATTGTCCAGTTATTTAAAATTCAAAACACCAATCCTTTTTCTGTGGTTGGTCAAAACTAAATTAATAGCAAAAAACGATTCGGTTAGTTGTCACTAGTCAAAAGTCCATCCGGCCTTGAAATGCCTTGGTCAGCGGTTGGCAATGCAGTTGTGCTACCAATTCTCGGAGGGCTTCATCTCCGTTACTACCGGAGCGCTGCTTAACAGATCCAGAAGCCCTATTCTTTTGGAGCTTGGGAAGCCATGGGAGGACTCTACCATCTCGATGTGAAAATGGTCTCCCGATTGCTCAAACCGACTTCACCTACCTCTTTCACAGTTGCAATTTATGACTCCCGCACCATCGTTGGCAACATTCCAAGAGCAAACATTGCTATGAGACTTCAACTCACAATGACTTTGTATCCCCGATAGACTTTTGTCGAGGGACAGGGGGATTGATTGTGAAATTACTTCGCGAAAACACCCTTACTTCATCAGCAACACTTTTACATCATAACTGCCCGCAGCGGCGGACATGCGGACGATGTACAGCCCCGATGGCATGCCTTCAGCATTCCAGCTTACTGAGTGCATCCCGGCGGTTTGATCGCCGTTAAACAGCGTGGCGATTTGCCGCCCGGATATGTCAAACACCGACAGACTCACTCGACCCGCCAGCGGCAAGCCGTAAGTCAGCCTCGTGACAGCATTGAAGGGATTGGGATAGGCGGCAGAAAGTGAATAATCCGCGGGAATCACTGCCGAGACAACGGCATCAATCGCCACGAAGGCATCGGTTTGATAGACAAGACCATCGCCAGCGAGGATGCTCCCCACTTCCAAGGGTAATACATCGTCACCGGAATCGACCAGATTCAGCGAGAACGCTTCACCAGCGGTGAGTCCTTCGCGCTCGGCGGTCAGGATATCGTCACCCCAGACGGCAACGCCGCATCTGCCATCGTCATCAATGAAACCTGCGCCGACGACAATGCCGGAAGCGTCAATCGCCTGCACCTTGCCAGCGTGTGCGGTTGGAAATTGAACGAGCAGGCTCATGTTCACGGGCGAATGGACGGTGAAAGCGGCATCGCGTGGATTGTCGCTATCTAGCGCGGCGACTTGCTCCTGCTCGGGCGGGTAATTCAGTGTAACGTCGCCTTCTACTTTGACCAGGTAGCCATTCGTTTCCGC
Organism: uncultured bacterium; assembly: GCA_964484805.1. Lineage (GTDB taxonomy): Bacteria > Electryoneota > AABM5-125-24 > Hatepunaeales > Hatepunaeaceae > CAZAGU01. The sequence goes on from CAZAGU010000090.1 coordinate 2,915, forward strand.
CCAGGGAGGCATATTTGAGAAATCCCAGGAAGGCGACATGAATCTACCGCGAATGTCCTTGGCGATATCAACCTGATCGATAATCGGCGAGAGCACGTAGAAATCCGGATCAGAGGAATCAAGATCATACTGAGGATAATAAGCGATCATGTTCCAGCCTTCGGTCAACGGCAGGTCAGCATCCTCTGGAATCGGCGCACCTGTCCAGACGGGACTGAAATCGCAAAACATTTTTATCAAGTAGCCATTGGTCAAATCCCAGTAAGGAATATTGCAGAAATCATGTCTAGGAGAGTAGAAATGACCGCGGATGTCTTTGGCTAAAATGACGTGGTGGTTGTGGTCATCAATCCGCAATTGTTCCAGCAGAAGCGGAACGTCGGGCCCCTGATCTTCTCCTTCGCGGTAGAATTCCTGCGCTGGCGAGACATTGAGCGACATCATGTTCCAGCCCTCGCGGAGGGAGACGGTGACGTTGCGATTGTAGTCGGATATGTCAAGGATTACAAGACCGTTACCCATGTCCGCCACATAAGCGTTATCACCACTTATGAAGACATCATAAGCCCATCCGTCAGTATCGTAGGAAGTAACTTCCACAGGATTTTCAGGATCGGCAACGGAAATTACACGCAAACCACCTTCTCTATCAGCTATGTAAGCGTGGTCGCCGGATACTGTAACGGATCCAGCATATCCAGGAGTATCAAAATATCCCACTTCCTCCGGATTCTCAGGATCGCTAACCTCAATTACGCGCAAACCACTTTCAAAGTCTGCTATATAAGCATAGTCGCCGGAAACTGTAACGTCCTGTGCGTAATCCGGCGTATCGTAGTGTCCGATCTCTTCAGGATTTTCAGGATCGACAATTGATAGAACACTCAAACCAAGATAATTGTTTGCTACGTATGCATTGTTACCGGAGACTGTGACTCCATAGACCTCCCCTGGTTCTGGTGTGTCCCAGTGTCCCACTTCGTCAGGATTTTCAGGATTGCTAATATCAATGACACGCAACCCACGTGAGTGGTCTGCTATGTAAGCATAGTCACCAGATATCGAGATGCCACATGCGGTCCGAGGTGTCTCATAGCTTCCAACTTCTTCCGGATGTTCAGGGTCAGTAATTGAAATAACACGTAATCCGCTTCCCAAGTCCGCTATGTAAGCGTAGTCAGCGGAAACGAAAACGTCCCTCGCTTGCCCCGGAGTGTCATAGTATCCAATCTCATCAGGCTCTTCCGGATTGCTAATATCAATGATCCGCAAACCGCTTCTATAGTCCGCTACGTAAGCATAGTCACCTTGAACTGTGACACTAAGTGCTATATCTGGTGTGTCGCAGTGCCCGACGAGGTGGATTTCACGTTCATCCTCTTCTTCTTGATGAAAATAGAACGCTCCAATATCCGCTCGCGTTTCATCGGGATCTTCAGGCGAATCGGGATCACCGGCATCAATGCAAGGGGAGTCTTCGGTCAGATGGAAGTCGAGATTATCCGCATCGATGAACTCCGGATCAATGATAATGTTGAAGTTCTCGTCGCAAGGTGTCCCGTTAAAATTCTCTCTGTTGAGTTCTCCAATGAGCACTCCCTCCCCCTCGATTTCGGATTCAAACATGCAGTTGTAACGGAAAGCCGGATGATCACGGGAAAAGGTGCTCACCAAGCCGTTGTGGTAGAATATATTTCCCGTTGCGGTTAAATGGACGAAAATCTCCTGCTCCGCTCCCCCCCCACCCGCCCAATAGGTATGAGCAATAGTCACATCATCATTGAATGCAAACAGGTTATGGTAGGCAAATCCGCCGTCCAGTGGGTATATCGCGTCTGTGCAGTGAGTTATCGTGCTGTACTCGATGGTTCCCGTTGGATCTACATCGATGCCCAAACCACAGTTTTCGATCCGACAATTACGAACCATCCCTGGTTCCCAATGGGTGAACACCCAGATGCCGCGCTCACAGTTTCGGAAGGTCGAGTGCTCAATGAGACCATCTCTTAACCAAATGCCCATCTCCGCGTATTCGACAACGCAGTACTGTAACTCGCCGCGAATTTCCAATAGAACCCAGTAACTAAGATTGGGGTCTTCTTGAGACGATGTAAAGCGAATCGAGTCTTCGACTGTGCCTATCGCGTAAAGCGCGCCATAGGCTAGTGATTCGTTTTCCAGCCTGGTGCCTGGATCAAAGCGCACCTCAACGCCCGGTTCGATGCGAAGCGTGTCAGAGTGTGGAATAAACACATCCCCTACGACATGAATCGGCGACATCTCTCGCGTCCAAACGCCTTTCACCTCACCTTCCACCCCGTCCAGAGACGTGCCGGTCATCGAGATCACGGCTTCCTCGATCAGCGGGTAATCTCTGAAGCGGAAGGTCAAGGTCGCTTCGTGTTCACCCGGTTGAATGGGGTGAAAGTCGAGTGGAAAGTCAATCCACTGATAGGGCAGCAGGTTCAATGGTGCTTCGATACCGACAATGAAATTCTCCCTATCGGAGAGACTCAACTGCCACAGGTTGATGGGATCGTCATTGACGTTGCACAGGACGAGATTGTCGTGAGCCCAGCTGTGTTCACTGGTGTGGGGGAATTCGATATTGGTCTGGAAGCCGAACAGGAGATCATTACCGCCACTGGCACCGATGTCATTGCGGCTGCCATCGGCGTCGGTGTAGAAGGGGTGAGGGTTGCCAGCGTCAAGGGCGGGGGAATTTTCTGCCAACCGGAAGTCGAATTCGTCGGGATTAACGAAGCCGGGATCTTCGTTTATATTCCCATTGTCTTCGAAGCGCTGCTGCACAATGCTGTAGCAGATATTGGCATAGTCTCGGTTGACGTCATCCCCTTGATTGCTCCAGAGGATGCAGTTCTGAATGCTGTGGAGACACTCCTCGGTGATCGAAATTCCTCCGGGACTCCGTCCTGAACGGTTACCATAGACGATGTTGTTGTAGAAATGTGTCTGAGATTCCTCGCCAAAGTAGGCTCATCCCCCCGCGTTGTTGGCTTCATTTCCAGCAAGGACGTTTGCCAATACTATTGCCTGTCCGCTCATGACTTTTATTCCGGCACCACTGGCATCGGTTGTGTTGGCGGTAAGGAGATTCCCTTTGATAATCGCTTTGCTGGCTTCGGAACGGATACCGCCCAGGTATTGCCGGATATGGTGTTGTTTTCGACAATGGACAGAATATTTCTGGTCAATATGCCGACCCAGGTGTTTTCCCGAATCCGGTTGTTCCTGATAAATGCGACCACCCCACCGTTGGCGTCTATTCCATATCCCGTATTGCCTTGAATCAGATTCCCAGAAATGCTTGTGGTTCCTGTCCCGGAACACCAGATCGCAGTTCCCGTATTTCCTTCGATGGTGTTGTTTTCGATTATGGCTTCCGGCGCCCACCACGCCCAAATGCCAGCGCAATTTTGATTAGTCCCAGAGTTGGGATTCGCAATGTTGGCGCCCTCCATGCAGTTCGTGATCAAGCAGTTCCTGATTGTGGCGGAGCTTCGAGATATAAGAATAGCTTTAGCTTCCTGTTCCGCCATGTCCCAGCCTGCGCCGGAGATGTGAGCGAACTCGATAAGACCGCTTTCGTCAGCGTAGGAGAACTGAATGCCCGCCCAACGGAGATCATTTTCGGGATCGTTCGACAGAAAAAAAGACGGAATCATCCGCCGTTCCCTCGACGCTGAGCAGTCCGTTCACCAGTAGCACCACGCGCTCCTCGAACCGAACGACCACCCCCGCTTCGATCCTCAGACTTTCACCCTCCGGGATGATGACCGAATCGACCGCGAAGTAAGGGTTGCCCTCCATGTTCCAAACGCCTGAAACATCTCCGGAAACTTCGGTCTGGGGTGTTGCGATGCGAAAGCATAGCAGGATCAGAACGCACATCGTTTCAATCAATCGAACCGTTCTCAGAAGGGGGGATTGAGTTCCTAATCTAAGCATTATAGACTCCGTATGAATATTGATAAGTTCATATTAGTGTTCTCGATCACAAATAGAGAGCCTTGACCGTCAGCGATGTAGGCAAAGCTGCTACCAAAATCGGTATTTGCACCACGGAGTGTAAATCCAATTAACAAGGCTGTTTCTCCAGTCCGAAAAACAATAATGCTCCCATCATGATTGCCACCATTGAGGATGGTTTGGGTGATGAGGTTCTCATCGCCATCAATTATGAAGTGACTGGCAACGATAACGTTCTTACCATTGAAATTAGCACGTGTTGGATACTCACCTATGCGGACTAAGATGGTATCACCATTCTCAGATTCGTCAATCGCTCCCTGGATGGTCTCAAAGTCGTCGGGAACATTGATGGTCTCACCAAATGTGTAGGAATTTAACAGGAGCAGTGCAAGGAAGGTCGTAAGGAAAATAGTTCGGTTACGCATTATTCTCTCCGCGATATTGTGATTGGATAGATACTCGGCATCATAGAGACGATAATTCTGTGGGGATCACCCGTTGCAGATTACACTCCTGAAAGGCTTATCGCCATTGCATGTCAAGTCCTAATTTGTGTGTAAATTTGCTCTCTGTGTTTGGGATGCGGCTATTTAGCTTTGTGAAGCCGCCTAGGCGGCTTCACAAAGCTAAATAGCTCGCCGAATTTTATCAGCGCACCTGTCTTCTTTTGTTTCCGCTAACAGGTTAATGTCCAGATAGCGCTTAGTTCATCAGGACAATCTTCCTTGAGGTCTGGAAGTTGCCGGCATCCATCTTCACGATGTACACGCCAGTCGCCTCGTTCTTAGCCTGCCAGACGACGCTATGCACTCCCGCCTGCAGGTTCTCGTTCAATAACGATGTCACCAACCTGCCTTGCATATCATACACAGCAATACGCACTGAAGCTTGTTCGGGCAAGCCAAAGATTAACCGCGTTGTCCCGTTAAACGGGTTAGGATAGAACTCCGCCAAATAGTAGTTTTCTGGTATCTGAGACTCGATGTGCACATCGAGCACCGTCAAATCATCATTGATGTATTTCGCGCCCTTGCCAGCCAGCACCTGCGCCAATGCCAAGCTATGAGAAGTGTTATCTTCAGCAGAAACAAGCGTCAACGTGAAAGCTTCATCTTCTTTTAAGCCTTCGATGTCATCGGTGAGTGGATCATCGCCCCAGACTGCCAGACCACAACGAACATCTTCACCGACCACACCAGCACCGACGACTCTGCCATCAGCGGAAATAGCGTTTATCTGATCACCAGCTTTTGTCTCCACACCTAAGACGTTGTTAATCAGAATGCTCATATTGCGGGTTGTTAAAATGGCTTCCTGCCCGGTTTCGGGTTCAACGCTAACCGCCGCAACACGATCGTTCAGTTGTGGCGGGTAGTTGAGCACAGCGTCACCTTCAAGCTTAATCATATAGCCATTCGTTTCCGACCACGGGAGCATACTCGAAAATTCCCAGGCTGGAGTCATAAACCTGCCTCGAATATCTTTGGCAAGGATAACCTGATCTATGATTGGCGATAAGACGTAGAAGTCAGGTGCAGAGGATTCAAGCTCATACTGAGGATAGTATGCGACCATGTTCCAACCGTGGTGCAAAGGTAGATCGGCATCAGCCGCAATTGGTTCGCCCGTCCAGACAGCGTCCATTTCCCGAAGGGATTTTATCATGTAGCCATTGGTCAAATCCCAAAAGTCAATATTGCAAAAATCCCAAAATGGTGCATAGAAGTCACCGCTCATATCTTTGAAAATCGTGAAAAGCGCTTCATCGCCTTCCCAAAGTTGGGCGGTCATTCGAACCACATCGGGGCCGCGATCTTCGCCTTCAACGTACATCTCTTCGCTGGGGCTGACATTGATGGACATCATGTTCCAGCCTTCGTGCATTCGAACTATGATTTCAGTTTCTGCACCATTAACAAACCTGTTTTCCATACTCCAATCTCCCCAACCTCGGATGTTTCCAGCTCTAACTCGCCACCAGAATTCAGAGTTATCATTGGGAAAACCATCAATCAAGATTGAAGTTAAGTTCCCAAGTTCTTCATCAAAGAACAGCTGATTAAATTCGTCATCCTCTGATATCTGCAATTGGAAATTATTAGCCAATTCGACTCTACTCCAAGTAAACTCTATCTCCACCTCTGATATAACTGCATCATTTTCAGGATCTATTAATTCAGGTGCTTCTGGCGCATCCTCAGGTTCCTCACCATTAGTAAACATCCAGCTTCCGCTCCAGTCACTCCATCCGATGATATTTCCAGCTTTAACTCTCCACCATATCTCAGAATTTATATTGGAAAATCCCTGCAATGTAACCTGGTTGAAGTTACCGATTTCATCTGAAAAGATTTCGTTATCAAAATCCTGATTTAAAGCAAGCTGCAATTGGTAATTATTAGCGAAATCAGATATTTCCCACTCGAAGTCTATTTCTTCACCGGGCATGAAACCATTATTATCCGGTGCGACTAACTGTGGTGGTTCGGGAGCCGCTTCTGGTTCTTGACCATTGGTGAACATCCAAACCTCACTCCAATCACTCCAACCTCGAATATTTTCAGCACATACTCTCCAAAGGAATTCAGTATTATCCAAAGGAAAACCTTCAAATGTAACCTCGTTAAAATTTCCCAGCTCCTCGTCAAAAATAACCACTTCAGGATCATCCTCTAAGGAAATCTCTAGGCGATAATTATTTGCGGATTCCGATCTTTGCCAGCTAAATTCTATATTTTCGCTATTGATAAACGAATCATCCTCAGGGCTGACAAGATCAGGAGGATTCGGAACATTATCGGGTTCCTCACCGTTTGTGAATGACCAAATATTACTCCAGTCTCCCCATCCTCGAACGTTTTCCGAGCGAACTCTCCAATAAAACACATCATCGTTGATCGGGAAATTAATAAGCGTAACACTATTTCTATTGCCAACTTCGTTGTCAAAAACCAAAAACTCAAAATCTTCATCAATTGCTACATTGAGCAGGTAATTTGTTGCAAAATTGGCCTCCTCCCAGGAAAAATCAATTTCCTCTGAAGGAACAAATGCGTCATTCTCCGGATTGATCAGGTCTGGAGATTCTGGCACATCTTCGGGACCATCACCACTAAAGAAACTCCATTCGTCACTCCAATTACTCCAACCTCGGAAATTACCTGCTTTAGCTCTCCACCAGTACTGCATCCCATTTTCGGGAAATCCAACCAAGGTTACCGCTGTAAAATTCCCAAACTCACCTTCAAAAATTACTTCATCAAAATTTGCCCCTATAGCAAGTTCCATCCTAAAACGGTTGGCTGTGTTCGGTCTATTCCAGGAAAATTCAATCTCATCTCCTGCCACAACTTCCTCGTCCTCAGGTCTTGATAATTGTGGAGCAGCTGGGGCACGGTCAGGACGCTCGCCATTGGTGAATTTCCATTCATCACTCCAATCACTCCATCCACGATTGTTCCCAGCAATTACGCGCCACCAGAATTCTGTGTTGTCATCGGGAAATCCCTCGAAGCCTACACCTAAGAAATTTCCTGTATTATCATCGAATACCAGGTTCTCAAAGTCTTCATCAACAGCGATCTGCATATAATAAGTAAATGCCCATCGACTTAGTTCCCATTCAAAGTCTAGATCCTCACCTGAGACGAAAGCTCCATCATCAGGAGTGACCAATTGTGGTTGATCAGGAACTCCTCCTGGTTCTTCACCATTAATAAATAACCATTCATCGCTCCAACCGCTCCATCCCTGATTATTGCCAGATCTAACCCTCCACCAGACCACTAAGTAATCATTAGGAAAACCTTCCAATTCAAATTCCGTACGATTTCCTACAGCATTATTGTAAGCCAAATTCTCAAAATCTTCATCCACTGCTAATTGCAGGTGATAGTTTGTCGCACCTTCAGCTGTAAACCACTCAAAATTGATTGTTTCTCCTTCAGCAAAATCACCATTTTCTGGACTTGACAACTCTGGGGGATCAGGTCTGGGAACATCCCCTCCATTTTCAAATGACCAAACATCGCTCCAATCGCTCCAATCTCCATCTGCACCTGCTCTGACTCGCCACCAGAAATCGATTCCATCATCCGGGAATCCATTAAGGTTAATACCTAACCGATCAATTTCATCATCTTCGAAAGCAAGATCATTGAAGTTTGCATCTATTGATAGTTGAAAATGATATAGTTCTGCTCCTCTTACGGAATTCCAGGAAAATCCAATCTGTCCTCCAGCAACTTCTGCACCATCTTCTGGTCTGACCAATTCAGGTGGTTCCAATTCAAATCCACCCTGTTCCAACCTAATCCTGAAAGCGTAGGGCTGCCTGTACCAGTTTTCATCGTTATTTCTTCCCCAGAATCTTGCATAGTACGTTCCTGCATCAGGAATATCAAAATCTAAAAGTCCATTGTCAGGATCTCTGTCACTGATAATAGCAATTGCATCTTCATCCTCATTATGAATCGAAACCATCCAATTGTCTAAATCCATTGCTTCAAACAGGTCTAAATCCACTCTAAGCAGTCCTGCACCCTCATCAGCAGCTTCAAAAACATAAACATCCGTGTCAAAATCATTTCTGAATTGAGGTGTGAAAATACCGTAATACTCAGTCCAATCTGTTTTTACTTCATAAGCTGTTGAATATAAGTTACTTTCATCAAGTCCCATAATGATACTTTGATAAAATCCAGGTTCAGCAAGGTGTCCCGCATCAATCTGTAAACCATTTGCAACTCCCCTTGGAATAAGATCACGTCCGTCATATAGATATTGACGATCCCTATCCACAACACCATCGCCTCCTAATCCTAAGCGGTTTGAGACTATCCAGGTGTAAAGAAGGTTATCAGGTAATGGCATATCATCGTTAAAAGTACCACTGACAATGTCCCCTTCATTATTGAATTGAACTAATTCATTCAATCCAGTAACTCTGTCCTCGCGTCCGTTGCAATTTACATCATTATTCCAATAACCTCGTACCCAGATATTATCCCAGTCGTCAGGATCCCATACCACGAGCTGATCTTCATCTCCACCGTATAAATATCGTCCGTTGATAATTTCATCATCATTTTCCCTGTCTGTGTAAGAATAACGCAGATCCCTGACTGCTTCTGATCTATAGTGCGGAATTGCATCATCTCGCATCGGTCCTAACATCGGATCATCTCTGAGGTTAGCCCAAGTATTACAACCAAGGTGAGGTGTACCGGTTGTTACAACTTTTGCGACTCGATGTCCATCTGCCTGGTTGGGAAATCTCCACCATTTCCTATTTCCTCCCTCCATACGTTGCAAGTATTCTCTTATCGCCAAGCCACCCATAGAGTGACCAACTAGAATTACCTTTTCACAATTCGTTATTTCTAAAACATCCTCAATCATTAACTTCAATCCGTATCCTTGTTTATATATTGAAGCTGTATTTGAATGATCATAATCCTGATTCACCCAATCATTGAAAATATCCTCATTGAAGTTGATGGCGAATAACCTGGCTTGTTCAGGAATCTGTCCGTTTATATTTTCATTATCATAGGTTGCCCATCCTATAGTTCTAACATCATTTCTATATTCAGCTCTCTCATTGTTCAAATCCGCATTCAAGCACGCATGGAAAACGTATGCATCGCCTAGATCAAGGATTTCTTGAATTTCTTCTATTGTGTCTTCCCAGGTCTCATGGTCACTTGTCAATCCATGAACAAAGATTATCGGATAGGGTATATTCGCTTCAATCCTGCCAATCCAGAGAATTAGAAGTAGAATAACCGGCAAAAATCTATATGATTTCATTTTTCACTCCAAATTTTGTAATGAAGGTTCTATCGACGAAAACTCAATTCAATGCAAGCAGCGGAAATTATTGTCTTTCTTTAGGTTGTTGTTGATACTTAAGGCGAATTTGACTGGTGTTACCAAATACATTTGAATTCAACGATGGTTTTAAAATAGGTAACTCAATTTTCTTCTCCTTCATGTGAAGCTTATTTTTATTGCTGATTGGGCTGTTTTGCGTTACAAGTCGAGAATTCATTGCGACAGGATTCCTTTGAGCATATGTCTGACTTAATGAAACATTTCTCAAATCTCGAACTCTTGAATTCTTTGTCTGAACCTCGGACTGACCAACTTTTAATTCCAAAACCGGCACAAGTTGAGCATATTTTGAATTTAATAAATTGATGGTTTTAACCGGTACTTTTTTTTCAATTTTCGAACCAGCATCCGATGATAAACAAGCTTTGTCCTGAGCTAAAACAGTTGAATATAGCGAAACAATTGCACACAGGATTAAAAGAAATGTTGTATGAACACGCATTATCCCTCCATGAGGTTAAATTATTTACATTGCATTATCTGAGGTGAATCTCAGATAACGTTTTTTGTTGGATTTATGTTATTACCCAATGAAAACAAGATAAATATGGCTCCTCGCTGTTTCACGTGGGTAGTGTAAAATCCTGTCTCGATATTATCTTCTAATAAAGATCAGCTTTTTAGCGAGCCTGCACCCATGTCATCAGCAGTAGAATCGCTTTTTAGCCAAGCCTTAGGGCTGGGAGTACCTTGGCACGAGGAGAAGATAAGCTTCTCAGCCGAAGAAAAACGAATTGACATTTACCTGAATTTTGTTCGCGGCAACAAGTTCACTTGCCCTGTCTGTGGGCGTAAAGACGTTAGCGCCTTTGACACCCACGTCAAGATCTGGTGTCACCTGAACTTCTTTCAGCATCAGGCGTTCCTGCACGCGCCCGAACCACGGGTCGAGTGTCCTGACTGCGGTGTCAAGAAGGCTGCCGTGCCCTGGGCTCGTCCTGACAGCGGTTTCAGCCTGCTGTTCGAAGCCCTGATTATGATTTTGGCGCCCGACATGCCCGTCAAAGCCATAGCGGAACTGCTGGGCGAGCACGACACTCGGCTGTGGCGGGTGATTGACCATTACGTGAAGAACGCCCGTAAACGAGAACAATATTTCGACGTTAATCGCATCGCCATTGATGAGGCTTCCCGCAAGCGGGAACATCACTACGTTTCCATCGTCGCGGATATCGATACATCGAAAGTGATCTTCGCCACCAAAGGCAAAGGTAGCCGAGTCTTGGGCAAATTCAGCAACGATTTCCACGACCGCAACGGCGATCCAGACATGGTGAAAGAGGTCTGCTGCGACATGTCGCCGGCCTTCATCGAGGGCGTCCGGCACAACCTGCCCAATGCCCGCATCACTTTCGACC
>CAZAGU010000091.1:0-13867 GCA_964484805.1 uncultured bacterium
CTTGTCACTTACATAATATGGTGCACAAGCCGGTTTGTAGGTTCCTATTTGCGCTGGAGTCCAATCCCGGACTTCTCCTGCGATTTTATCAATACGATCCCAAAATATCTGGTACTCACTTTTCTCGATCTTAGGGTTTGATACCATAATTCTTCTTCCTTTCTTCAGACATTGAATGTAGCCGTTTACAGACAAATTGCTCTCTTCCAAGGTATGATTTTACATCTAATGGGAGCCGCAACTCTAAGTTTCTTTTTGTAATACTTAGAATCTCGCCAGTTTTCTCTTTGCGGCTTATGGGTCTCCCGGAACCTAAATTCATTGAAAACAGATCAAAAAACTTCCTTGGACCTACTCCGATAAACGGTTCAAATATTACATGCGTGCTCGTATCTTTTTTACTATCTTGACTTATGGAATCACTGTGTAATTCAAGTGCTTTACTTTTTGGATACGGTTCAATATAAACGACCCTGTGTATGCCTGAACTTACAATATGTTTGGCACAATTATGACAAGGGAAGGTTGTCGCATAGAGATCAGCACCCTTTATCGAGATTCCCTTTCTTGCACAAGATAAAATCGCCTCCATCTCAGCATGCACAGGTCTGCCATACTCTGTAATTTCCTTTAACTTGCTTTTTTCGATGGATTCTACTAATGCTGTTTTAATTTCACTCTGATTCTCAAATTGAGATAGTTTACATTTTTTAATAATATCTTCAATAATACTTAATTTCTCAGAGGAGTTAGAGTCATACCCCTTTTTATAATCTCTGCCATCATCAACATCCACATATTCATTGCTTGATTCATCAAAACGACTCCAATACTGACCTCCATTAAAACAAGGAACTTCATTAACTCCAGTTCCTAATATCTCGTTATCCTTTGCTATGACAGCGCCAACTTGTCTTGAAAGATCGGCTGACCGTAGCGCTGAAGCAAAAGCAAGAAACATAGCATACTCATCAAAAATGGGTGTAATATATGGGTTTCCGAAAATCAACCCTATAAATCGCTCTAGTTCACTCTTCAGTCTCTTAAGATTCTGATTACAACTTAGAAAGAAATCGGAAAGATGAAACGCTTCTCTTGTATTCTGTCCGAAAGTATCTGTCTCGTGTTGATCGGTATCAATAATCTCATCTACATTTTCAGAGTCCATCTTTGTCGATAGGAATGCTTTCCTTTTTCTTGATCTGACAGTACGCTGATTAAATAAAAGCCGTCTCCATAAATACTTCTTAGAAGGGTGACTTCTTCAGGACGTTTTAGAGAATTCACAATGTATGCTCTACGAGGAAAGTCTAACATCTCCTGTCTAATAGCTTCTATTTTTGAAACAACTCCAAAGGCAAGAACATCACAGGCATCATATTCACGACGTAAATCATTTCCTTGCTTTATAAGTCTTTTAATCCTTTTGTACTCTGATTCATGAGTATCGACTTGCTGGTCTTCACCTGAAAGCAATGGAAATAGTTCGGATACGTGAACCTCATAAGGCTCATATCCATACTGGCTGAGTTCAGATTTCAATGTATCCATTGCTCTCTGAATGTCCGTTCCAACTGGCGATACCAATCCGATTACTAATTCCGAGTCAGCAAGCATGTTAGGTGCATTATTGAGCGGTGTCATTCTTAAACATCTCCAATTGAATTGAGAAAATGGAAGTTGAGTCAAATATTAGATAACTCAACTTCAAAGAAAACAACTGTCGGATATTGAGAGTTTGAGGCAAGGTGCGAAAAACAAGGACAAGGATGGACAATTCTCTATCCTGAAAGAACATTAGTCCTCAAAAGTCAAAATAGAGAAAGTTCAATAGTTTTTCAATAGTTATTTAATAATATGATAATAATATGATAATAATATGATAATAAATCTAACTGTCAAATTATTCCCCTTTCCCTCTCCCCTAGAATTCTCCCTCTTCCCCGCCGGCGAGTTTGGACAGCTTGGCGAAACTATCATCTGTTCCCAGTGAGATCAGCGAATCACCTGCTTTCATACGGTAATCAGGATCAGGGGCGTTGATGTTGCATTGTTTATCGCGAGGTCGAATCGACAGCACCGACGCTCCACCAGTAACTCGCCGCAAATGTATTTCCTTCAACGTTTTGCCCGCCAGCTCAGATCCTTCATGAACTTCAACCTGCTTGAGCTTAAATTCAATGTCATCACGCCGCATCACGAGGTCAAGAAAATCCACCAGCGCCGGATGTTTAAGAAATTCCGCCAGCCTTCGCCCTCCTATCTGGCTCGGTGCGACGATGTTATCCACTCCCACCCTCTTCAGCTTGGATATGCCGTTCGGGTCGTCGATCCGCGCCGAAATTCGCACCTTAGGGTTGAGCTCCTTCGCCGTCAATGCTATCAAGACCGTGTTGGCAACATCGCCGATGGCAATCATAATGCCCTTGGCGCGAGTGATCCCCGCTTTCTCCAGCACATCCTCGTCGGCGGCATCGCCCAAGAGAGCAATCCTGCCGTGTGTTAGCGCCTTCTCGTAGCGTTCACAGTTCTGCTCGATGACAAGTAGTTCACTCTTGCCCCAAGCCCGTGAGGCTTCCCTGCCGACAGCGCCGTAGCCGATTAAAAGAACGTGATTATTGATTCTCGCTAGTTCGCGTTCCATCTTGCGCCCTTTAATAATGTTGCCTACTTCACCGCCAATAAGAAAGGCGCCGATATTGCCAAAAGCGTAACCGCCCACGATCAAAGTGGCGAGAATAAGAACAATACTCAGTGATCTGCCATCTTGTGTGAGCGGTCTAACTTCACCATAGCCGACGGTTGACATAGTGATTATGGTCATCCAAAGCGAGTCGAAAATCGACCAGTTTTCGATGACCATGTATCCTACAGTGCCCATGCCTAAAATTCCGAGGAGCGTCATCAACGCCCATCGAAAGCGCGTAATACTCGCTGGTGGAGCCATTATTGTATGTTGTTAAGTTAGTGTGTGGACACCTACACGAAATTGCCAGACACTTCAGGAAACTAGACCTTAGACAGAACTTCCAGTATCTTAGCACCGGCAACAGCACCGCGATAACGATCCATAATCCTGCCCATCAGGAATCGCGTCCGGGCTTCAGCATCCTTGGTACCTTTATCAGCGTTCTCTTTTACGATCTCGGTAATGCTACTTTTCAGCTTGTCATCGTCAACGGATTCAAATGCCATCTGCTTCAGGATGTGATTCCAGTCGGACTCGCCGTTTACTGCAAAATCTTCAAGGATTAGGCGGAATGCCTCGCGACTGAACTTCTTCTTGTTGTACAGATTGAACAGCAAGGCAAACTGCTCATCTTCCAGCTCAGCCAGATCCGCGCCCAGACGACGGGCATGAATCAGCAATTCGCCGAGGACATTGGCTGCCAGAATCGGGTCAATCTTCTGATCTTCAACCAGTGTGTTAAACAGGGAGATTCGCGGTGAAACGATAATCGACTTGATCAATGAATCGGAAAGTCCCAGCTTTTTCAGCCTGTCACGGCGGATCCACGGACGCTCAGGCAATATGGCGCGAATTAGATCAACTTCAGCTTCTGACAAAGCCAGTGGCGGTGAGTCTGTGTCGGGATACATACGGTTAGCACCGGGCAAAATCCGCTCGAAATCTGTCTCGCCATTGCTGAGACGTTGCCGTGTTTCATTAGGAATGCCAATGGTAGCTTCCATGCAACGGATATCGATTTCACCAAGGGCGGTGTCAACATCGCCCTTATCGCCCCAAACGATGATAGCCGAGTCATCGTCGCTCATATTGGCAATCTCGCGAAGGTGAGCCAAATCCTGCTCAGACAGGATTTCAGATGTGTCTTCATCGGTGTGAATTAGAATTGGTTGATGCTGAATGCAGGCAATGACTCGAACGCGACCAGCAATATCGTCTGCAAAGGTGCGAGTCGAGCCAATTGGATAAGACAACAATCCCGCCATGCCTTTCAGGACTATCGCGCCAACATGGAAATCTTCGTTAGCGTTCCGATCCATCATGAAATGATCAATCTCAGCGGTGACATCAAATTTTTCAGAAGCGAAGCTGTCCTTGGTGATGCCACGCTCGTTAAGTTTATCGCGCAATGTGAGCAGTTGATGCTGGCGATAAGCTTCATAGTGAGCAAGGCTCGGGAACAATGGAATTCGCGGAACGCCCTTGATTTCGACTCGTGTGCCGCCTTCAACCGATATGTTCACATCCTGTCGCACCGAGCCAATGCCTCGCCTGACTTTGCCGGTGGTTCTCAGTAAATCGCTAATGAGATTGCCGACTTCGAATAATTCCTGCGGGTCAAACATTTCCGGCGCAGTAACAACCTCGATTAGCGGCATTGACAAGCGGTCTGTGGTATAAACGCGCTCATGCCCGTTGTCTGAGACTTCGCGGCAGGCATCTTCTTCAATCGCGAGCTGAATGATGTTAATTTTGCGGTCTTTGTAGGGAATCCAGCCGTTCAGCCCAACAATAGCCGTTCGTTGAAAACCAGCTGGGATAGATCCGTCAAGGTATTGCTTACGAGCCACATGAAGCTCGCCAACAATAGAACAATTCAGCATCAGCGCAATTTCGATGGCAATGTCAACCGCCTGACGGTTAATTAAAAATGGCGGATTGTCATCCATCTCATAAGTGCAGACAGACTCTTTATTCAGACGATAGGTAATCACCTTCTTCGTCTTAAATTCCATCAACGCCGTGCCATCGTATTCACCAAGCTCAGAAAGCGTGGGACGCATGTGACGCACTACCTGCGCATGATACTCGTCACTATATAAACCAGCTGGACATCTGCAAAATAGCTTTTTTTGCGTCAGGAGCTGGTGATGGACTTCCAACCCGCTCTTGTAGCCGTAGTCCCTCGGGTTAAATTCTTGCAGTGCAGGATGTATTTTCATTTCGACTTCCATTTGACCAAATAAACCAGTTAAGCCATGAAATGGCTTTGCTCTCAAACTATGTAAAATAATACTCTAAATGACAAATAAACAGTAAAAGACCCCACAAGATTGGCAGTATTCTCAAAAACCAAGCGGGTCGATCAACTTTCGTCAACCGACCCGCTAAAATTATGCCTCAATGAAGAGACAATCAGACCAGATTTACTTCATCAGGGTCATTTTGCGTGAGCTTGAGAAGTCGGCGGTCTGGATCTTGTACATGTACATACTGGTTGACAATGCTGAAGCATCAATCTCAACACTGTGGAAACCAGCAGGCAAGCTACCGTTGAATACGTTCTGCACTAAACGACCGCTCATGTCAAAGATGTCGAAGGAAACGACACCGCTCTTAACCAAAGCAAACTCAACCGTGGTGACAGGGTTGAAAGGATTGGGATGGTTCTGAGACAGTGAGTATTCGGTCGGGACACCTGGACGTGCGTTTTCATTCACACCCATAGCTCTGGTTCGGGCTGTGAAAGGCCAAACGTAGTTTTGTTCTTCGCTGTTATTAAAAACCAATGCCTGCGAAGAAACTGTGTCTAGTTCGGTGGTATTGAAGGTAACAACGATTTCAAGGGAATCGCCGGAAGCAATTTCAATGTCGCTGTTCGGGTTGAAGCTAATCTTGTTGGCAAATCTGGGAGCCATATCGATTAGGGAAATCTCAAGGGTTTCCTGACCAACTGAATAGACCATTGCATTGATGACGTGATCGACATCAGGTTCAATGTCATCGCCGAATTCGAGTGTTTCGGGAACGATTTCCATGTGAACGCCTGGGAGCATTAAGTTGCTCCATGAAAGCTGAGCTTCAATGAAGAAGTCGCTACGATTAGCTAAATATACGTCGTCACCCTGAACGGTAAAAAATGCAGGAGGCATATCAACGTTTGTGCCAGCAAACGGGGGAGTACCATCTGAGGGGAATACTGAGCGGTCATCGTACATATATGTAATCATGAACGCCTCGCTGGGGAAAATGATTCCGTCATTGGGATCTTCCCAATCAATGTCTGCAGCTTCAACAACGACCCACTCAGCAATATAACCATTATCTAGCTCTTCACCTTCGCCGGTAACTTCGGCTGTACCTTCCCACAAAGGAGTATATCCCTCAGGGGCCATTTTCATTACACTGACATCAACATCGTAGGGGAAATTCTGTCCTGAGATGGTAATGATCAAGAAGCGGAAGGCATCAAGCTGTAATGCTTGATCTTCTGTGTTGGGATGCCAAAAAGCTCCTGTCCAACCACTTCCTTCGTTCAAGCTCGTGGTGCTTTCGGCTGTTCCGTCAACGTATGACAACCACTGGTCATTATTGGCGTTGAAGTTCGAGATTATCTGTTCGAGGCCATAGGTGTCGTTTTCATCATTGACATCATCAGCCACTTCAAGGGAAACCCAAAGCGTGTAGGCACCAACGGCGGCGTCGTCGGCAATTTGCCAGACTTCAGAGGCTTCGACTGCAACTGTATCACCACCGTCAATACCTTCAACACGAACGTCATTTTCCCATGCTACTTCACCATCAGGATCAAGCATTGAGAAAGCAACGACAAAGGCATCGCCCATGTCATCATTAACATTGGTGATGTTGGCAACATACTGCTGTGATGTACCGGGGATTGCCATCCAAGCATCGTCATCATTGACAACAGAAACAACGCCGATGTCAATGAAATCTTCAAGGTATTCGCCATTGGCACGAATCAAAAGGTCGCCATCAACATCTAACCAATCATCATCGGAATCTGAAGGATCATCTCCAAAATCAGCTCTATACATAAAACTACGATGGAAATTATCCGTGCCGTCAAAAAGGCACCACCAGCCATCGCCTTCTTGCATATTATCAGGATCCCAAGTTCCAACAGGAGCATTGTACATTATGGCAAAGGTCTCATCAGATTCAAACTCAGCGAGTTCATCCTCTTCAAGTTCGTAAACAATCCATTCGTCGTAATCAGGAACTTCATCCAGTGTGTAATCTAGAATCAATTCCTCAAAATCAGACGTTTCCTGATCAAGGCGATAAACCATAATCCGTATAGGATCTTCGTGATTCATGGCTACATTTAAAGGTAATAACCTGACTGCCATCAAACGGAACAGGCTGTTTGGGGTAAAGTGCATCTTTACCCAATAGGAAGCTCCTCCATAAAGACTTGCTCCATTGCCGTCATCGTAGGTAATCCAATCGGGACCGATGTCATCGCGTGTGGGCCCGACCATACCGTCGTCATAGCCTATCTCAACACCGCTGATGTCTGCCTTCGTCGCTTCGAATGCGAAACCTGGCAAGGCGGTTAACAACATCAATCCCGCCAAAATAATCGCAAATGCGTTCTTCATCTGCTTCTCCTGTAATGGTAAACCGACAGAGCGAACAAATTGATTTATTATCGCTCACTAACATTGTCAAAGTTTATGTTAAATCTATTTTTTTAATCACTCAAAATGCCGTTGCCAGCATTCCTGAAAGCTGTTGCCGAAATGATCCGACTGTCTTGAGCATTTCCAGACGAGAAAAACTTGTGGCGTGCCGCCATCATTGGCAACCAAGCCCCAGACCTGCCGCTGGTATGTCATATACCCAAGAATCAAACCTAACGACGAAAGAAAAAGCCCCACCCAGATCAGCCATGTCCCCGGTGTTCGATAAACATCCAGAACCGTAAGATAGGAGTTGCCGCCGTGGGAACTACCAATAAAATCAGACAGATGAGCGCTGTATTCGCCAATCTGCCCGCCCATCGTGCCAAATGATCCGCGAAACGCCCAGCCAGCATCTGTTTCACCATTCGGATGAAGAATTCTGATACGAGCCGCAGGGTTGTTCAACTGTTTTGAGGCAGAGAATGGCTTCATCGCCCCATCCAGCCGGAAGTCAGGGTAAAAACCATCAAGCTTAACAACATCCGCATTCCAAGGGATCCGCGCAACGCCGTCCTTCACCGCCAGCGTTACAACTAAGCTCTCGCCGGCTTCAGTATGAAACGCCACCACAACGCTGTCTGTCTTCGTTGAGCCTTCCATATACTGGAAGCTACTCTGATATAATCTCAGGTCGCGGTATCGAAGCGGTTGATTGACTTTAATCTCCCGCGTGAGCAAGGGAACATTGTCGCGAATGACTTCCGCGGTTGTAATGTAGCCCTTGACATTCCCTTGATAAGGCGTTTTAGTGTGCCCATCTGCGACAAGAAAATCATTCCTGACAGAACTTCGTAACGCTGTCGTAGAGACAAACTTATCATTGCCTTGCGAAACGTCAACCTGAACCGAATCGCCTGATAGTTTTTTCACAATGCCGCGCGATCCGTTTGACAGCTCAACCCATTGATTCAAAGATAAAGGATAGTAATCAATTCGGAAATCTTTTATCAACAGATCAAAGCCGCGACTTTCAAAGTTCAGAGTATCGCCCGGTGAACCTGAAACGCGGGTTTTCTCACCAGTAAAACCAGTGGCTAACCCACCCAGAATGAGGATAATCATCCCCAAATGAACGAGCAAAGGCCCCAACCGGGAAATACTGCCCGTGGATGCTGATACAGCCACGCCGTTCGCCACCTGTTTTGTCGCAACAGACAGGTGAAGACATTTGCACAAGGCTTCAGTTCTGGAAAGAGCATCTTCGCCAGTATAGCTTACAGAGCGATCATTGCGCTCGTAATAGCCTTGAGTAACTCTGAAAGTGCGCCGGAATGCGTTCAGCGCCATCCCGGGTCCACGGTTGATGACGCAAACCACCAAGCTAACGCCCATCAATCCGAGTAACAATCGAAACCAGACAGAGCGAAACGGATCGGACAGTTGAAGCAATTGAAAAACTGACGATTGCTTTAATTCCATAGGCGCGAGCCCGTCAATCATCAGTGCCACGAATGACAAGACAGAAATGATTACGAGCAACCAGATGCCAAATCTCATGGAGCCTAAGAAAGCCCACAGGTTCCTTGAGTCATGTTTTTCGCCGGCTGAGTTCGCTGAGATCAAAGAACAGTCCTCAGATTTGGCTGACAGTAAAAATCAACTGAGATATTCCACCATTAATCGTAAAATGAAAATTTACGACCAATTTTCTCCTGAGTCAAGCCAATATAAAAAACAATCGGCTGAGATTATCTATATAATCCACGTTTTCGGATAATCTCCATCACTTTCTCACCAACTAAAACCCGAACAGGAAATCCAGCCCGAACCCGTTCGCGTATCATGGTTGAGGAAATTTCAATCATTGGGGAATCAGCAAGTTTAAAATGACCTCGCAATGTGGCTGGCAAATCTGCCAATGTCTTGCCATCCCTAGGTAATACGATCAACTCACACAGTTGTGTAATCTCTTCAGGATTACGCCAGTTTGGAAAATCCAACGCGGCATCCCAACCGAGAATCCAAAACAGGCGAAAGTCCTTTGCAGAGTATCGTTCACGCAGTTTGCTGAGGGTGTCCACCGTGTAGCTAACACCGCCCCGTTTGACTTCGCAGGGCTCAACCTCAAACAGATCATCCAGAGTGGCGATTGCCTGAACCATTTCCAGGCGATCATTTGCGGACGATCTGGGGCCGTCTGGCTTATGCGGTTGTATTGATACCGGCATCAGGAGTATTTTTTTTATGTGATACTGTTCCGCCGCAAAACGCGCTGTAATCAAGTGCCCAATGTGTGGTGGATCGAAACTGCCACCAAACACACCGATGTTAGTTTTCTCAGTCACGGCGTTGATCAATTCTTGTCTTTTTTACGGTTCTTTATTCTCTCAAGCCCAGCTTTTGCCTGATCCGCCCATACATGAGTAGGGTGTTTGTCGAGAAAATCTATGTAATCTGAGGTCGCTAAATCAAACTTTTTGGCTTTTTCGTGGCTTTCGGCAATCTTCAATGTGGATTTGACAGCCCATTCGGTGTCATAATACTGCTCAATGACCTGACCAAAGTAGATCACGGCAGAGTCGAAATTTTTCATTTTCAGATAAATGACACCATTGGCAAACATTTTGTTCGCCATCTTTTCACGGCAAGTTTCAATCCGCTTCTGAGCAAGCTGGACTTTATCCAGAATTTCGGGATAATAGTCAATGAACGCCTGATAGAAATCTATCGCTTTCTGGGTGTTCGTCTGGTCTAAGGAAAAACGCGGCGAAAGCTCCCAATAGCAATCTCCCACCATGAACATCGCTTCGGGCACAATCTGGCTGTTGGGGAAACGGCGGGTCAGGTAGTCAAAGGCATCGGCGGCAAGGATGTACTCTTTCAGGGCGAAGTGGCTCATTCCCAAGAAGTACTGCGCGCTGTCAACCAATGCGTTTCCGCCATAGTTGATGGTGAAAAACTCAAAGCCTTCTGCGGCATCGAGATATTTCTCGTTGTTGTAAGTTTCCCGAAGATAATTATACATCTGGGTGGGAGGCATTGTTTCAAGCTTCGGTTTATTGGAGCAACCGACGATTACTGCCACTAAAACAGCAGCCAGAGTAATGTGCGTAAATTTTTTGATGTTCATTACCGACCCCGTACTGAATATATGGCGTAAATCGTGCTTCCAGCCCCGATTGTGATGATCGTGGGCACAACCCATCGCATTACAATATGATCTTCGGACATTGCGTTCCTTTTATGTTTTTCAGTCTGGCAGTTTACCCGCCAACTGTCATTGGATCTCAAATTAAAAGCACTCACACTGCTGACACAGACAGCGTTAAACTCAGGTTTCATGGATGGCTGAAGCGACTGATACAATTGGCCAGAGCCACAAAGCATTTGCAATGCCATCACCCCGTTTAAAAATAAGGACATGAAAACCTCAGTTGTTTTGATTATTTACGCTTATAACGCCAACATTTAAACCCGCCAATGGCGAGGAATGTTCCGTAAACAAAGGTCGTCAGCATTAAAAATACATTCCCGTACCGCACAAAGAAAGTGTTTTCGCTCACTAGTGGCAGGTCAGCAGTCAAAGCTTCAGCATTATCAACGCCACTCTGGCAAATCGTTCTGCCAAGATGATCCGCGCAGAAGGATATTCCGGTGTTTGAAGCTCGCGCCATGGATCTGCGGGTTTCCAGACAGCGAAACCTGCTGATCTCGGCAATCTGCTCGCGTTCGGAGCTCTTGCCATACCAACCATCGTTGGAAATCGTCGCCAGCAGATTTGCGCCCCGCTGAACGCAATTCCGCGCCTGATTTGGGAAAACAGATTCAAAACATATCAGCGCTGGGACGCGAATGTCAACGCTGTCGGTCTTCACAGAAAATATCGTCTGACGCAAACCGGGCAGAAATTCCGCCTGACCAAAATTCAGATCACCCAGCTTGGGGATGAGTTTCTGAAACGGTACACGTTCGCCAAACGGCACGAGATTCCGCTTGGAGTAATTATCGATGACACCCGATTTTGGGTCAACCTGATAGGCGGTGTTGATTGCGCGGGGAATGCTGTCAAGCTGAGCGTAGCCAGACGCTCCAGTAATAATTGAAGCGCCAATATCTTCAGCAAGCTTTGCCGCCCGCCGGTTGTAATACGCTCGCGAGGCAATATCGCCGGGAAAAGCGGTCTCGGGCCATAGCACAAGATCAACATCATTGTCAGCCGCCTGCCGTGAGAGCGAATCATAGACCGCCCAACTGAATTCCGCGCCATTGAGCCATTTATCCAGTGGGTCGATATTTCCCTGCACTACCATCACTCGTGCCATTGGATAGTCGCCTTCCCATCGCCGCGAAGCTAAATTTGCCCCGATGGGAATGATCGCCAGAATTGCCAGAACGAGTAAATATAGTTTTAGCGGTCGCTCGCGATTTTTCAAGATCCAGAAGATGACCAGATTGAGCGACACCACCCAGAAACTGACACCCCATACGCCGGTGAATTCCATGATCTGCAGAATGGGTGGAAACTTGACCTGTGTTAGGGCTATTAATGACCAAGCGAAGGAGATGTCCGGAATGTTTGACATCCACCCCTCCCACGCCGCCCAAGAAAATGGCACACTGAGCCAGGCAATTGCGCCGAGGCGGTCGTAGAGACGGCGGAAAATCCACGCTGCCACACCCCAACCCATTGATAAATACAGCACACCCGCGATCATCGTCGCGCTCGCTACATACCAGTAAGTTCCGCTGTTCAAAGCCAGCCAGTACAACGTGCCAAGATTGAAAATGAAGCCTGCAACAAAGCCTTCACTGAACCCTGCGCGCGACGGTCTGTCGAGCGCGATGAACAAGGGAATTAACCCGATCCAGCCCATAAAGAACAGATTTGCCGGCGGAATCGCCAGGAAAAGCACGAAGCCGGCAAATGCTGACAGGATCAGAGAAACGGGCGTTTGTCTGGACATTACAGATGTTTTCTTATGTGAGACTGTTGTCTGATTTCAATGGATGAGGCAGTCAATTTTTATCTGCCGGCAGATTGATATAATCTGTCAATAACACTCAACACTTTCACAGCAGAGACTCCATCAGAAACAGGTTGGCTTCGATCTCGCACACAATTAATAAAGTGTCTGATTTCCCGCTGATATGAATTTCGGTACAGCTCGATCTCATCGCGCTGAGGCGGTGGATTTTCGGCGACCACCCGATTTTTCTCGCGTCGGTTCACTCGTAGCGGATTCAGAGATGCTCGCCCCAGTGAGCCTGAAAATGACGTGTAGGCTACATCCTTGCTTGAGCAGTTTGCCCAGCTTATCTCAAGCAGAAACGTCGTGTCATCATCGAAGCGGATAAAAATGGAAGCGCTGTCTTCTACATCAAGGTCAAGTAGATTGTTAGATGTCCCACACACGGCTTCGATCACAGTAGGGTAATCGAGCATGAACATCACCATGTCTATCATTTGCACCCCCAAGTCCATCAGCACGCCACCACCAGCCATGATAGGATCTGTGAACCAGTAAGGTCTGCCCCAGACTCCGAGCCGTTTCATCCATCCACTGCTGATGGAGGAAATATCGCCCAGTATGCCCTTGGCAAGCATCTTTCGCAAGAAAATGGAATCTTCGCGAAACTGGTGGTTCATGCCAACCATCAGGATGCGATTATTTTTTCCAGCAGATTGCACGATCTTCTGCGCTTCGACACTGTTTCTGGCAAAGGGTTTCTCGACGAACACATCCACCCCACTCTCGCACGCTAGTTGGCTAAGCGGTAAATGTGTGATTGTGGGGGTTGTAATAAAAACACAATCGAGATCGTGTTGCTTGAACATCTCCTCAGGGTCATCATAAGCAGCAGCCATACGAAAACGATCTGCAACAGAAGTTGCCCGTCCAAGGTCTTCGTCGCAAATTGCAATCAGCGAAGTATTTTCTACCGCGCCGATGTTCGGAATATGCGTTACCTGAGCCATACCGCCAGCGCCGATGAAACCAACTTGGATGTTGCGAGGTTCAGATTTGGTGTTATTTTCAGTCGTCAATGGTAAACCTGTTGTTTTACCGTCCTGCTTAACGGGTTGATGTCGGGTTAAAAAATTACCCCCAACACATGAAGATAATCCTATAATCACGATCAATCAATATGTTAAGCGAAATCAGAAAAAAAATATGCAACTTATGATATGACGATACATCAACCATGAGGAATGGCGAAGGTGAATACTGGTGTAGGTGGAAGGATTTTCTGCTATCGTACCCTCTTTACTTTCCTCGTTCCCGGCTTGATCGGGAACCCAGATTGAGAGTTGACACCATTAACCACCAATAACACCAAGAGCACAAAGATTTGTACAGCTAGGGATGAATGCGATGGATACCTGCCTTCGCAGGTATGACAGACGGAAGAATGACCCTGAAAAAAGAAATTCTGGGTACCGGCTTTCGCTGGTACGACGTGGAGGGGAAAAGGGACGCAAGGACGGGTATCTCGTTCCCACGCTCCTGCGTGGGAATGCAGAAAAGCT
>CAZAGU010000092.1:0-7284 GCA_964484805.1 uncultured bacterium
TACATTTGTCCAGATGTAAAGTCAAGTCATGGCTGAGCTAAAGGCATAACCGAAATTTTTTTATAGTTACAGGAGCTGGCTTGTTAATTAAATTATGGAGTGGAAAGTTGCGAATAAACACCATTTTGATGTTGCTTTTTATTCTCCAGATACCTGTCATGGCAGCAACATCTGGTCGATATACAGTCTCCTTTGACCACACGCAGAAAGCGCCAGCGGGGTTGCCTGTGTGGTATCTTGAGCCACCGACCAAGGCGGGCTATCTCATAGGTCTTGGCGCCGGCGAAAGCCGTGTCGCGGCGTTGACCGTAGCGCTGAGCGATCTATCACGCAAAGCCACACGCGCCTATCAGGATGTAGCTCATCCCGACAGTTTATACTATGGACCATCTCCAGATGGCATTACCAAGCAGCACTTCAACGAACGATCCAGCGGTGACGATTACATTTACGAAAACACTTCCATTTTGTTCTTTGGCTCGGTAGGAATCAGTTCCCGCATCAAACGCTACTCGTTGCCGGTTTCGGGAAAGTCCATACCCATGTTCGAGCGATTTGACCATGTAATCTACACCGACGGCTCGCATAACTACGCTGTGAAAAGTTTCAGGATGGGCACTGAGGATGATTACATCTCGGATTTGCGGCTGGGCTCAAACAACGCTTCTCTGCAGAATGTCATAGATGGCTTGCTGGAATTCGGACTGAATATTGAGATTCTGATTTTATATGACGCCGATCTTTTTCTCGCGCGAATCGAGATGAAACTTGATGACATTGAGCGTGTGGAATTCAGACAGAGCCAAGACATGGAAGTCGCCAAGAAGCTGAAAGAATTGTTCAACGAGGCTCAACAAAAGCCGATGATTGACAACCCCGATATGTACAGGAAGTTTTTAGAGCAGAACAGCAAGTGACGGGATGGTTGAAATGCCCTGCCATTTTGATCGGCAGGAAGGGGATGAAGTTAGTTCGGAAACAGGTCGAGGTTACTTCTCACAAAGAATTTACACACCCGAAACATCAGGTGTATCTCAATAAATTTCACGTTGCGGCTATTGGAGCCAACCTAAAGATTCAGCTCCATGCCTTCAATGGCGAGATCAATGTGCATCTTGATTTTTTGCCGCCTGGCATAAGCACGGGCATCAGCCAGCAACTTCTCACATTGCTCATCTGTTCGTTCGGGATCGTGGTGAGTCAGCAAAACATGCGAAACGCCAGTTTCTGCGGCGAGATCAACAACTTCTTCATAGGTAGAATGCCCCCAGCCGCGATGACTGGGCATATCTGACGGCAGATATTGAGCATCGTGAACCAATACATCAACATCTCGGCAGAATGACGCTCTGATTTCACGAGTATTCCCACCTTCGTAGTCTTTCCCGATTTCATTGTCAGTGATGAAAGCAAATGATCTTCCTTCGCAATCAAAACGGAACGCAAAACCGTTGCCGGGATGGTTCAGATTCATTGATCGAATGGAAATATTGCCAACGGTGAAGGGTATTGGAATACCTGCATTGAAGTCAAAGCTGGCGCGCAGGTCGTCTCGGTTTACAGGCGAGTACCTATTGTCGTGACGCTCGAAGATGTCGCGCTGGAGCACTTCCTGCGCCATCTGATTGCCATAGACGTGGAACTCCTGCTCTGGGTTAAAAGCAGGCCCAAAAAATGTGAAGCCTGATAGATGATCCCAGTGGGAGTGTGTGAGGAGCAGGTAAATTGGCTGAGGCTGATTCTTAATCAGTTTCATGCCCAGCAAGCGAATGCCTGTTCCTGCGTCAATTATTATTCGGTTGGAATTGCCGGATGTTATCTCAACGCAAGTAGTATTTCCACCAACCTTGACCGTTCCCGGTCCGGGCGCTGGTATGGATCCCCGTGCGCCCCAGAGTTTTATGTTTAATCCCATATTCGATCTGTTAGTTGATAAACATCCTGGAGATCAAAAAGCGCAACATTTACAATAGCTTTAACAGCCTTTTAGCATGTACAGTGTCGGACACCCTCACTGCCATTTCTTTGGCGGCGTGTTGTCCATTCATGGCTATTTCAATGTTGCCATCGCTACCGAACAGCCAGAAGGGATTAGTATTACTCACTGAACTGTAAGTTAAAGCATTCCTTATATTGCAAAACTTCCTCGTAAAAAGCAAGGAATTCTTTTGCAAAATTCCATTTGGCAAATTCGTTGCTATGTTGCCAAATCGATCAATATAAATAACTTCACCAATGGCATCGTTTGAATTCAGCGTGGGCTGATCTGGCGCTGGCGTGCCATTCAATGAACTGGCGACACCAATAGATTCAATTTTTTCACCATTCACAAGCTTCGCCGCAAGCGGCGCAAACAGATCCCGCCCGTGAAATGTTGATGAAATTGTCTCGCGCCCAACATCATTTTTTGTGCAGACACGGGTGATAATTGGCTTCGTCCAGTCAATCGCTCGTGAAAAGAGCCCATTGTCTGGGCCTACAAAATAACAGCCTGCATTTTCAACCACAACCGCCTGGCGCTCAGTTCCGACCTCAGGGTCAACGACACCCAGAAACACAGATCCCTTCGGAAATGATGGGACGCTTCTGCCGAGTAAGTAGGAGCCTGCTGAAATATTACCCGGTTCAATCAAGTGGTTGATGTCAATGATCCGTATATCTGAACACAAACCGATTAATACGGCGTGCATTTCAGAAACATAACTATCTGCCAGACCGAAATCTGTGATTAAGCCCACTATTTTGGGTTTATTTATTGGATGATCCCTGTTTTTTCATCATCCATGCAAGATTCATCATTTTCCTGAACATCAATCTGTGTGGTTTCATCCTCGTCTTTCCTGATAAAGAATGTCAGAATTACCATTAATGTTACCCCGACTGAAATGGCTGAGTCTGCCACATTGAAAACGGGGAATCTCGTCATGATGAAGTCAGGAAAATCCACACTCAGGAAATCTATCACCTGACCGTAAATAAAACGGTCTGCTAAATTGCCTAAAGCTCCACCCATAATCAATGCCAGCGGAATGCTCTGACTATAATGCACATCCATCCGAAAGAAGATGTACCACCCGATTAGTATTGATGCAATCGCAGCAATTACCGCCAGAAACCAGGGAGGGAAGAATTCCATGCCAAATGCCATGCCCGGGTTACGGACATGCATTATCCAAAGCAATTTGCCACCTCCAACACGAATAATATCGTTGTATTCCAGCGAATGGACGATAATCTGTTTCGTGATGCGATCAAGTACCACAACGATAATCACAATTAAAGCGATGATTGCTCTTTGTCTGGACTTATAGATCACGTGCGGTGCTTTTCTTCTTTCAGCTTGCAGACAATACACAACCGGGCTGTTGGAACTAATTCCAGACGTTTCTTCTGGATGGGCTCTTTGCATTCTGTGCATGTCCCGTATGTTCCAGCTTTAATCATTTCCAGAGCGCGGTTTAAATACTTCAAGTAGCGACCATCACGAGAGGCAAGAAAGAAAGATTTCTCTCGTTCTTGCGCATCTGTACCCTGATCTGCCATGTGAAGAGAATAGGTGGAATTGTCTGAGTTGTATTCCTGTGTTTGATTGCGGGAAGTTTCGGTTAGCAAACCCATCTCACGCAACACCTTCTCTCGCCGTTCAAGGATTATTTGGCGAAAGTATTCAGCATCGTCTAAGGAATATCGCTCCAAATCCATAACACGCTCTGCCACGTTTTTTTGGCGTTTCAGCATTCAGCATTCCTTTTTTTGGTTGCCTTAAATTTTTACAAAGCCCGAATAATCACCGAACTTGATTTTTTCATCCTTCGGTGATTCATCAATGGTTTTTATCTCTATCGCTAATGTTTCGTTAGCAATATAATCTTTATGAGTTTCGACGGCGCGTTTCAATCCCTCATCTCCGCCATACTCTATGGTGATCCGATCGACAACATCCAGGTCTTTTTCACGGCGCAAATTCTGAACATGATGGATGAATTCACGGGCGATCCACTCCGAGACCAGATCGTCATCAACCCTATAATCCACAGCCACCGTAATTCCAGCGTCACCACGCACCCAGAAACCTTCAACTGCCTCGATGCTGATTGTAACCTCTTCAGGGCTGATTGACTCGCCCGATAATTCAATAAGCTCACCAGCCACTAAAGGTTGGATATCGTCATCCGAAAGCGCCGCAATCGACGCGGCAATGTCTTTCATGCCCTTGCCAAAACGGGGGCCCAAAACCTTGAAATTGGCTTTGGCGTGATGGGTGTACAGCGTTTTCGTTTCGGTGATGAACTGAACGGATTTCACATTCAGCTCATCGGCGATCAGATCAATATATTCCTCTGGAAGCGCTTGCTTCAGCCCGGCGGTGACGACCTTCTTTAAAGGCTGACGCACCGGCTTGGCTCCTTCATTGCGCAAAGCCCTTGCCAGCGATACAATCTTGCGCGTTTGATCCATGCGTTCTTCGAGAGCTACGTCGCGCCATTCCGGTTTCGCTGATGGCCAATCGGCGAGGTGAACGCTGTCAGTGAGTTCCGTATTGAAGCCGCGCTCCAGATTTTGGTAGATCGCTTCAGACACAAACGGTACAAAGGGAGCCAGCATCCGGTTCAAATCGCGCAAAACGACATACAGTGTGTTATAAGCCGCATTTTTGTCCGCGTCGTCTTCGGATTTCCAGAAACGACGGCGTGAGCGGCGGATGTACCAGTTGGTCAAGTCGTCGATGAAAGCTGTGATAGCACCCGCCGAGCGAGCGACATCATATTTGTCAAGCGCATCTTCAACTTCAGCGCGCAACCATTCTCGCCTTGACAGTATCCAGCGGTCGAGCGATTTCGTCGAAAGCTCAGGATTGGCGGCGGGTTTCCAACCATCGACAATCGCGTAAGTGACGAAGAAGCTGTAGGAATTCCAGAACGGGATCAAAACCTGCTTCAGCGTTTCTTTCACATCGTCGTCTTTGTAGCGGCGAACTGTCCAGGGGTTGGTGTTGAAGAAATTCCAACGCACGGCATCGGCACCAAACATATCACATACTTTCAGAGGATCAACTATATTCCCGCGCGATTTGGACATCTTGTGTCCTTCGTTGTCGAGAATATGCTCGGTGCTGATGACATTCTTGTAGCTCGACACATCGGTCAGCATCGTCGAAATCGCGACCATAGTATAGAACCAGCCGCGCGTCTGGTCAATGGCTTCACAAATAAAATCGCCGGGGTACTGCTTATTAAACGTTTCGACAGAATTTCCAGCGGCTGGATAGCCCCATTGCCCCCAAGGCATCAAGCCAGCGTTGAACCACGGGTCGAGAATCTGCGTCTCGTGATCCATCTGACCACCGCATTTCTCGCATTTCAGGTGAATGTTGTCGATGCCCGGTTTATGCGGGTCGAAATCTTCGGGAAGTGTGCCCAACGCTTGCCCAAGGTCGTCAAACGAGCTGAAGCAAACCTGATGCTGGCAATCTTTACACGTCCAGATGGGCAGTGGCGAACCCCAGTAGCGTTCGCGGGAAATTGCCCAATCGACATTATTTTCCAGCCATTTGCCAAACCTGCCCGCTTTGATGTGGTCGGGATACCAGTTGATGTCCTCATTCGCCTTCATCATGGCATCTTTGAACGACGAAGTGCGCAAGAACCAGCCGGATTTGGCGTAGTAGATGAGTGGTGTGTCGCAACGGTAGCAATGCGGGTACGAGTGCTCGATCTTCAGCTTGCCGAAGAGCAAGCCCTTTTTGCTGAGGTCTTTCAGGATGTCCACATCCAGCCCCGGCTCACGGAACCAGCGGTTGGCGAATGGCGTTACCTTGGGGCTGATGTTGCCGTCGAGGTCAACATTCTGCACCTGCGGGATGTTGTTTTTACTGATGATACGGAAGTCGTCCTCGCCGTAGAGCGCAAGGTGGACGATGCCTGAGCCGTCATCGGCGGAAACGTAGTCATCGGCTACTACTTGGTGAGCGTTGTCGCCAACACCTTCGAGAAAATCCCAAAGTGGATGATATCGCTTCTCTTTTAACTCTTTCCCTTTGAATGGTGCTCCAACAAGTTTTACACCTGCGGGATTATCCTCATCATCAAATTCTTTAAACCATTTACTTGATATAATGATTCTTGCATTTGGTGGTGCTTTAAATCGAATCATTGCCGCAACTTTAGCATGTCCTCCAATTGCATTTTTTACATTTTCAAATTTACTTGGTAAATCAATGATACCATCCTCGCCCAATTGCACTGTGACATAATCATTTGTTGGATTGACAGCTAAGGCAACATTGCTAAGGAGAGTCCATGGGGTTGTTGTCCATGCAACAAAAAAAGTATTTTTCTCATCGACAAGAGGAAATAGAACAAACAGCGAAATATCTTGAATGTCCTGATAGCCTTGCGCGGTCTCGTGCGATGACAACGACGTTCCACAGCGCGGGCAATGCGGCATGATGCGCTTGCCCTGATAGAGCAAACCTTTATCCCAAGCCTGTTTCAACGCCCACCAGTCGGTCTGGATGTAGTCATCTGTCAGGGTCGCGTAGTCATTATCTGTGTCGAGGAACCGACCAATGCGCTTGATGGCGTTAATCCAGTGAGCTTTGTAGCGGAAGACGGTTTCGCGGCAGTACTTGATGTAGTTTTCCAGCCCGTATTCGAGAATATCCTGCTTGCACTTAAGCCCCAGCTCTTTCTCGGCGGTCAGTTCGACTGGCAAGCCGTGGGTATCCCAGCCAGCTTTGCGCAGGACGCGATAGCCCTTCATTGTGTAGTAGCGGGGCCAGAGATCTTTCAAGGCGGATTGCATCATGTGCCCGATGTGGGGCACACCGTTCGTTCCGGGAGGCCCATCGTAGGCGACATAATCGGGGCAGCCTTCGCGCTCGGAGATCGTCCGCTGGAAGACATGGCGGTCTTCCCAGAGTTGCATGATCGCGTGGTCAATCGCCGGGAAATTGACCTTTGATCCGATGGGCTTGAGGCCATTGCCTGCGTCATCACCCCAAAGGTTCAGTTCGTTGTTTGAATTTTTGTTCACTGTATTTTCTTCAGCCGACATTTATTGCCTTGTCTGGTTGTTTTTCTCTTGTTGGACTTTTTATGCTCTGCCGTTCCCCTCTCCCCTCCCCGTCGCTCCAGCGAAAGTCGGTATCCAAAGAAACGTTTTCAGGGTCATTCTTCCTTAAAAGCTTGGAGCCGTAGCCCGGAAGCGACCGCATTCCGGGGTTAAAACCCCACTGTCGTTGCGAGGAAGCGAAGCGACAAAGCAATCTCATAAGAGTTTGAG
>CAZAGU010000092.1:7384-13845 GCA_964484805.1 uncultured bacterium
CTGTCGTTGCGAGGAAGCGAAGCGACAAAGCAATCTCATAAGAGTTTGAGAATCATCCTCACAACTGTCGAGCGCATTCACCGCACTCCACACTGTCATTCCAGCGAAGGCTGGAATCCAGCGCTTTCATCCCTATTCATCATCGCAAATTATTTCCCCACTGTCGTTGCGAGGAAGCGAAGCGACAAAGCAATCTCATAAGAGTTTGAGAATCACATCTGTAATCAATCAAGCGCGCCAAACGCACCTTTCCACGTCGTACCGGCGGAAGTTGGAATCCAGCGCTTTCATCCCTATTCATCATCGCGAATTATTTCCCCACTGTCGTTGCGAGGAAGCGTAGCAACGAAGCAATCTCATAAGAGTTTGAGAATCGCATCTGTAATCAATCAAGCACGCCAAACGCACCTTTCCACGTCGTACCGGCGGAAGTCGGAACCCAGTTTTGATTTTTAGGATTTCTTCCTTATTTCTTCTAATCACAACAGATTAAACAGATTAAACAGATTTAACAGATTAAGGACAATAACAATTTATCTGCGGAATCCGTGAAATCTGTGGATAGAAATTTTTCTCTCAAAGCACTGGATTCCAGCCTTCGCTGGAATGACAGCGGACGTTGTCCGCTGTGGATTTGCCAAACACACTTTCAGTAAGCCATGGTGCTCTTGGTAGCCACTCCCCCTAAAACTCTTCGTCCTCAATAACAGCGCTGAACAATCCCGAAATGACCTTTGACCCCTGCGCCGCGCATTTAAGCAGTACTTCAAGCTCAACGGAACCAAGGCAATCAGGGAAGCATTCATCCGACACGAGGCTTAGACCCATCACTTCCATACCGCCGTGAACCGCCGCGATCACTTCCGGCACGCTCGACATACCCACCAAGTCCGCGCCCATGTTGCGGATCATCCGATACTCCGCGCGAGTCTCGAAGGTTGGCCCAGAAAGCGCCAAATACACAGCCCGTGGCAGTGAAATATCCAAGCGTCGGGCATGTTTTTCAGCCAGTGCGATCAAGCGATGGCTGTATGGTTCTTTCATGTCCGGGAAACGGATGCCCAGCCGCTCGTCATTGTGCCCTATCAGCGGGTTCGACCCCATCATGTTGATGTGATCGACGATCAGCGTAATGTCACCAGCTCGGAATTCCGGGTTCAAGCCGCCGGCGATATTCGACAGCATCAGCTTCTGCGCTCCCAACGCCTGCATTACCCGCACCGGGAATGTAATCTCGGTCATCGAGAAGCCTTCGTAGTAGTGCAGTCTGCCATCCATCGCCACAACATGACGACCGCCGACTTTGCCCATTAGCAATCTACCCTTGTGGAAGTCGAGCGTGGATTGCCCAAAGCCGGGTATTTCCTCATACGGGAACGAGTGCTCAACATCCATGCCGAGCGCAATCGCGCCCAAGCCACTGCCAAAAATCAGCGCGGCTTCAGGTGTTTGGGTGTAACCCTGAGCGCGAATGAAATCTGCTACCTTGGTAATTTTGTCGTAAAGGTCATGGTTCACTAGCTGCTGTGTCATGTATTAAATCCTGTTCAACGGGTCAATGTCGCTGGTTTCTGAGGAATCCAAGCTGTCCGGGATTACCTCAGGGGTAATTTCTGGCTTGCTTCTGCCAGCAGAACCGCCTTTAAGCTTGTCGTCAGCGTCAAAGTTCTCCAGAAGGTGTAGTATCTCAAGCTCGGAGGAGAGCAAAATGCGCAGTTTCCTGACGAAGCTATCTCGCTTGACGGAAAGTTGCTCGATTTCCGACTCGATGTCGCCAGTCTTGCGGCGGGCATCACGGATGATTTTTTCCGCCTCGAACTGTGCTTCCTTGATAACCAGATCGGCTTCCCGACGCGAAGTCTCTTCAGCTTTTTTCAAGTTTTCCTGAGCCTGAACTAGCGCGTCCTTAAGATTCTGTTCGACACGCTGAAAGGCAGTTGTCTCGGACTTCAGCCGCTCGAGTTCAAGCGTCTGAGTGCGGTATTGGTCAGACAGCCGTTCCACTTCACCCGCGAGGCTATCGAGGAAACCTCTGACTTCATCGGGATCGTAGCCGCGAAAGGCGCGGCTGAACTCGTGTTTTTTGATTTCGATTGGACTAAGCACATCACACCTTTTAGCTATATACTGTTCACCGCTGAATCGTACAGTCATACCCGCGAGGACAGGAACCCACCGCATTCATCCCTTCTTGTCTCCTCATTCCCAACTTGATTGGGAATCCAGAGAAACGTTAATCAGGTCATTCTTTCTTATGTCATACCTGCGAAGGCAGGTATCCATCGCATTCATCCCTAGTGCGCTTTGTGTCCTTAGTGGTTAAGGCTTTAAACTCTCAATCTGGATTCCCGCCTTCGCGGGAATGACAGTGGGGAGCGTCCACCGTTTTACCCTTTTCCACGGGATGCAGTCGCTCCCTGGCTACTGCTCCCAATCTGCGGAATCCGCGAAATCTGTGGATAGAAATCTTTCTCTCAAAGCACTGGATACCAGCCTTCGCTGGTATGACAGCGGAATTCTTCCGCTGTGGCGTTTACTACCCATTCTCCACAAGATCGCCATTGTGCCCTTGGTGTGCTTCGTGGTTAGGATACCTCCCCGGAATGTAGTCGCTTCCGGGCTACCCTTCGCCCAACTCCGTCACACCATCGCCGGCCTCGATCCAAATATCGCCGTGCCGATCCTGACCATAGTCGAACCAGCGGCAATCGCCAGCAGAAAGTCGTCGCTCATGCCCATCGAAAGCTCATTGCCAATGGCAAGGCTGGGATGAGACTCGTGAATCTCTGCCAATATTTCCCGCACCGCGCCGAACGCCTTTGAAATTCGCTCTGTGTCATCCGTAAGAGGTCCAATCGCCATCAAGCCCATCACCTGCAAAGCCGGAAGCTCGCAGACTTCAGCCAGCACCGGCAGAATATCCGCCGCGCTCATAGTCGGCATCTCGAAACCGCTCTTGTTCGCTTCGCCGGAAATGTTCAGCTCGATGAAAATCTTCAGAGTCTTACTCTGCTCAACTGCCAGCCGAGACAGCCGCTTTGCAAGTTTGACACTATCGACCGATTCGATCACATCAAACAACTCCACCGCCTTGGCGGCTTTGTTTGACTGAAGTTTGCCGATCATGTGCCACTGGAGCGATGAAGGATTTACACCCTTCGCCTTCAGGTATTCGTCAACAACAGGGCGCTTCTCTTCGGCTTCCTGTATGAACGATTCGCCAATCTTCACCACGCCAGCGTTGTATGCGGCGATAATTATCTCGACAGGATGCCGCTTGGTCACGCCAACGACATTTATTGTGCCTGAGTCTCGTTCACAATCCACCGCCGCCTGTTTCAGTTTGGCGTTCACTTCATTCCAGCGGGGAATCACAGCCTTCGTATAGTCATCTATGGTATCTTGGTTCATGTTTTGATCTTCCAAAATTTGATATGCAGAACCAAGAAATATAAAATTCTAATGCCACATTTGCAAGCAATTTTCTCTATTCAAGTCTTTGAAAATGCACAAATTTTAATTAACCTATTGTGACAAGAGTCAAAACACAGCACTTTAGCTCAAAGTTCATATAAATTAACGCTTAAAAAACAGCTGGACACCAAAATGAATACAGAACCGATTCAATGGACACCACCGCCCACGCCATACTTGACTGTGGATGCGTTAATCCGCACCGCCGATGGCATCGTTCTTGTGAAACGCAAATATCCACCGCTCGGCTGGGCGATTCCCGGTGGATTTGTCGAGGTCGGCGAAACTGTTGAAACCGCCGCCGCTCGCGAAGCTCAAGAAGAGACAGGATTGATAATTCAGGATTTATGGCTGGTTGGAGTGTATTCCGACCCATCCCGCGACCCGCGTTTTCACACCGTAACGGCAGTTTTTGGCGCGACAGCCCAAGGCATCCCTGTTGGCGCTGACGACGCAAAAGAAGCGCGAGCATTCAAAGAGAATGAACTTCCCGAGCCAATCGTTTTCGATCATGCGCAAATCATTCAGGATTTCCTTGCAAAAGAGAAAGAGCGGGCTTGAGTGACATTGTTTCAACCTTGCCTGTTAATATTTCTTTGCTTACCTTAATGTGAGATGTTTACACCTTGGTTTGTTCATGTCGCAGGCAAGAGCAATCGACAACTTCAGACAATTTGATGTAATGAGACTGTTGAAAAATGGGCATTAGGAAATTATTGATTTCTTCCCACTGTCATTTCCGGGCAGACGAGGCATTGGCTTGCCACTGTTCACCTTTGGTGTACTGCGTTTAGTAAGTTGCTGATAATACTGCAATTAATGTCAGCATCGAAACTTTTAAACTGGATTCCCAATCAAGTTGGGAATGAGGATTCGAGTTTTTCAACAGTCTCATAATAGCTTGTTAGACAGTCTTCAGTTTAACACTTACTTTTGAGGAGGATACTTGGGCAATTTAATCTATCTCGATAACGCCGCCACCACATGGCCCAAACCTGACAAAGTACACGAATACATGACCGCGTTCTTCAAAGAATTCGGCGTGAATCCGGGCAGATCAGGCTATGACAAAGCCATGCAGGCTGAAGAAGTGGTGCATCAATGTCGCACTGAACTAATTAAACTCTTCGGCGGCGGAAGCCCCGATCACTGCACTTTTTCATACAACGCCACAGACTCGCTAAATCAGGTCATACAGGGTGTGCTCTGGGATGGCGGTCACGCCGTTACCACCACACTTGAGCACAACAGCGTCCTCCGCCCGCTTTATCACCTCGAACACGAGCGCGGAAATCCCGTAACATACATTCCTTTTAACAGCCAAGGCTTCATTGATCCCGACGACATTAAAAACGCCATCCGCGACGACACCAAGCTGGTCATCGTCAACCATGGCTCCAATGTCATCGGCACCTGTCAGGACATCGCCGCAATTGGCAAAATCTGCCGCGACCGTGGTGTGTTTTTCGCGGTTGACGCATCGCAGACAGCCGGCGTTGTGCCGGTCAAGCTCAAAGAGATGAACATTGACGCGGTTTGTTTCACGGGTCATAAATCACTGTTTGGCCCCACGGGCATTGGCGGCATCTGCACCGACGACCACGTGAAAATCAAATCAACCCGTTGGGGTGGCACTGGCGTTCGTTCTGCTCAAAAGACTCATCTTGAAGAATATCCATTCCGCCTCGAAGCCGGCACATTAAACACGATGGGCATTGCGGGCTTAGTAGCTGGACAGGAATTCATTCGCGAACAGGGTGGAC
Organism: uncultured bacterium; assembly: GCA_964484805.1. GTDB lineage: Bacteria > Electryoneota > AABM5-125-24 > Hatepunaeales > Hatepunaeaceae > CAZAGU01. Next base: position 12,622 of record CAZAGU010000092.1, read on the forward strand.
CCAAAGCGATTCATCACAAAGAAATGGCACTCTTGAAACGCCTCTGGGAAGGCATTAAGGACGTTGAAGGCATAACAATCTATCATGCTGAAGACCTTGAAAATCATATTCCGGTGCTGTCGGTGAATGTGGACGGATTTGAATCCATGAACGTCGGCATGGTGCTGGATTGCGATTTTGACATCGCCACCAGAACAGGATTGCACTGCGCACCGCTAGTTCACGAGCAAATGGGCACATTGCCGATTGGCGGCACGGTGCGCTTCTCGGTGGGCCCATTCAACACCGAAGAGCATATTGACAGAGCAATTGAAGGCTTGAAGGCGGCAGTTGAGATGGGGCATCTGGCAAACCATCACCCCACGAAAAAGGGCTATCAGTCAGCCAAGTGAAATTTCGGGCACAATACATGTCCGGCTTGCCCGGACATGTATATCCTAACTGAAAATACAGTGGAAGAATTCCGCTGTCATCCCAGCGAAGGCTGGAATCCAGATTGAGAGTTTATTGGCATAACCACAAAACGCACAACAGATTAAACAGATTTCGGTTCATCGCCTTCATTACAAGAAATTCATTGAGGAAAAGCAATGAAAATAAAATTGTTGCTACTTGTGGCAATGCTAGTTTTTGCCACACAGCTTCACGCTCAATATCAGCTTGAGTGGCAGTATGAGATTCCAAATTTAACTTTTGGAATCTCAAGTTCAATCGTGTCAAACGGAATGTACAATTACGATTTTGATAACGATGGTTGTGATGATATTATTGTGAATGGAACTATCGAGGATACGATACAAACTGGGTTAGTGATAAATGGACGAACTCACAGAGAGATGTTTCGTATTCGTGGCAAGTATATTTCGCAATCTCCTGTTAATCTGGATGATGATGAAGACCTGGAATTCATTGCCCATGGCTATAGCTATGAGGTCGTTGATGGTCAACTTCCTTATTCAGGAACAATTTCAGTTCATTCAGCTCTGGATGGTTCAGAGGAATGGGAATTTGATTATCAGAATTCGTCATACCCGGCGATGCCATCTATGGGGGATTTTGACGGAGACGGTAGGATTGAATTCCAGTTTGCAACCAATTTAGAAGGGTCTTCCACGATTAATGTTTATGGCTTTCCGGGTGATGGAGCAGTTCGACCGGATGGAGAAAGCGTACCAGAGCGTCACAGCTTAGGGGCATTTCCAAATCCGTTTAACAATCAGATGA